>CANIGN010000009.1 GCA_947467125.1 Bacteriovoracaceae bacterium | reverse complement strand
GGAGAAAAAGAAATGAAAAAATTAAGTCTCAAAACAATCCGATCCAATAAAAGTGGTATGACTCTTTTGGAAATCCTCATGGTGATCGCGTTGATCGCCTTGATTATCGGAACCGTCGGCAAAAACGTCTTCTCAAAGTTTTCGGGTGGAAAAAGAAAAATTACAAAAATTTATCTCTCTGAAATTAAAGGTGCCTTGGATCAGTACAAACTTGATTGCAATAATTATCCAAAAAACATTGCTGGCTTAGTTGAAAATCCTGGAAGCTGTCCTTCTTACGCAACTGAAGGCTATATGGGCGGAAAGAAAAAAGTCGCTCAAGATCCTTACGGATGCGATCCTTTTTATTCTTATGATGGTCAAACAATGGTTCTCAAATCCCTCGGCCAAGGTTGCCAAGAAGGGGGCGAAGGAGAAGCAGCTGATATTCCTTTCGAAGACTAAACAGAGATTCTTTCGGTCTCCGTTTAAAACATCTCAAAAGGGCATGACCCTCATCGAAATCATGATGGTCATTGCCCTTATCGGTATGCTCCTATCTGTGGGCCTTCCAAAACTTGATCAAATCACGCGAGCCAATGTTCGAACAAGCGTTCGTCGCTTAGGAGCTCTTGTAAAATTTTGCTACGATCAAGCCATTTTAACCGGCAAACTTCATCGAATACATGTTGATTTAGGTGGAACTTATGTGGATGAAAGTTCTAACAAAGTTGAAAGAGAACAAGCATGGACTCTCGAGATGGCCGAAGGCGATGCCCTTCCTGAAGAGCAAATTAAAGCAGAACTTATTGAAGACGTTCAAGCTCAAGAAAAACAAAAGAAAAAAGACAAAGAAAAAAACGAAAAAAAAACCGCAGATGCTTTTGTGCCCGCTCAAGATGCTAAAAGACATTACTTGCCCAAAGGAATTAAAATTGTTTCTGTTAAATCGTGGCGAATAGGCGAAAACAAAAGCATCACACAAGGTGACATGGGAATTTATTGTTTTCCCAATGGTTTTATTGATGATGCCACGATTACGCTTCAAGAACTTAACAAGCCAAAATCTGTTCTTTTTCATATCAAAACTCGAAGCCTCACGGGTCGAGTCGATATCGACGCGGAGGCCGCTCCACAATGAAACTCCGGATGAAAAAGATAAAAAAAAATGAATCTGGTTTTACGATTCTAGAAATTCTTGCGGCAACCTTGATATTTTTTATGATTATTGGCGCCGTTGTGAGCGCCAGAACTCGAAGTCTACGAAGTGTCGCTGAAAGTGGTTTACTCACTCAAGCTCAAACTCTTGCGGAGTCAAAAATGACCGAAATGGAAATACTTTTTCAAACAGCTGTCGATAAAGCTGACGTAAAAGGAGCCTTTGGAACTCAAGAAGGAACCTTCGAAGCCCCTTACGAAACCTTCAAGTGGTCTGCTGAATTCAAAGAAAACCCGCTTCTCATCACTCAAAATCAGGTCGTTGCTTTTTTAAAAGCTTATGGTCTTTCCAATGAAGATTCCGAAAATCAATTCCAACAAGCGAAACTTCTTCTTTCTAATTTAAACAAAGCTTTAAAAGAAAATATGGGTGAATTAGTTGTGATTGTGAAGTGGCAGTTTCAAGGAGCTGAAAGACAATTTCCCTTGGTGACTCACTTGATTCCTAAAAAACCTAAAATAACGTTCTCACAAAATACTGACTTAGATAAGGACTCAACAACGGAATGAAAAAGTCTAAAAGTGCTTTTACCCTTTTAGAAATTCTTCTCGTGCTCGTGCTTCTTTCTTTTTTGAGTTACTCCGTTTACTACTCAGTCAAAATGACTACAAAAGCAAAGGAGTCAGTCGAATCTCGAACCGAAACTCTACAAGAATTTCGATCAGCTTTTGGAATTTTAGAACGAGATATTCGAAATACATTCTATGCAACTCCCGATGATTTTGGTTGGTACCCCCACAAACCCTCAACACCGGATACTCCACCAGATAAAGGCTTCGTTCCCCCAGTCCCTCAAAAGCCGCTCCCTCTTACTGTCTTCCAAGGCAAAGAAAACACTCTTTTATTTTCAACAAGAACTCATCAACGTCTCTCTGCAAATGCTCCTGAAAATGAAGAACATTTTGTTTTTTATACTCTTAAAGAGGGCGCACTCATTCGAAGTGAATCAAAAAGAGCGATTTCTAAAACAGATCGAGAAAATCCTGAGGATTTTCGTTCCTTCGTACTGATAGAAAAAGTTGTCTCACTTAAATTTACTTTTTGGAGTCCACGACAAGGACAGTGGATTAGTGAATGGGATTCTGACAAAACAGAAACACTCAACAAAGTTCCTGAAGCTGTTAAAATAGAACTTCGATTTACTCCAGAATATGAATCTGAAAAAGGGGGCAGGAAGTCTAAAGAACTAACGCTTGTCACAGCTGTTCGCTTACCGGAAGCTTTGTATAGAAATATTGATTGGTCACAATCAGCAAAAACCCCTACAAGAGGCAGTGTTCCAAATGGGGGGGGATCTCCTTAATGAAAAAAAATCTTTTCTACAAGAAGCAAAGGGGAATGGCTTTGTTAATGGTCCTTATTTCGCTTGCTCTCTTAAGTTTTTTCATTACGCAACTTCTCTACACAAGTAACATTGACGTCACCATCAGCAAAAAAAACAAAAACCGCCTTCAATCTTATTACCTTGCTCAATCCGCTGCACGCATGGGCTTACTCAGAGTTCATATGTTCCGTGAAACTGAAAACCTGCTCTCATCACAAAGCGCTCTCGCGGGACTGGTTCCCAAAAACATTCGCTCCATGATTTGGTCTTTTCCGCTTCCCGCTTTTCCTTTTGACGGCCAAAAAAGCGCAGCTCCTGGAACCTTCACGTCAATCATCAAAGGCGAAGGTTCAAAAATTCCTTTAAATCTTCTCGACGAGCAAATTCATCGAATGCCTCTGAGTATTCCAAGCGCTGCTGACGCCAAAAGCGTTTCGGAATCTATCAAAAAACAAATTCAATACCTCCTCGATCAAAGAGCCGAAACAGATCAAAACTTTAGAGATAAAATTGAAAGATATTATCCAAACGCACTTCCCAATTCGATCGCCGACTGGATGGACCCTGATGATCGGCAGATTGAGGGCGGCGATGAAGATGCCGTATATCAACGCAAGACTCCTCCCTATAAATCCAGAAACGATCGATTTGGAGCGCTTTCCGAACTTTCCATGATTGATCTTTGGGATGACGATACCTTGCGCCCCTTAAAAAACGAATTTTCTTTGATTAACCTCAAAGCAGAGATCAACTGCAACACTCTCTCCTTAGATCGATTTAAAGCTTATTCCAAAAATAACCTCACAGACGCAGATCTTGGCTTGATTCAAAAACGTCGGCTCTCTCAACCCTTTGGATCTCTTGATGAGTGTGCGGGTTTTATTCGTTCAAATCCTGATATTAGGGGGGGAGCAGATTTTCAGTTTCCCGAGGGCACGAAAAAAGATGGATACGAAAAAGAAAGCGTCTTCATGATTGAAGGGAGTGGAAGTGTTGGAGACTCACACTCGATCGTGCGTCTTTATACGAGAATGGATGAAGAAGCTCCTCCAGCCCCCACTTCAACAACGACCACTGCCGGAAAACCACCAGATTCTAGCAAATTTAGTGACTTACATGTGATACGATTTGAAGAGGGAGCAGCACCATGAAATGTGTAGGAATACACCTCGATTCTCGTAAGATTTTAATTGTTGAAATCGAAGATCCATCCAAAAAAACTGTCCTCACAAATCTCATCGAAATTGATCGCAACACAAGCGACAACGTTGCAGAACTTCTCAAGAATGCTTTTTCTAAACTTTCTTCTCGTCCCGACCGAGTCTTTGCAAGTATTGGGAATACTCCTCTTGTTATTCGTAACTTTTCTTTTCCTTTTCGTGATCGAAACCGTGTTCAAGCTGCGATTCAGGCTGAATTTGAAGATAGCCTCCCTGTTGAAATCGACAATTACATTGTTGAATTTCAACTCATAGGTAAAGAAAAAAACCTTTACACATTCACGGGTGCTCTCATTGCACGTCAACCCGTCGAAGACATCAACAAAGCTTTTGAACATGTTGACGTTCTTCCTTCTGATTTCTTAGTTCCAGGTCAAGCCTTAGGTCGCATGGGTCTTTCGTTTCTTTCAAAAGAAATGAAACCAAACACGACTGTCTGTTTTTGCGACATAGGATTTGAAACAACTCAAATCTCAATTGTTCAGTTTCCACCTGCTTCTAAATTACTCAAAGCTTCTCAGTTCTCTGATTCACTCATCGAATTTCGTCATCTCACACGCGGATCAAAAGATATTTATGATCGTGAATTTGCCGAAAAAGCTGTTTCAATCAGTGAATTTGAAAATTGGCTTACAAAAGAAGTTTCTTTCGTTCAAGAAAGCGCCGAACTTGATAATCTCAAAAATTCCATTCGTCCTCTATTTGTGGAACTCTATCAAGTAACACAAGCCGCAGCTTCACGTTCTGGAAAAAGAATTGAGCAATTCATTCTTACAGGCCCTCTAAGCCATAGTCCGGGTTTTCGAGAACTTTTTGAACATGAACTTAGAACGACCTCTCACGTTTGGGATCCCTTCACAAGTATCTCCAGCGGAAAAGTAGCTCTTCAACCTCACGAGAGAACTCATTTCGTACTTCCTCTTGCGCTCTCTCTCAGACATGGTTTTTTTCGCTCACTTCCTTGGTTAAATTTCCGCAGAAGTTCCAAACAAAACCAAGTCATCTCCGCAACACTCGAGAAAATTCAGCAGCCTCAAGTAAGAGCCGTTCTCTTACCCGTTGCTCTCATGAGCATTGCCTTATTTGTTCTTTGCACAATCGCTTCCTTCATCATGGACCCTCGCTTAGAGCGACAAGCCGACCGTACAGCGAATGCCTTCTCAAGATCGAAGATTCCCCTTGGCTCCAAGAAAGAAAAGCTCATAGCAGATCCTTACGGAATTAAAGATCAGTTCGAAAGTTTTCGCAGCAAAAGGCTTTCGCAACTTCCGTCTACTCAATCAAGAGGTGCTTTCATTGATGATCTTCTCAAAATCTCTCAAAGCCTTCGTCCAACTAGCAAAGTTGAAGAACTCCGAGTCACTTCAGCTAATGACTTAAAAGATATTCAAGCAACAATCGATACAAGCAATGATTCAAACTTTCAAAAAACAGAGCTCGAAAAAGATCTTCAAGAAAAAGGATTCTCGGACGTATCCATAAACGCTCAAAACGGAAAGAACTTCCTTATAAAAGCAAAGGGTAAATAATCTTTTATGGAAAGTCTTAAAGAACTCTCAAAAAACTTCTGGACAAAGATCGTTTTAGCACTCAAAAACTTTGAAAACTCAACAGTTTTCGAACAGCTGATGAGACGCTACGAAGCTCTCACTCCCAATGAGCAAAGCAATATTCGTAAGGCTCTTAACTTTGTAGGAATCGCAATTTTTGGATTTCTTGTTTTGGGCGGGCCGCTGATGCTTCTTTCAAAAGTTAAAAAAATCAAAACTCTCGAAAAGCTTGAAGCCGATGCTTTTATTTTTCAAGCGGAGTACGAAGCAAAAAACAAAGGTTACACGCCTCCAGCAGGATGGGCTCCTCTAAACGCAGATTCTGCCAACGATCTTGCTTCTAGCTTCAACGAATACCTTATGAAGATTGGTGTTCCAGAAGTCTACGGATCACTTCTTTCAAATGGTGACAAACTCAACTTAATGCTTCAAGAAATCTCAATCAGGCAAGCAACACGGATCCTCTTTCAACTCGAGGCTCTTTATCCCAAATTGAAAGCGACTAAATTCATTGCTCGTCCCAACCCGCGCAAAACAGACATACTCGACATAGAAGCAAGTTTTGAATTCAACCCTGCTATCGGCAATCAATTTGCACAAGGCCCAGGGAATTCTCAAGCGTATCCCGATGCTGACGGCAGCGATTCATCTGCAACAAGAGGATCTGGCCCAAGCAACCCATTCCCTGGAGGCGGCAGTGGCGATGGAGCGGGCGGCGGCAGCGGAAACATGTCAGGAGATTTCATCCCTCCTCCACCGGGCGGAGAAAATTTTGATGAATTTGTCCCTCCCGAAATGCCTGATGATATGCCTCCTCCACCCCCACCCCCTGGCTTTGAAGGCGGCGGAGAATCTGAATGAACTTTTTGAAAAAATACTTTTTCATTATTCTTGGATTTTTCATCGGAATTGTTTTTTTCTTCCCTTGGAATCAAGTGAAAGACTTCATCACAACAACCGTCTCTAAAAGTTCGGGCATAGCGCTCGACATGCAAAATTTAGAACCCACGCTTGGTTTACGCATCGGCTTGAGCAAGGGATCCGTCCTTGGCTTTTCTGCTTCTGCGGCCCACATCCGATCCCCTATGGGTCAAAGTATTAGTTGCGAGGAACTCATCATCGCACCTCGTATTTGGCCGCTCCTCATGGGCCAACTTCAAGTAGGAATTGGTTGCATCGAAAAAGAAAGCGGATCACTTGCAGCTCTCCTAAAGGGTTCTCCCTTTTGGGCCCCCACATCGCTCTCTGCAAGTCTTGAACTTAAAAAGTTCTCTCTAGAAAATGTTGACCTTCAAAATGAACTTCACGGGATTTTTTCGGGCTCTTTAGAAGTAAATGACATTTCATTGAATGGAAAATCACTTCCATCGCTCATTTGGGATCTCAACGCGAACGAAGTTCGAAGCCCAAGCCTCTCCACTCCTTTTCTAACTCTTCCCAGCTTAGACTTGGATGAAGTTAAAACTGTTGGATCACTCACTCGAAATACACTTAAAATACCCACTCTTAACTTTGGGACTGCCCAATCTACAATTCAAGGCAAACTCAGTTTTGAGAGCGACTTGCCAATGCCCAGCATGGCTCCCGAAAACGGCCAACTTTCGGGCTCTCTCAGAGTGTCGCCTTCTGCTGAAACCTCCACTTTTAAGGATATTAGCCTCAAGATTCCCTTTGGCCCTGCTGATACGAGCGGAAATCGCCAAATTAAGAAGAAATTTTCAGGCGGAATCATCAATCTTTTCACAAGCGCCTATAAAAGCGGCGAATAACGATTTTTTTTATAGGGACTTGATTTGCGAGGAAAGTTTTTCTACCTTCAATTTAGTCGCTAACGGGCGTGTAGCTCATCTGGGAGAGCACCTGATTTGCATTCAGGGGGTAGCAGGTTCGATCCCTGTCACGTCCACCAAATTCCCGAAACTCACAAGTCTGAATATTTAAGGTTTTTCCTTGCTGAGCTTTTTATATTTCACAAGATACTCAAGACCTTGATCAAAATGAAAAATTAAATCGTCTAAATCCTTTTTATTTTTCGGATTTTCTTTTATCAACTCAGCACCTTCCATCTTGGCAAAAGACAAAAAGGATTCTTTTAAGAAAACATAATCAAAATAACCAATAGCAGGAGCTTTCTTGTCTTCGACTAAAAACTTTTTATGAACCTCGTCGGACAACTGCGAAGTATAAACTTGGTAGTTTATTTTTTTAACTTTCAACTCATTTAAAAAATCACTTTCGTAAACATGCTCAGACCCCATAAACATGACGACAAGAGCCCCCTTTTCTTTGTAGAGAGCTAAAACTCTTTCCAAGCTTTTGAGAGCAATAAAATTTCTATAGCTTTGGATAAGCAAGGGAAGTGTCGAATCAAGAACAACGTTTAAAGGTATTTTTTTTGATGCAGAGGAACGACTTTTCAAATCTTCGATTATTTGGCCCTGAAGTGATCCAATCAGATAGGTTAAAACTGGATTGTCCCAACCTCTTATATCTAAAACATTTTTCTGAGAAAATTCCGCCAAAGTCGCGACATTCACGTCATTCATTTTTTTTAGAATTTGTGAGCGGTTATCAACATCAAAGATAGAAAACCCTTCATATAAAAAAACAATCGACCTTCCCGCTGAAGCGGCTTCGATTAAAGTTTGAAGGTGCTGGTCGCGCAAAGGAATACTTTTCCGTAAATAATTTTTTATGAATTGAGATTCCTCAGAATTTACGTCACGAGGAAGATGCGTATCTCCTATGATCATCACTTGAGAAAGATTCTTCAAATCATCAGAGCGACTTTCTGATTGCAGGAGATAATATTTTTGAGAAGAATCCGCGCTTAGTTGAGAAAAAGAAAAAATATAAAAACACAAAAAATAGAAATAACTACTTTTTCTTAGAAAATTAGAAAAGAGGCTTTTTTTCATATCTTGAGAGTAGAGAATACAACACGAAGACACTATGCGTCAACGCGCTAAGTAAATCAAAACTATGCTTAAATAAACTTATGCATAATTTTCAAAAATTAATTTTATCGTTAGTAGCTTTGTCTATCCTTTCATGTGGAAAATCCAGCTCATCTTCCTCTGCAGCCACACCCGAACCAAAATTTATTTTCTTATCTACCTCAACTAACGATGGAAATATTGGTGGCATTGACGGAGCTGATACCATCTGCCAAAGAGATGCAAACAAACCATCTCTACATGCAGGAGCAACATACAAAGCCATGGTCGTTGGGAATACACGACATGCATGTACGACTGCTAACTGTAGCGGCGGGCAAAGCGAGAACCTTAATTGGGTTCTTAGTCCCTACCAGGCATATATGTCTGCTGATTCTGTTCTAATTGCAATAACCAACGAAAACGCTATCTTTAGTTTTCCATTACTATTAGGTGCAGCAATAGATAGCACAGCTACAGGCGATTACGCTTGGACAGGATTATCATCCGATTGGACAAACTTCGCCGATAACTGTAATAACTGGACTGACAATAATTCTTATAGTGGAGCAAGGGGCGATCCAACAGCATCAGACAATACTTCTATTTTTAATAGCAACCCAAACTGTGCAGCACCTAACAAGCTTTACTGCGTAGAACAGTAACTAAAGCTCAAAACTTGTTTCGACGTTGACTTTATCGGCGACTGTGATTCCGGCCCATTCAGGAATCTTGATTCCAAAATCACTTAGCTTAATTTCGTAATGAGCCTGTATTCGTTTTCCCTTCTTTTGAGCCTCAATCAAAACAGCCTTTGTTTGACCATGTAAACTCAAAGTTCCCTCAAGTGTTTTCTTATCTTCAAACGACAAAATACTTTTATCTTGCTGACGAAACTTCAAACGTGCCGTCGGATACTCCTTCACATCAAGATACTTTTGTTTCATGTGTTCATCTCGCAAATCGATTCCCGTAGAAAGTTCCTTGAGTGGAAACTCAAAAACATCAAACTTCTCACCTCCCTTCTCAGTCGCGACAACGTAATCCAACTTACTCGCTTCTCCTGTTATCCTGAGAAAGCTTGGGCTACCCACCGCTGTAAAACTCACCTCTGCATTTTTAAGTTCTGCTGCTTTTAAAAAGTTAAAGAACAATGAAAGAAACAAGAACAATTTTAGATTTTTTTTCAAATTCAATGACTCCCTCAAGTGTTTATTTTAACACTTATTGAATGACTCAAATAAATATATTCCAAAAGACTCATAGGGATGATCAAGCTGAGTAAAATGACACATCAAGAAAGAATCAGCATAAAAGGATAATTGAGATAGACAAATCACATTCCTGATTTTTAGAACATTTTTTGAGGTAGGGATTCAAATGCAAAACTTATTCAAGAACAAAACTCTTCGCGTACTCGCGCTTTTTTCCACGCTTTTATCATCAAGTATTCACGCAACTGAACTTGATCTCGAAATGACCGGCCAAGAATACACACAGATTTTAAAAAAAATTCCTTTTCAAAAAAACAACTCTGCCCTCAATAAAATCATTGAGACTGGAAAAAGAAATCTTGCATGGTTCAGTACCGTCAATGCGCATAGATCTTCAGACCAACAACTCGCTCTTTACACGCCCGACCTGATTGTGGGTATTCCGATTGATCACCCCAAAGAATACAATGAAAAAACTGTCCTTGCAGATTACAAAACCCTGCTCAACGAACTCCCTGCTGATTTTAAAAATATTTTATTAAGCAACGTCGAACTTCCACCAAACCATCCTTTTTCAACAGACGTCGAATACCTTGAGGCAGTTCGAAAAGTAGATCGCGTTTACCAATCCGCAAGTCGATGGATCATCATGAAGCCCAATCTTGATTACCTGGCTCAAGTGAGCGTAAAAGATATTCGCGGATATTTTTTTCTAAGCAAAGTAGAAAATGTCGAAGACAAACTTTCAAACTGGAATTCACTCAATGACCAAGAAAAAAAAGATTTTAACGACTGGCTCATCTCTATTTGTCATAACAACTGGATTGATAAAAACTCTTGCCAAAGTGAACTCGAAAATGAACTGGTGGAAAACAGTGCACTCAAATTTTACAAGCAATACTTAAAGGGCTCGCAAGAAAGGTACAACGAATTTTACAAAATTCGCGGAGCAAGAACCGATCTCAAATGGAGCTCAACAAATCCACTCGCTCTTTTTGCTCCTTTTGTAACGCCTGAAACAAAAACGATTCAAACTTGGCTCAGCGATAACATCGAAGATGAATGGAAGTGGAAAGACTGGAAACTCAAATTAGATTTTACCGATAACAACTTCGGCACAACTCATGTTGTTTTCACTCCAGGCGCCACTCCTCACGTGAACGGCCTAGGTGGCAACGAAATCACAATGGACGCAAGCCGCCCTCTAGAAGACTATAGCGCTCGTTGGACCATTCGCCATGAGTACGGCCACACACTAGGCTTCCCTGATTGCTACGTTGAGTTTTACGATACGGACCGCGAAATGATCATCAACTACCAACTCGATCTCAACGATCTCATGTGTAGCCGCCGCGGCCACCTACAAGAAAATCATTTTAATGAGTTAAAAGAAAATTACTTTAAATATAATTAAAAGAAAGTCTTTAAGTTTAAAGTTTTTTATTTAGAATAAACATAGAGGCGGATTCTCAATGGAAACAAAATCAAATAAAAGAGTTCTCATAACAGGTGGTGCAGGTTTTATTGCTCATCACGTAATTTATTATTTATTAAAAAACACAAACTGGAACATTATAAGCTTAGATCGTCTTGATACGTCCAGTGACATTAATCGAATCCACGAAATTATTAAAGATTTCGATAAAGATACTCAAAAAAGGGTCAAAATACTTTTTCATGACCTTAGAGCGGAAATCAACTCACAAATCAAAGAAAAGATTGGCCACGTTGACATCATATTACATATGGCAGCGTCATCTCACGTTACTAGGTCAATAAAATACCCAATAGAATTTGTCGAAAACAATGTTATGGGTACAACTCATCTTTTAGAGTACGCACGCTCGCTAAACAACTTAGAAAGATTTCTCTATTTTTCAACCGATGAAGTTTTTGGCCCATCCATCCCTGGCGTTAAGTTTAAAGAATACGATAGATATAATGGAGCGAACCCTTATTCCGCATCAAAAGCTGCAGCTGAGGAAATCTGTGTTGCATATTCAAACACATACAAAATGCCCATTTATATAACTCACACAATGAATGTATTTGGTGAACGTCAGGCTAATGAAAAATTCATACCGATGGCAATTGAAAAAATAAAAAAAGATGAAATTATTACAGTACACATAAACAAAAAAACAAACCAAATAGGAAGCCGACACTACCTTCATGCTTTAGATGTAGCAGATGCTATTCTCTTTATTTTGAACTTAAAAAAAGTACCATTTCCCCTTAATCACACAGCGTGCAATTGCCCTAAATTCAATATCGAAGGCACTTTAGAGGTTAACAATCTAGAGATTGCACAAATGATTGCAAATGTTTTGGGAAAACCACTCAAATATGAATTAATTGAACCTCTCGATAGACCTGGACACGATTTCAACTATTCTATTTCAGGTGATTACTTAAGATCTTTAGGCTGGAAACCAAAAATTGAATTCAAAGACGGTCTTGCGCAAGTCGTAAAATGGCATATGGACAATTAAAAAAAGTTATAGTTTTTATTTATTTCAATAATAAAAACTTTCAATCATCTTGTAATGAAAAACAAATCCCATTGTGACAAGCACATGCCAGAGTTCATGGAATCCAAAAAATCCGCTCATGAGCCGGGGTTTTTTTGTAGCGTAGACAAAAGCCCCTACGATATACGCTGCTCCACCTGCAAAAAGAAAAAATAAAGCTCTTGAATTTAAGTGAGCAGACACTTCATCCATGCGTACGATTGCGGTCCATCCCATCAACACAAAAACACTTGTGTAAAAAGCACGTGACTGAGCCCATTTCGGCAGCTTCGACTTCAAGGCTGTATACAACGCTCCCACAATCGCTAAAACCCAAACCATTGTGAGCATAAAATTTCGCCAATCAGAATAAACAGTATTGATGATAAAGGGCGTATACGTACCCGCGATAAAAAAACAAATCGACCAATGATCCAGTCGCTCCATAAAATCTTCAAATTTTTCACTCATCTCAAAGCCATCCACCATAAAATGAAAAATTGAACTGACTGCAAAAAGCAAAATCGAGGTTGCTCCAAAAATAAGAATAGACCAATAATGTAGCGATCCTCTTTGCTCAACCAATGGCAAAAGAATTCGAATAGCTACGATGGCAAAAAAACAGGTTAACAAATGAATTTGGGCAGACACCGTTCTTTTAAAAAACAATCTCCAGGTATGATCTTGTCGACGCTTCACTCTCATTCATAACAGGATAATCCAAAGTCTAGATTTATGAGCAGACAAAAACTTTACCTTGACGCTAAAAGCAAATCTAAGCACTTGACCCAGCAATCACTCAGATTTTAATTGAAGACAATGTCTTCCCAAAGCGCCATCCAACCCACTCGACAAGCTGATTTTCCTGAGTGGTACCAGCAAGTTATCAAAGCAGCCGACATGGCCGAAAATTCAGAAGTCCGCGGATGCATGGTGATCAAACCTTGGGGCTATGGCATCTGGGAACTCATCCAAGCTCGACTCGACAAAGCGTTCAAAGACAGCGGACATAAAAACGCCTACTTTCCACTCCTTATCCCTGTAAGCTACATGGAACGAGAAGCGTCACACGTAGAAGGTTTTGCAACCGAATGCGCAGTGGTGACTCATCACCGCTTGGAAGCCAAAAAAAATCCCGACGGAAGCGTCAAAATGATTCCCTCAGGAGAACTCACGGAGCCCTTCATCATTCGCCCTACAAGTGAAACGATTATTGGCGCTGCTTTTTCTCGATGGATTAAATCCTACCGAGACCTTCCACTCTTGATCAATCAATGGTGCAACGTCATGCGCTGGGAAATGCGTCCTCGCTTGTTTTTAAGAACGGCAGAATTTCTTTGGCAAGAAGGTCACACGGCTCATGAAACAGCTGATGATGCTCAAAAAGAAGCTCTTCAAATGCTTAAGGTCTACGAAGATTTCATGCGCGATCACTTGGCTCTTCCTGTGATCACAGGTGAAAAAAGTGAAAGCGAGCGTTTTCCTGGAGCGGATAATACTTATTGCCTCGAAACAATGGTTCAAGATCGCAAAGCGATTCAAGCCGGAACAAGTCACTTCTTGGGTCAAAACTTTTCTAAAGCTTGCAACATTCGTTTTTTAAATCGCAGTGGCGTTGAAGAAAATGCTTGGACAACAAGCTGGGGAGTGAGCACACGTTTAATTGGAACAATGATCATGACCCATGGAGATGACGATGGATTAATTCTTCCTCCTCGCGTAGCGCCTTCTCACGTGGTGATTATTCCTGTGATTCCAAAAGAAGAAGTTCGCGATCAAATCTTGAAAGCTTGTCAGGATTTTGCACAAAAGCTCAAAGAAAAAACTTTTCACGAGCGCAACATCGAAGTGGAAATCGATCGTCGCGATGAAAACGGTGGAGTTAAAAACTGGGAGTGGATCAAAAAAGGCGTCCCCCTTCGAATCGAAATCGGCCCTCGTGACTTAGAAAAAAATCAGGTCGCTCTCGCGCGTCGAGACCGCGAACATCGCAAAAAAGATTTCTTAAACATGGATGATGCAATTGCAAAAATCCCCTCTATTCTTCAAGAAATCCAAGACACTCTTCTTCAAAGAGCGACTGCTTATTCCAATGAGAACATGAAAAAAATCGACACGCTTGAAGACTTCAAAAAATTCTTCACTCCTAAGAATGAAAACAAACCCGAAATTCACGGAGGCTTTGCGCTTTGCCATTGGGCAGGGTCAAGAGAAGACGAAGCTCGCCTCAAGCAAGAATTTAAGGTAACGATTCGTTGCCTTCCCTTTGACAAAACCTTTCAAGAAGACGGCAAATGCTTTCTCACTCAAAAGCCCAGCTCAAAGAGAGTTATCTTCGCTAAATCTTATTAATTTTTTTGATTTTATATTTAATTTTATAAGTCGTTTTATAAAAATTGAGAGTTAAATGGAGCGGCAGACGAGCTTCGAACTCGCAACCCTCAGCTTGGAAGGCTGATACTCTACCAATTGAGCTACTGCCGCGTTCCTTTAAAAATAAGTAGCACAACTCTCCGACAAGTCGAATCCCAAAAAATAAAAAGTTTAAATTCCCTTGCCTTACACACTTGTCACTCCTATACAGCCGTTGTAAGTTGACATGGTTCGTAAGCAGCTCAGCTGCTGGCGTGCTTTTGCCTTTTTATGTACTTGCATAAAGGGCTGTTAAAAAAAACATTTAATATTTGAAAGAATATTAGAAGAAAGAAAACAGAAAAAGGAAGCTCTAAGGAGGCGAAAAAATAGTATGTCTAAAGAAAAATTTAACCGCGATAAACCCCACGTGAACATTGGTACGATCGGACACGTCGACCATGGTAAAACAACTCTCACAGCTGCAATTACAAAAACTCTTGCGGCGAAGGGACAAGCTGAATTCAAAGCTTACGATCAAATCGACAAAGCTCCTGAAGAAAAAGAACGTGGTATCACGATCAACACTTCTCACGTTGAGTATGCAACTGGCAAACGCCACTATGCTCACGTAGATTGTCCTGGTCACGCCGACTACGTAAAAAACATGATCACAGGTGCTGCACAAATGGACGGAGGTATCCTCGTCGTTTCTGCTGCTGACGGTCCTATGCCTCAAACACGTGAACACATCCTCTTGGCTCGCCAAGTAGGTGTTCCTGCTCTCGTTGTTTTCATGAACAAGTGTGACATGGTTGACGACGCTGAATTATTGGATCTCGTTGAAATGGAAATTCGCGAACTTCTTTCGAAGTACGAATTCCCTGGAGACACGATTCCTATCATTCGCGGATCAGCTCTTAAAGCTCTCGAAGGTGACGCTGGCGAATTAGGCACTCAAGCAATTGAGAAGCTCATGGATGCAGTTGATGCATACATTCCATTGCCAGAACGTCCAAAAGACAAACCATTCCTCATGCCTGTGGAAGATGTGTTCTCGATCTCTGGTCGTGGAACTGTTGTTACAGGACGTGTTGAACGCGGTATCGTGAAAGTTGGCGAAGAAGTTGAAATCATCGGTCTTCGTCCTACTATCAAAACAACTGTTACGGGCGTTGAAATGTTCCGTAAGTTGCTCGACCAAGGTGAAGCTGGCGATAACATCGGCGCGCTTCTCCGTGGTACGAAAAAAGAAGAAGTTGAACGTGGCCAAGTATTGGCGAAGCCAGGCAGCGTAACTCCGCACAGAAAATTCAAAGGCGAAGTTTACGTTCTTAAAAAAGAAGAAGGCGGTCGTACAACTGCTTTCATGACTGGTTACCGTCCTCAGTTCTACTTCCGTACAACTGACGTAACTGGAAACGTAACACTCCCAGCAGGAACTGAAATGGTTATGCCTGGTGACCGTGTGACAATCGACGTTGAACTCATCACTCCGATCGCTATGGAAAAAGAACTCCGCTTCGCTATCCGCGAAGGTGGCAGAACTGTTGGCGCGGGCGTTGTTGCTCAAATCGTTGAGTAATCGCTAGATTTGGAATAAATACGAGGGCTTACACTGAAAAGTGTGGGCCCTTATTAATGTGGGTCAATAGCTCTAATTGGTAGAGCGTGGGATTCCAAATCCTAAGGTTGAAGGTTCGAGCCCTTCTTGACCCGCCAATATGACACAAAGTATAAGAAATTAAAAAAATGAAGAATTCTAAAGCCGTAAACATTATGTTTTTTGCAGCCGGGGTCCTCCTTTGGTTCCTCGCTTTTCACTATGTAGGACAGTGGGTTGGTTACTTCCAACTTGCTCGAAGAATAGGCGCCGAGTCTGCAGATGGAATTAAACTAGGTCTCCCCATCGTGGTTGGCTTAGCAACTTTCATCATTTTAAGAACAAACACAAAGGCAACTCACTTTGTAAGTGACTGCATGGACGAACTCTTTCGAGTTGTTTTTCCTGGGTCACGCGAAGTAAAAGTAGGAACTCTCTGGGTCATTATATTAGTGATCCTTGCTGGAATATTTTTCGGCGGCCTCGATTGGACAGTCACTAAAGTTGTCAAAACAATCATCGGCATTAAATCATAGGAAGGAAGCGCAATGATAAACGAAGAAGAGAAAGATACATCTGGGGTAGTCGACGAATCGACACCTAGTACTGTTGCGCCCTCGACCGATGAAAGTGCAGCAAAAGAAGAAGAACTTCCAAAGCGTAAAAAAAGCACTCGTACTGATCTCAAATGGTACATCGTTCATGCACAAACAAGCTTCGAAGCTCGGGCTCGCGCCTCACTTGAAGAAGCAATTGTCCGCACTAAAAAAGAAGATGAATTTGGCGAAATTTTGATTCCTGTAGAATCAGTCGTTGAACTCGTTAAAGGACAAAAAAAATCAACCGAACGTAAATTTTTCCCCGGTTACATGCTCGTTCAGATGATTCTGACAGATGAAAACTGGCACTTGGTCAAAACGACCCCTCGTATTACGGGATTTGTCGGCAATGCCCGCAAACCCCCTGCTATCCCCACAAAAGAGGTTGAGCGAATCACCAACCAAATGATTGAGGGTAAGCAACAAGCAAAGCCCAAATACAGCTTCAAAGAAGGAGACAGTGTGCGCGTTATCGACGGGCCCTTTGCCAACTTCAATGGAACTGTTGAAGAAGTTAAACCTGAAAAATCTAAGCTTAGGGTATTGGTATCCATCTTTGGACGTGCTACACCTGTTGAGCTAGATTTCATTCAAGTAGAAAAGACTTGAGTGAATTAAAAAACTGGGAGAGTCTCTCTGGATTGGTCCATTGGCCCAGTCGAAGAAAGATTCGTTTGGACTAGGAGATATAAATGGCAAAAAAAGTCACCGGATTTATTAAATTACAAATACCTGCAGGAAAAGCAAATCCAGCTCCTCCCGTTGGTCCCGCGCTCGGTCAGCACGGAGTCAACATTATGGAGTTCTGCAAGCAGTTCAATGCTCGCACACAAGCGCAAGCTGCTGAAGGTCTCATTATTCCGATCATCATCACTGTATTTTCGGATAAGAGTTTTACCTTCATCACAAAAACACCGCCTGTTTCGATTTTGCTTTTAAAAGCTGCAAAACTACAGGGTGGATCAGGTGTTCCCAACAAAAACAAAGTCGGAAAAGTTAAACAAGATGACGTGAAGAAAATCGCAGAGATGAAAATCAAAGACATGAATTGTTTTTCTGTTGAGTCTGCAATTTCTCAAGTGATGGGAACAGCTCGGTCTATGGGAATTGAGGTTGTCTAATCATGGCAAAGAGATACAAAGAAAACACTGGAAGCTACGATTCAACAAAGAAATATACTCTCGTTGATGCTTTTGATATTTTATCAAAATTCAAAAACGCAAAGTTTGATGAGACTGTAAACGTTGCCTTCCGTCTTGGAATCGACACAAAACAATCTGACCAACAAGTTCGTGGAGCAACTGTTCTCCCGAATGGTGTTGGAAGAAAAACTCGCATTATCGTTTTCGCAAAAGGCGATAAAGCAACAGAAGCTCAGAACGCAGGAGCTGACTTGGTAGGAGCTGACGATCTCGTTGCAAAAATCAACGAAGGTTGGATGGACTTCGATAAAGTTATCGCTTCTCCAGACATGATGCCTGTTGTTTCTAAAGTTGCAAAAGTTCTCGGTCCTCGCGGTTTGATGCCAAACCCTAAGACTGGAACTGTAACGGCAGACGTCGTGAAAGCAATCAACGAAGAACGCAAAGGTAAAGTTGAATACCGTGCTGAAAAAGCAGGCGTTGTTCATGCTCCTATCGGCAAGAAAAGTTTTGGCAAAGAAAAATTGCAACAAAACCTTCAAGCTCTTGCTGAGTCGATCATCAAAGCAAAACCTGCGACTTCAAAAGGCGCATATTTAAGATCAATTACAATCGCACCTACAATGGGTCCTGGGATTCGTATCGAACCCAATCAATTCAACGTAGGCGTATAAGGAGATAGGCTGTGAATAAGGTACAAAAAGCAGAATTGCTTGAAGAACTCAAAGTTAAGTTTGCGAAAGCAAACGCAGCCTTTGTAACGGAGTATCGTGGTCTCACTGTTGAGGCTATGACAGATCTTCGTCGCAAAGTTCACACTGCCGAAGGTGAAATCAAAGTGATCAAAAATCGTATCGCTAAGATTGCTACTAAAGGCACTCCGTATGAATCATTAGCAGAGCACCTCAAAGGTCCTCTCGCTGTTGCTTTCTCATACAAAGATGCCGTCGGTGTTGCAAAAGCTGTTTTAGAATCGGTGAAGGACGATAGTCCTTTTCAAATTAAACTCGGAAGCTTGGGTGGTAAAAACCTCGCAGCTGCCGATGTGAAAGCACTCTCGAAACTTCCCGACCGTCAGACATTACTGGCAACTTTTGCAGGGACGCTTGCCGCGCCTCTGCGTAATTTTATGGGTGTAATCAGCGCTGTGCCCCGCGATTGCGTCAATGTTTTAGTGGCCGTTAAAGACCAAAAGGAAAAAGCCTAACTTGAGAGACCTCAAGTTACACAGGAGGAACCTATGAGCTTAAACCAAGAACAAATCCTAGAATCCGTAGCAAACATGACAGTTCTCGAACTTTCTGAGTTAATCAAAAAGTTTGAAGACAAGTTCGGCGTGAAAGCCGCTGCCCCAGTTGCTTTCGCAGGAGCAGCTCCCGCAGCTGCAGCTGCAGCTGCTGAAGAGAAGACTGAATTCAACGTCGTTCTCACAGACGGTGGTGCTAACAAAATCAACGTCATCAAAGAAGTTCGTGCAATCACTGGACTTGGCCTCAAAGAAGCTAAAGATCTCGTTGAAGGCGCGCCAAAAACAGTAAAAGAAGCTGTTTCTAAAGCTGACGCTGAAAACTTCAAGAAACAACTTGAAGCTGCTGGAGCAAAAGTAGAAATCAAATAAGCAATTCTCATTAAGTGAGTTTGCATTTGATTTTTAAAAATAAAATATTAAAAGAGGGCCCTCGCGGGTCCTCTTTTTCTTATTACAGATTGAGCCTCAAAAGTTTGAAGCTCGTCAAAATGAAGAGATAATACAGGTAACAAATAGATGGCGATTAAAGAATCCTTTGAGAATGTAAAAAGAGTCAGAAAAAGCTTCGCAAAAATTACCTCACCTATTGAGACCCCTAACCTCGTTGATATTCAAAAGAAATCTTTTGAACAATTTCTTCAGGCTGTTATTCCGCCTGAAAAAAGAAAAAACGTCGGTTTACAAGGTGTGTTCAAGTCGATCTTCCCGATCAATGACTTCAACAACACGTGCTCATTAGAGTTTGTGTCCTATTCAATTGAGAAGCCAAAGTATGATGTAGATGAGTGTCGCTTGCGTGGTATGACCTACGCAGCACCTATCAAGATCACAGTTCGTTTAGTGGTCTGGGAAAAAGATGAGAACTCCGAAAGTCGTTCAATCCGCGATGTAAAAGAACAAGAAGTGTACATGGGAGAAATCCCTCTCATGACAAATACTGGTGCTTTTATCATCAACGGAGTTGAGCGCGTTGTTGTTTCTCAGTTGCACCGTAGTCCAGGTGTTTTCTTTGACCATGATGGTGGATTAACTCATTCAAGCGGAAAACTTTTGTTTTCTGCACGTGTGATTCCTTATCGTGGATCATGGCTCGATTTTGAATTCGATCCCAAAGACTTTCTCTTCGTCAGAATTGACCGTCGTCGTAAATTACCTGTAACAGTTCTCTTGAAAGCTCTCAGCATGAGCAACACTGAAATTCTCGCTGCGTTCTATGACGTAGAAGAACTTCAGCAAGTTTCTGTTGGCGAGTTTGTCCGCCCTCTTAATCCTGATTTCTTATTGGGAACAAGAGCTTTTGCAGATATTGCAGATCCTAAATCTGGCGAGATCCTCATTAAGAAAAGCCGTAAATTTACACGCGCTATCTTAACTGAGTTTGAAAAACGCAAAATTAAAAACATTCCTCTCTCTGAAGAAGAACTGACTCACCGAGTGCTTGTTGAAGATGTGGCTAATGCGAAGACAGGCGAAATCCTGCTCGAAGCAAACCAAGCTCTCGACAAAAAAGCTCTCGAAGTTCTCAAAGATGCAGGCGTTAAAACTGTTAAAGCTGTTTTCATCGACGGCGTAACTGTTTCTTCTGCCCTTCGCGATACACTTCTCATAGACAAAATTAATTCTAAAGAAGAAGCCCTTGTGGATATCTTCAAGCGCATGCGCCCAGGAGATCCTCCAACTCTTGAATCTGCGACTAACCTCTTTCATGACCTCTTCTTCAATGAAGCTCGTTATGACTTGTCAAAAGTGGGTCGTCTCAAGATCAATCACAAGTTCAACTTCAAAGATATTCCTTTCGATAAAACGATTCTCACTAACCAAGATATCGTGGCGACTGTTCGTCACTTGCTCGACCTCAAAAACGGTAAGGGCATGGTGGACGACATCGACCATTTGGGTAACCGCCGCGTAAGATCTGTGGGTGAGTTGTTAGAAAACCAATACCGCGTAGGTCTCGTTCGTATGGAACGTGCCGTTCGTGAACGTATGAGTCTCCAAGAAATTGAAACTCAAATGCCTCACGATCTTGTGAACGCAAAACCTGTGAACGCGATTGTGAAAGAATTCTTCGGATCTTCACAGCTCAGTCAGTTCATGGAACAAACAAACCCTCTCTCAGAAATCACACACAAGCGTCGTCTTTCAGCCCTCGGGCCTGGTGGATTAACTCGCGAACGTGCTGGTTTCGAAGTGCGTGACGTTCACGTCACTCACTACGGACGTATTTGTCCAATTGAAACTCCTGAAGGACCAAACATCGGTTTGATCTCTTCTCTTTCAACTTTTGCAAAAGTGAACGACTACGGATTCGTAGAAACTCCTTATCGTAAAGTTGAGAACAAAAAAATTACAGACCAAGTTCAATACTATTCAGCTCTTGAAGAAGAAAATCACACAATTGCGCAAGCAAACGTGGCGATGAACGAAAAAGGTGAAATCGCAGAAGAATTCACTGAAGTTCGCCGTAACGGTGATCCAACTCTTGCAAAATCTGAAGACGTTGACTTGATGGACGTAAGCCCTAACCAACTCGTATCTGTTGCTGCTTCGTTGATTCCTTTCTTGGAAAACGACGACGCCAACCGATCTCTCATGGGTTCGAACATGCAACGTCAAGCGGTTCCTGTCCTCGTGCCACAAACTCCACTTGTTGGAACAGGTGTTGAGCGTGTTGTGGCTTCTGACTCAGGCGTAACTGTTGTTGCAAAATCAGACGGTATCGTTGAAGCCGTAGACGCTTCTCGTATCGTGGTTCGCACGGAAGGCAAACGCAAAGATGGTTCAGGTGCGGAAGTAGACATCTACAACCTCACTAAATACCGTCGCTCAAACCAAAACACTTGTATCAACCAACGCCCTATCATCAAACTCGGTGATCGCGTGACCAAAGGCGAAGTCATCGCTGACGGTCCTGCAACTGATTTGGGTGAATTGTCCTTGGGTCAAAACATTCTCGTGGCGTTCATGCCATGGGGTGGATACAACTTCGAAGACTCGATCCTTATCTCTGAAGGATTGTTGAAAGACGATATTTTCACTTCAATTCACATTGAAGAATTTGAATGTATCGCTCGTGACACAAAACTCGGAAAAGAAGAAATCACTCGCGACATTCCAAACGTCGGTGAAGAAGCTCTTCGTAACCTCGACGCAACAGGTATCATTCGTATCGGTGCGGAAGTTACTCCTGGTGACATCCTCGTTGGTAAAATTACACCTAAAGGTGAAACTCAACTTTCTCCTGAAGAAAAGCTCCTCAGAGCGATCTTCGGTGAAAAAGCAGGTGACGTTCGCGACACAAGCTTAAGAGTTTCTCCGGGCGTTTACGGAACAGTTATTCAAGCGAATATCTTTAGCCGTGAAGGAATCGACAAAGACGAACGTTATCAACAAATCGTTCGTGACGAAGAAGAAAAACTCTTGAAAGACCAAGCGATTGAAATTTCAATCATTCGCCAAGCGACTCTCAAGAAAGTTAAAAAACTTCTCGTCGGTAAAGAAACAACTGGAAAATTATTGTCTGAAGACGGTGAAGTAGAACTCCTCAAAAAAGGATTGAAACTCGGCGCTGAAGACATCGACAACGTTCCTTTCAATTTGATTCGTCACATTCCTATCGATGAAAAGTCAGAAGACGAATTGAACCGAATGATGGACTCTGTTGAAGAACAAATGGACTTGATCCGTATCGTCTTCAACGAGCGCATCGGTAAATTGAAAAAAGGTGACGAACTTCCTCCTGGAATCATCAAGATGGTTAAAGTTGCGATTGCGATCAAACGTAAACTTTCTATCGGTGACAAAATGGCGGGACGTCACGGAAACAAAGGGGTTATCTCGAAGATTCTCCCTGCCGAAGATATGCCTTACCTTGCTGACGGAACTCCCGTTGACATCGTTCTCAATCCACTCGGCGTTCCTTCACGTATGAACGTGGGACAAATTTTGGAAACGCATTTGGGTTGGGCAGCTTGGGGCTTGGGCCGTAAGATTCAAGAAGCTCTTGATAAATACGACTACACTCAAATCCGTGATTTCTTAAAGAAAATTTTTGAAAGCGCAGCTCTTCAAAAATATGTGAACGAAGCAAGCGACGAAGAAATCAAACGCATCGCTTGGAGCTACCGCAAAGGTGTTCCAATGGCGTCTGCAGTCTTCGACCGCGCAAGTGAGAGCGACATTCACAAGATGCTCGATCTCGCAGGCCTCCCTCAAGGCGGTCAAACAACTTTGTTTGACGGTCGCACAGGTGAGCCGTTCGATCACGAAGTCACAGTCGGAATCATGTACGTTCTCAAACTTCACCACTTGGTTGAAGACAAGATT
Source organism: Bacteriovoracaceae bacterium (assembly GCA_947467125.1). Classification (GTDB taxonomy): domain Bacteria; phylum Bdellovibrionota; class UBA2428; order UBA2428; family UBA2428; genus CANIGN01. The sequence continues at coordinate 2,341 of CANIGN010000009.1, read as the reverse complement.
CACGCTCGAAGTATTGGACCTTACAGCTTGGTCACTCAGCAACCGCTCGGTGGTAAAGCTCAGTTCGGTGGTCAGCGTCTTGGAGAAATGGAAGTGTGGGCACTCGAAGCATACGGAGCCGCTTATGGCTTGCAAGAAATGCTCACTGTGAAATCCGACGACGTCGCAGGTCGTACACGTATGTACGAAGCGATTGTCAAAGGCGAAAACATTATGGAGCCTGGAATGCCAGAGTCGTTCAACGTACTCATGCATGAACTCAAGGCTCTCTACTTAAACTGTGAATTGCAGGAAAGGGTCTAAATGAAAGACTTACTAAACTTTTTTGACAAACCCACAGATCCTATTCGTTACGGCTCAATCAAAATCAGTCTGGCAAACCCAGAAATGGTTTTGAACTGGTCACACGGAGAGGTGAAGAAACCTGAAACGATTAACTACCGTACATTTAAGCCCGAAAAAGACGGTCTTTTTTGTGCGAAGATCTTTGGACCTATCAAAGATTACGAGTGTCTTTGCGGAAAATACAAACGCATGAAGTATCGCGGAGTCATCTGCGAAAAGTGCGGTGTTGAAGTAACGCAAAGTAAAGTTCGTCGTGAGCGCATGGGGCACATTCACCTTGTGACTCCTGTTGCACACGTTTGGTTCTTACGCTCTCTTCCTTCTCGTATCGGTCTCTTGCTCGACGTAAGCCTTAAAGAACTTGAGAGAGTTCTTTATTGTGAATCTTACTCAGTTACTGATCCAGGTGCGACAGAGTTGAAACTTGGTCAAATCTTGACCGAAGATCAAAACAATGAAGCTCAAGAGAAATTTGGCGAAGATTCTTACAAGTGTGGAATGGGCGGCGATGCTGTTCGTGAATTGCTTCGTAAGGTCGACATCATCAAGTTAGGTGATGAAATTCGCAAAGATCTTGATGAATGTGAAAGCGATGCTCTTCGCAAGAAATTAGCGAAGCGTCTTAAAGTCGTCGAAGACTTCCGTGAATCAGGACAAACTCCTGAGCAAATGATGATGGAAGTGATTCCTGTATTGCCTCCGGACCTTCGTCCGTTGGTGCCTTTGGATGGTGGACGTTTTGCAACGTCAGACCTCAACGATCTCTATCGTCGAGTGATCAACCGTAACAACCGTTTACGTCGTTTGATCGAGCTCAATGCTCCAGACATCATCATTCGAAACGAAAAACGCATGCTTCAAGAAGCGGTTGACGCTCTCTATGATAACGGTCGCCGTGGAAAAGTATTCACAGGACCGAACAAGCGTCCATTGCGTTCACTCTCTGATACCCTCAAAGGTAAATCAGGTCGTTTCCGTCAGAACTTGCTTGGTAAACGTGTCGACTACTCTGGTCGTTCCGTTATCGTTGCGGGTCCTGAATTGAAACTCCATCAGTGCGGTCTTCCCAAGAAGATGGCTTTGGAGCTTTTCAAACCTTTCATTTACAACAAGCTCGAAGAAAAGGGCTTTGTCACAACCATCAAATCTGCAAAGAAAATGGTGGAAAAAGAAAAAGAAGAAGTTTGGGATATTTTGGCCGAAGTTGTGCGTGAACACCCTGTTCTCCTCAACCGTGCTCCAACTCTTCACCGTTTGGGTATCCAAGCGTTTGAACCTGTTCTCGTAGAAGGTAAAGCGATTCAGCTTCACCCTCTCGTGTGCGCAGCCTTCAACGCGGACTTTGACGGAGACCAAATGGCCGTTCACGTGCCACTCTCTGTAGAAGCTCAGCTCGAAGCTCGTGTCTTGATGATGTCTACAAACAACATCTTGAAACCTGCCGACGGTAAACCGATCATCATGCCTTCGCACGATATCGTCTTGGGAATTTACTACATCACTCGTCAGCGCCCTGGTGCGACGGGAAGTGGATCAATCTTTAAAGATCGTGCAGAAGTTAAAATGGCTTACGATCTTGGAGAAGTAGACGTTCAAGCAAAAATTCACTGTCGTATTCAAGGCAAACGCGTTGAAACAACTGTGGGTCGTGTTCTTTTCTCAGAAGTTGTTCCGGATGAAATTCCATTCGAAATTTACAACAAAACAATGTCGAAAAAAGATCTCGCTGAGTTACTCGACTACGCTTACCGACAAACAGGTCCAAAGCGTACCGTTCTCTTAGCAGACTCTATGAGAAGTATCGGATACCAATTCGGTACCAAAGCCGGAATCTCAATCGCAATGCGCGACATGGTAATTCCTGACAGCAAACATACTTTCATCGACAAAGCTTTCACAGAAGTTCAAACAATCGAAAATCAATACACTGAAGGTCTCATCACAGACGGCGAGCGCTATAACAAAGTTATCGACATCTGGACTCAAGTGTCTGAAT
>CANIGN010000008.1 GCA_947467125.1 Bacteriovoracaceae bacterium | reverse complement strand
GAAAATTTCGATTGATTTCAAACACTCGTTCAAGACCACCCACAACGAGTCTCTTTAAATAAAGCTCAGGCGCAATTCTTAAAAAAAGCTTGCGATCTAATGTATTGTGATGGGTCTCAAAAGGTCTCGCCGCTGCACCTGAAACGAGCGGATGCATCATCGGCGTTTCAACTTCAATAAAATCACGATCATTAAAATAATCACGAACCGCTTTGGTCACTGCCGACCGAAGTGCAAAAGTATTTCGCGTTTCTTCGTTACTAAATAAATCAATGTAGCGATGGCGATAACGTTCTTCAACATCTGTGAGTCCGTGGAATTTTTCGGGCGGTGTATGCAAACACTTCGCCATCACACGCAATTGCGTTGCATGTAAACTTAGCTCACCCGTTTTTGTTCGAAATAAATGTCCCTCAACCCAAACCTGATCACCGAGATCAAGCAATTGATACAATTCAAAACTTGTTGCATCGACCTGGTCTTTTGCAACATAAACCTGAAAAGGAGTTCCTCGTGAAAGAATTTTCACAAAACCAGCTTTTCCAAAAGAGCGTAAAAAGATCGTTCGGCCACCCATCGTTAGGTTTCCAAAAGCCTTTAATTTTTCAGGGTCCTTTTCTTCATGAAATTTGGCAATGATATCCGCAGCCTTATGGCTTGCTTCCATAAAATGAGGGTAAGCAAGACCCTTGTCTCTTAACCCTTGCAGCTTTTCGCGACGGATCCGTGTTTGCTCATCAATTTCTTCATGGGACATTCTGAGATTTTTAACATAAGTGCCCGCAATAATCTCTCTCTTCTCGCTCTTTCTTCTGGATAAAAGAGGCACTAGAATGAAAGCCATGACGAAATGTCTTCGTTTGGCGTCTCTGTTTGTTCTGTTTTTAGGAACTCAGGCCTGCACGACTATCCCCGGCACGAATAAACACGCCTTTTTGGTGACCTCACCCGAAGAAGAAGCCAAAATGGGAAATTCGGCTTATCGCGAAATTTTAAATAAAGAAAAGGAATCCACAAACCTTCGCGATAAAAAAATACTTCTAAGAGTTGGAAATCGCATTGCTCAAGTCGCTGAGGCTCGTCATCAACTCGGGTTTAAATGGGAATTTAAACTCATAGAAAGCAAACAACCCAACGCCTTTTGCTTACCTGGAGGCAAGGTGGCCGTGTACACAGAAATCCTCAAGATTATGCAAAACGAAGCGGCTCTAGCCATGGTTCTTGGACACGAAGTTGCGCATGCCACTCTTCGACATGGTGGCCAGCGAATCGCTCAAAACATGGCCGTTTCAGGATTAGTAGGCGGTGCCGCCCTTGCGGGAGGCTTCATTAAAGATCGCCAAGTTCGACAAGTTGCTATTTCTGCACTTGGAGCAGGTGCCACAATTGGACTCATTCTTCCTTTTTCAAGGTCAAACGAAAGCGAAGCCGATGCCTTTGGACTCGAATACGCAGCCGAAGCTGGCTACGACCCACGAGAAGCCCTCAACTTTTGGAAGCGCATGTCTGAATCAGGAGGAAATAAGCCCCCTGAATTTTTATCGACCCACCCCGCAGATGCTTCACGCATTCAAAATCTTGAAGCTCTTTTAAAAGAGGTGGAACCTCTTTATTTAAATTCACCCAAATACGGTTTAGGAGAAAAATTATGAATAACACCGAAGCACCCACATCCAATGAACAATTGGCAGATCAAAACTTGGCAGATGAACAGTTTGCAATTGATGTCGATTTTGAAACCTACGAAGTTCCCGCTCCCAAAGCTGAAACACTGAGGAACGATCTTGCGACTCTTAAAAAAATTACGTGGCTTCATGATCTTTTTGCGTGGGTAAAAGAAAAAGGTGAAGACTATCAAAACTCAGAGCAAAACGAGCTCATTGAAGCTTCTTTCGCGAAACGCATCAAGTGGGACGACAATCACGTCTTATCAAATTTGGAATTAATCCTCGAAGCAAGTGATTTAGAAATTGTCATTTCTCGCAAGAAATTTGCGATCCTCCAACTCCTTCCGAAAGGAGAAGAGATTCTTGTGAGTTATTATAATTCTCAAGAAAAAGAAAAGTTTGAAGCGCTACAAGACTTTCTACAAAACGAGCTTAAGGTTTACTCAAAAGGAAAAGCCGAACGAAACAAGCTTATTCAAGAGAAGTTAGCGCAGAAGAAACTTTCTCAAGAAACTTCAACATAAGAGAGTCATTTTCAAAAATCTTTTTTGATCTCTCCATGGCTCTAACAAAAGAGGCTTTCGTCACCTTGTGACCATAATGAGATTTTCGAGCCTCATCGGTCACGGCTTGAGCAATGTCCTCAACAGTCGCCATGAGCTTTAAATTCACTAATTCAGAAGCATTTGAAGCGTCTGTCATCTCAACCCGAGCTTCTTCGAGTGACTTCCTTGAATTGTAGGGAAGAATTTTAAAAGTTGAATCATAGTTTTCATTTGAAGGATTAATCATTTTCACAGATGCCTTCATGGCATGAACATATTGAGTATCTGGATCTTTCCATTTTAAGTTTAAAGATTTTTGATATCCAGTTTTCATTTTTTCTAATTCAAGTGAATCAAAAACCATCACTCGATAAACACTCCCTTTGGAGTTGAGATAAGTTAGCTCAGATGACATTGCCAAAGGATAATAGGAAAAATATTTTTGCGCAGAAGGAGCATCCGTTACCGAATCTGGCAAAAGAGTGGGATTGTTTTTCAAAATCAAAGAAATGGTTTCTTGAGTATTTGAAGATTGAAGATATTGCTCAGGGGCCATATCTGACAAGGTAAACTCTAAAAACGACTGCCAATAGAGTGTGTTTTTATTTGATGAACCTGCTTCAAGCTTTGATGAAATAAAAGAAGAAAAAAGAGCGGCAACCATAAAAGAGAGAGGTACACTAGAAAGAGCCGAGTGACTTCTCTTGATTGTTTGAGATTTCAAAATAGAAAACATAGCCCCTTATTACAGCAATTCATGTACCAGGCGGAGAACCTATTTTGATGTAAATTGACGATAAACTGACTAAAAAATCGTCACTTACATCAAACAATATTGAGCAAAGATGACCAAAAATAATCCAGCATTTATGCAATTTACGGCGTGATTATTTTAGGTGTGTAGCAAAGTGTGTAAGCAAATGTCTGCTACGCTGCTGCACAATGAAACAAACATCAGAATCGAAGTGTATTGTCTTACAGTCGCATTTGCGTCGTAGTAATTAGACCGTGTTCGCAGAGCTTATCTAAGATCGGATACAAATCCCATATTGGACTTCCGCATAGCTCGGCAATCTCAATCAGAGATCGAGTGCCATCTGACCACGTAATAAAATCCATCATTAATCTCACCTCACCTCCACTCGACTTTGTTGATAGGGTCGGATAGAGACCACGCTTACCGAGTTGCGGCTCACAGAACACATTCACTTTTGGAAAACAGTTTCGCTCTAACGCCTCAACCGCTTTCCATAGAGCATTGAAACCACCTTCTAAACCGGCCGGCGTGACAACATTTATCAGATCGTCAAGCGACGTATGATACTCGTCGTATTGCCCGTATTTTGTTCTCATCATTGAAGCAATTGGCAAATCTACGCCAGGAGCGCAGTATTGACGCTCATCACTACCACGATCACCCCAGCTATAGCTCACATATGACGGGCAGATGTTTTTAAGTACGTGCCTTGCTAACTGATCGCTAACTGTATTTCCATTACGTGATGGAAGATACGAATAAGCCCTATCATCACCAACACAGCTTACATTGAAGCCAGCAATAACTCTGGATTTAAGCTGGTCGAGATTTTTACTCAGATAAGCGATAGATCCGATAGTTTCCGGTATGAAAACAATCCGATAACTATATTTTCGCTTTTTCTTTAACAACTCTTTCGCAATAAATGTTGTTACACAAGGGCCACTAAGTTCATTATTTGCCATTGAAGGGTGGCATACATATGTCGAAAGAAAGACTTCTTCTTTTAGTTCGCCTGGTATTATTAACTCACCATATGTGAGACTTCCATCGAAAAGCTCAGAATCAACAACAACCTCGTACTGACCTTCTTCGAGCTTCACATAATCTTCGTGCGTCAAACAAAAACCCCAAAGCTCTTTGTAATAAGAGGTGATGTAAGGAATAGCATTGGGTTGTTTTGGAAGAGTATAGAGATGATCTTTGAGCTCGCTCAGAGACAATGTTTTTCTAACCGGAATGCTGTAGCCGACGAGATGTAAATTGTTTTTCTTAAACTCACAAAATCGCTTTCCATTTGGATCCGTAAGGTATGCGGCTCTCACCCTCCACTCTTTCGGAATAGTCCAATCAAAAACTTGTGTACCGGTTTTAACTTCGTGTAGTACAAGAGGAGGTAGCTCTGCTTTTAAAATTTCAAGCGTTTTTCTCACGCCATCACCAGTAATACTACGGTCGATTTGCCATAGCAGCTTAGCGAGACTATGTATTTTTTGCCCAGTTTTCATTTCACCCCCTCCTCAATTAGAGACATCTCATCTTTTAGAAGGAGCTCAAAACAGGTGTTGAAATAATCTTCAGCCGAAACAGAATAGGCAGCAACCCTACCAAAAGGAACGATACGCAACTCTTCTTTCGATAACAGCGTTTTTTTTAATCTTCCAAGATTTAATGAATATGAAATGTCACGGTTTCCAACAAAATATTGAGTCGTTAACTGATATTCTCCTCCCAAATCGATGACAGATCCGTTGAAATTCTTAAAATATCTATAAGACACCCCAAACATCTGCTCACAGTAATGCGTATAAGTCAGCATAAGATCACACCCAAGATTCATTAACTTCCCCCCTAATTTATGAACTAACTGGAAGCAGGTGTGCTCACCAAAACAATCAGTCACGCAAGAGTTAACAAACTCCTTCTCATATAGACCAATTGCTGTAACACTAAAAATCGGATGCTTGGATCTTTTGTTTGGGTAAATTAAGCGGAATTGTTCACTAAAAGTACCTACAATGCTCGGGCTATTTAAGACATCGAAGGTCTCACCCCTCGTAAAACTGTAGCTAAACGCAGGAACTACCAGTGTACCTCTTGGGCCAAGATAACGCATTATCTCATCAAATAGAACTTTAAGTCTCTCTTCTTTGGGCGATTCAACTAGCTGGGCAGCCACAATTGCGTCCCCGTGAATCATAAGAGTATCACCGGGAAACACACCCGCAGACTCAAGGGAAGAACTGATATCTTCCTCTTTCACGCCGAATACGACTCCAAATAAATTACTAAATCTTGGATGGACTTGATAGAAGCCATTGCCTCCATATTGAATCTGACCGAAAGACGCTCCTCAACAGCAAGCAGTAGATTAAAGTTACCCAATGAGTCCCATTCTTCAAAATCACCCATCTTTAAATTTTGTATATTTTTTGGAATAGTCGAATTCGAAAATACATCCCCCAAGATATCTTTTAATTCACTAAGTTCAACCTTCATAAATTCCTCTGTCGAACGATTTTAAGGGCTCAAGGTTTCTTATAAACATCGTCGCATTTTCGTCATTTTTCACAACGTTTAGAGAAGTATTCATTTCTGCCTCAATTGGCAAAAAATCGCAGTTCAGTAGATAATCCTTAGATACTAGATTTTTTCCGCTATCGACGAATACACCACATATTTGTTTGTAGCCGCGACGAGTAGCAAGATCAATAATTTTGTCCATAATCCAAAACTCGAATTTCCTTCCTAGAACACGACAACTTAGCAATAGGTTCTCCAACAGCAACGTTTGTTGATTAAGCTCTCTGACGCAAACCAAACCAACTAATCCGTGATCAGCAAAACGGTCTGTTAATCTTGCTAATACACAGAACTCTTTGTCATACCTAACAAACTCTAAGAGCTGTTCGGCGGTATATCGTTTCGTTGTTAGATTAAACTGATTTGTTTTCTGACAGAGTTGAACGGCACGGGCGATGTTGCCTTGATTGAGCTCTATAAGCTCTCCCTTAAAAGCGATGCTTTTAAGGAAAGAATCTTCATCTTCAGCATTATTTTTCGACTCAATGAATTTGTATCTCGCTTCATATTGAGCTGTTTTTTGCCTATCTTCCGTCGTGACATAAAAACGTGCGAACTCAAACATTGTCTGGAGTAAAGCCGGCCAATGATGAATTTCACTTGGTACCTCTACTGTTAACATTTCTGGAATAGCAAATCTCACTTTCTCTCTCTCGACCGGATTGTCATCCCAAAAAACGAAACTATTAACATTCAAATCCAATTCTTCTGATAGAGCCCGAATATTCTTTGACTTCTCGTTCCAGTCTACCTTCGCTGCGACGAGATCTTCTCTTTTCATTAGCATTGAATCGTGTTTGTCAAACACCTCCCATACGTCTTCAATATTATTTTTACTAGACAATGCCAAGAGTACCCCTTCATCTTTGAGGCGGAGAATAGTTTTTTGAAAATCTAAAAATGCTTTACCCGGCCCATCCGTACCAAGCTGTATGCCAGCGAGTCCTTCTTCCCCAACTACGCCGCCCCAAAGTGTATTGTCACAATCTAGGACAAGTACCTTGTGTGGCGGGTTTTGATACCTGGTTGCTATTTTGTGGACCGAACTTACTAACTGTTCCATACCGAGGTTCGACAGCCTCGTTCGAGCAAAATACCAATTCCGTTGGTCGAAAGCTCTTTCTGTACCGAGAGACTCAAGACAAGCATCAATATCTAGAGCATGTAAAAACTTGTACCGTTCGCATAATGTTTCTAGAGCTTCAGCAAATTTTATTTTCGCCCTAAGCTTTTTCGAGCATCGTTTAGCATTTCTAATAGGATCAAAAGTGTCAGAAAAGGAGTAACCAAATATAAAGAGTTCGCCGCTTTTTTCACAGCGCCTGGTTACATTATCAATCAGATGTTCGCAACAATCAGACAGCCTCGTTAAAAGCTCCGGTTTAGGTTGGGCGTCAAGGAGATCATCTAGGAAGACGACACTTACCACATAAGCGTCCTTGTTCTGGTCACTACCTATTGAATGGATGTCACCATATTTCGAAAATTCGAGAGTGTATTGCTCTCGCATCTTGTCCCAAGCCCGATGTCTCGAATTAAGATATGAGGAGCAAGCAACAAGCAATCTTTTCATCACTAAACTTTCGCAGTGTAACGTTCAGCTAACGTACATTGATATAGGTTTAGCTACAATAAGTAGGCGAACATATTTCGTCAAGGTCAGGAATTCTATTATGCCCAAAGTGAGAGTCAGAAAAAGAGTACCGGTGTTTACAAGCAGCGTCGAATATTAGACATTGCCTGTGTCATTAATCTCACTCAGGTAAAGCCAAAAGACTTTCTGATAAGCTTTTACTGAAGACTACCCAAAACAGCATCTCTAAACCTACTCCACTGCAGTCCTAACAACGCTTGGACGCAGATCAATGTATCGCTGTGTAGTAGCGATTTAACTGTGCCCAGCCAGTGCCATCAGCACCCACACACTGACACCTTTGTCTGGCCTTATACATCGCCGCATCCCCTTCATTTAACTACCGCCGCCACCCTCCACAACACCACCCCTAAAAAGCAGAAAAAGTGTGTAAGCAGATTTTTATGGACAAAAAAACGCTATAAGCACTGGCTTTACTGTGTTTTAGAGCATTGGACAATACGGTTTAATGGATTATGAGCCTCTTAGATCAAAACTCTTTTTCAACTCGTATACAACCGGGGATTGCCAATAAGCCCTGTAATTCACTCACTAATTCACGCGAGGGTTGAACACGAAATTCTTCACCTACACTTAAACGAGTTTGAAAACGCCCCCCCTTTAAGAGAACTAAATCCACGGGGACCGGGCCATTATGCTTAGTCAAAACATGCGCGATTTCGCCAAACAACAAGTCATGACTCAAGTAACTCGCAACTTTATCGAGAGCGACTTCTATGTGAATAAGTCTTGGCCACTCGTCTTGTAAATCTTCCAAACTTTGAACAGAAGCTTCACCCTGAAGAGATATTTCTCCACAGATCAGACGAGTTTTATCTTCTTCAAAATCCAGTTCCGCTCTCAGCAAAAGGGCTTTGTCACTTTTGATTAATTCTGCAAATTCTTTGTAGTGATCGGGGAAACTCACCACTTCAACCTGGCTGGTGGCATCGCCAAACTTGAAAGTTGCCATGAACTCACCTGCACGACGACCGCGTTTGATCCTGAGCTCTTTAAAATCACTCACAACACCCGCCACAAGAACTTTTGTTTTGGGTTTCATTTCTTCTAAAACGTGCAAAGGCGTGGCCTGAAAGCGTTCAATCTTATCGACAAATTTATCAAGCGGATGACCCGAGAGGTAAATCCCCAAAAGATCTTTTTCCCACTGCAACGCTTGTTTATCGTCAATCTCCTGAGCAAGAACCATAGGAGGCTTTGCAGAAGCTTGAGAATCCTCAAGAGTTCCAAACAACGAAAACTGTCCACTACTTGCAGCTTCGCTTTTACTTGTTGCCCACTTGAGCGCACCTTCGACGTTTGCCAAATAAAGTCCGCGTAATTTCTTAGCGCTCACACCTGCTTCCACTAAGGTGTCGAAAGCCCCTGCTTGAATCAAACTCTCCACGACTCGCTTATTGATCTTTCGGGTGTCTACTCGAGAAAGAAAATCCCACAAATCTTTAAACGGACCCTTTTTGCGAGCCTCCAAAATAACTTCTGTCGCCGATTCACCCACGTTTCGAATGGCCGAAAGACCAAAGCGAATTGTTTTATCATCGACACATTTAAAATCACTTTCGCTTGAATTCACATCGGGAGGAAGAATTTTTAAATTCCGACGTTTTGCATCTTGGATATAGCGTGCAAGTTTATCTGTGTTTTCTTTTTCAATTGTCAGAAGGGCTGTGAAAAACTCAACAGGATAAACAGCCTTGAGAAACGACGTTTGAACAGACAAAGTTGCATAAGCGGACGCGTGACTTTTGTTAAAGCCATATCCTGCAAATTTAGCGATCAAATCAAAAAGCTCCGAAGACTTTCGTGGATCACGCCCCAGCTTGGTTGCGCCTTCAACGAAAATACTTCTTTGAGCTTCCATTTCTTCGGCGATCTTCTTACCCATCGCTCGACGAAGAAGATCGGCGCCCCCGAGGGAATAACCTGCAATCACTCGAGCGAGTTCCATAACCTGCTCTTGATAAACAATAACGCCGTAAGTATCCGAAAGAACTTCTTTCATTTCGGGGAAAAGCGTTTCAACGTTCGCCTTTCCTTGTTTACGCGCAATAAAGTCATCGACCATTCCACTCTCAAGAGGACCTGGACGATAAAGACCGTTCACGGCTGCAATGTCATCTAATCTGTCGGGCTTCATGCGCACACAAAGATTTTGCATGCCCGAACTTTCTAGCTGAAACACTCCCATCGTGTCGCCTCGAGCAATCAACTCGTAGGCACGCGGATCGTGCACGGGAATTTTATTATAGGTAAACTGTGATTTTTCTGGATCATCAGGATGCCGTTCACGCACCCACTTACACGTAAGATCCAAAAGATCGAGTGTCACAAGACCCAAGAAGTCGAACTTCACGAGGCCCGCTTCTTCACTCATCTTCATGTCCCATTGAATAAGAGGACGGCCCTCAAGATCCACAGACATCGGAGCGAGTTCTTTTACAGGACGGCTGGCAATGATCACTCCCGCTGCGTGCACTCCTGGCTGACGAAGCCCCCCTTCAATTGAACACGCAAGATCCACCAATTGCTTGTTGCGAGGATCCGCATCAACCAATTCTTTGAACTCTCGAACTTCTTTCAACGCTTCATCAATGGTGAGCGGCTTGCCTAAAATAACGGGAATAAGTTTGGTAATGCGATTGGTTTCTCCAAAAGAAAAACCCATCACACGACCCACATCTTTGAGAGCCGCTTTACTTTGCTCTTTCAAAAAAGTGACAATCTGACAGACTTGCTCGCTTCCATAGCGCTTAGAAACATAATCAATCACTTCAAAACGCCGAGCCTGACAAAAGTCGATATCAAAGTCAGGAAGAGAAACACGTTCAGGATTCAAAAAGCGCTCAAAGAGCAAGCGGTTTTCAATAGGATCAATATCGACAATATCCAAAGCATAGGCTGCGAGTGAACCCGCACCTGATCCACGTCCTGGCCCCACCGGAATCCCCTGAGCCTTCGCCCATCGAATAAAATCTGAGACAATGAGGTAATAACCCGCAAATCCCATTTCAACGATCACTTTGACTTCATAATTCAAACGATCGATGTAAGTTTGTTGCTTTTCTTCTTCTGTGATTTTTAATTCTTTAAATCGATTTTCTAAACCTTCGCGGGATAATTCCGCAAAAACAACATTCTGATCTTTTTTTCCAACTTCAAAACTAGGCAAAAAATAAAGTCGCTTGCCATCTTCCGTTTTGAAATTAAATTTGACGTTACATCTTTCTGCAATCGCTAGAGTATTTTCGACAGCCTCAGGAATACTCGCAAAAGCCATTCGCATTTCTTCGGGAGTTTTGAGATAAAATTCTGAAGAAGCCAAACTGCTGCGAGGATTTTGGTTAAGAGTTAAGCCCTTGCCCACCATCATCCAGACTTCTTGAGCAAAAGCGTCTTCGGTTTTGACGTAGTGAACGTCTGATGTTGCCACAACAGGCAAGCCCATCTTTTTTGCTTCGTGAATCAACCACTCATTGCAATCAGAGTGTTGAGAAAGCCCGCTTTGTTGCAACTCGAGATAGAGAGAATCTGGAAAAATCTCTTTGAGATCTTTTAAAACTTCACGCGCCTCTCCTTCTTGATCTTGAAGAAGATACGAATTGGCAATGCCCTTCATTCCTGCAGTGAGTGCAATCATTCCTTGGCAAGAATCTTTTAAAATCTCATAAGGAATTTGCGGACGAAGCTCTCCTTGTTGAAAACCAAATTCCGTGTGCGCTCGCGAGACAAGCTTTTCTAGATTTTTGTAGCCTTCTGTCGTCTCTGCCAAAAGGACAAGATGCCTTAAGAGTTGATCTTTGCGAGTGACTCCAATTTCTACACCAAAGATAGGTTTGATTTTGGCTTTTTGGGCGGCCTTCAATAGATAAAGCGACCCATAAAGATTTCCCCAATCCGTCACCCCCACAGCCGGCATGCCCATTTCCGCAGCCATCTTGGGAAGGTCTTGCATTTTGACAAGACTGCGCCCCAAAGAAAACTCGGAATGCACATGTAAATGGACGAAACTCACAACCTTGGAACTATAACACCTCGTAAGCTTCTTGAGGACTAGTTCAGAGTGAAAACGACACTAAAAAATCTCTTGTGCGGGGCGCATCACCAGCTCCAAAGCACCGACTTCAACTAGGCACGCTTGTCCTTCCCTTTGTTCAAAGAGAGACTAAGGATATGCGGCTTAAAGGGATTTTTCTTACGACAAGTTTCTTTGTTTATTCCCTGGGCATTTCTCAAGATGCGCATCATTCTGCTCCTGAAGCCCCCATGGACTTAGCTCAAGTCACTTCACCTCAAATTAAAGCTCCTTGTGACTTAAAAAAAATCACTGAAGGCAAAGAGCTTCCTCAAATTAAAATATACGGTGAATTACACTCTTCTGTGGAATCTCTAAATCTACATGAAAGCATGATCCATGAAGCCCGAAGCGGAAAAGCAATGGTAGGCCTCGAAGGAGTTCTTTATTCGAACCCCGAAGGAATATTAAGAGATCATATCCGCTCGATAACTCATAAAGAGCCGCAAATAGGCGATCAAAATAATTTTTTTGGAATTGAAGAAGAAATGCCCTATTGCCTGAGTATACTTTTCAAAACTCATAGCGAAGCTAAGAAGTATAAAAACCAAAGCAACATAAACGGCCTTTCCGGCTTAATGCTCAAAAGCAAAAAAGATTTGAATCGTTACCCATTTATGAGAGAAGCTTTTGAAAAGTTTAAAGCACAAGAAACAGCTCAAGGATTCCCCCATCACTCCAAACTTTTCATAAGTTACCTAAGCAATAACTTTTTTCCGCATAATCGAGACTCAGAAAAAAACCTCGAAACTCAATTAAAGGAAATGACTCAAGAATTTCCTGATGCACTCGAAGCTTTTACTCTTTCTACAATTGAAACAATCAAATCAAAAAAAGAAAAAGCCCCTCAGCACTTGCCTTCAGACGTCAAAGAGATCGCTTTGAACTACTTTAAAAGCGGTAACGATGATCAGGTTAAAAAAACACTTGTTCTCGAATGGAGAAATCTTTTATTCGCTCAGAATATACTCAAAGCATACTGCGCAGCTCTTAAGAAAAAAAATCCTCCCAAAAGCTTTCAAGTTGTTGTGGGAAAAGGTCACATTCCAGGCTTAGAAAACCTTCTCAAAGAAAGCATTCAATCAAATCACTGAGGATAGACGACGATTCCTTTTGTTTTTTGCGAAAGGATATAATCGTAGAAATCTCTTTGCATCCAAGGCGGCATCTGCCAAACATGGTTCAAACCGAGTTTCTCTCTCATTGTTTGAAGTCCGCTGACCGCACCCTTCCCTAGACCTTGTAAGGTGATAAATTCTTTAATGGTTTGCTCAGAAAGGTTACTCGCCAGATAAGGAGTGAGCTTGAATAAATTCTTCATACCGTCTGGAGGCAATTCTCCTTTGTCGATCCTCATTTTGAATTCAGCAACTTTTTTCTTCACAGTAGGAACTGACAAAATAAGCATGGAATACTTTCGAAGTAAGACCTCAAGTTTTTTATATTCCTCTTCATTAATCTTCCCAGCTTCAAAATGACTTTGAGTGAGACGCGCCATTGTTCCCAAAACAGGCAACTGACTTTCACGACCTTTGATCATTTTCAAAAGGTCCTTCACACTAAGCTGATCGATAAACTTTCCAAGTTGAGAGAAATCTTTACGAGTAAATTTCTCAATGCCGTTTTTTCGCATATCCGAAAAGAACGTCAAAGCTTTCACTGTTTTATGAGGATCGTCTACTGAGGGAGCATTTTTAAAGACCGTTGTGAGTGTTAAATTTGCAGCCAAATCAGCTTCCGCAGCCTCAGCAAGTGCTACTCGCTCTGCATCTAAGCGCTCGAGAATATCTAAAAACTCATCAGGTTCTTTTTCATCCAAATACTTTAATGAAACTTTATTTTGGAGAATTTTATTTTTAAATAATGAGTGGCTATGAACTTGTCTCACAAAGCCAATCAACCCCTTTAACATGTCGCGATTTTCAGCAAGAGGAGTAAAGATTTTATCCATATCCTTGGGAACATTGACGGTCGCGCCTCGATCTATGGCGTTCACAAGAGATTCTGCAAAGAAGTAAGTATCGTTAAAGCTTTTTGTTAAATCAGGTCGGATGTAATACGCAATCACATCAAAATTATCGAGAGTTAAAAAATCACCCGCAGCCGGGAAAGTTGTTTTACTTTCTTCGACACCAAACTTTGCTGAAAATTTTCGAGACAAGCCTTTTCTAAGCGGTGAGTATCCAAGAGGGAAAAGCTGAGAAACCTTATCAAAAAGATCATTCCCCTCTAGCTGACCGATATCGAAAAAAGCATTCGCAAAGCTCATACTCGCCAAGAAAGTACAAAAATATCCCTTTCTATTATCTGCTGAAAAATCATATTCTGAAGAAATTTTTGATTCAGAAAAGTCTGCTGCTTTTTTTCGAATTTCTAAATTCTCTGCTTCTGTTTTTTTACGATCATTATAGCGAAGAATGAATTGCTCGTAATACTGTCCACGTCTACGAAAGGTATCCTTGTAAGTCGGCCAGACACCCTCGCCCATAATAGCTTCAACCATGTGACCCTCATTAGAATCACGTTGTGAACGATAGACCCACATATGAGTTAAGCGACGCTCTGGATAAGTATACTGAGGAATAATGGCAGAGAAATAATCAGAACTGACGTTCAGACTTACGTCTCCATCTTGAAAATCGTAATCTGCTCGATTCTTAAGTGTCCACTCTGGATGTTTTTCATCTTTCTCTTCACGAAATTGCCAAGTGCCATCCGATCGAGCATCAAGCCAATACGACGTAGGGTTACTCAAACTGTATTGCTCAAGAGCAATGTCAAAAATCCAATTCAAAAGTTTTAAACTTTTACGGTATTCCAAAGTGTGTTTGGAATCGTGAATATTCTTTAAACGTGAAAGTCTAAAGGGAACAATTTCTTCTATAAATTTCTTGGAGTAAAAGAAAAGACCTTGCTTCGATAAACAATCTAAAAATTTATTTCGAGATGAAAAGTCGTCTGCAAAGTATCCCAAACAACTCTCAAGTTTGAAGGGACGATCCTTAATCAACCATAAAGAATCATTAAATCTGATGAGAGCTTCGGGTGAAGCCCCAACTTGAGTCGCATATTCTTTGAGAGAAACACTTCCACGCGCTCTGGCTTCGACTGTGGGATCTAAGCTTTGCTTTGAGCAAGAAATAAAAAAGAGAGAAGCATTTAAAATTGAGAACAATAAAATTTTAGATTTCATAGTTTAAGGATTTTTAAGGCCCCTCGAAAATAAAGATGAGCTTTTTGAGAACAAAAGCGCCATACAACTTGGTGGCACTGTATGAGAGTGGACCTCTCACTGTCAACAATGAAGAAAGTGGCTGCTAACTTAAAAAGACCATTAAATTCAAGTATTTATGCGCATAAAAACACAATGGCGCACTATTGACATAGCGCGCCATTTATGTGGTCTTCGTTTTTTAGTTTTTTTAGATCTACTTCAACGAGAACGGATAGTACTCAACTTCAGCAGAAGCTCCAGATGGCGGAGAAGGAAATCTCCACTGCTGCAAGCGTTTCATAAAGCATTCGATGAGTGCATTATCACCCGTGCTGTTATCCATTTGCCTTACTTTAGCAACAGCGCCGCCACTTATGATCGTCCATGAAAGTGCAATCTTGCCGGCAAGACTTCCGTTACGCTGCTTTGCTTGCTGATAACAAAATTCAAGTTCGTTGTAGTGAGCTTTCACAACACGGTCGATTTCTTCTTTTGAAATTCCCGCACCAACCGAAATTCCACCAGACTCTGTAGAGATCAAAGCAGGGCCGTTGCCGGGAATTCCACCCAAGCCACTTCCCTTTGCACCTTGTCCGAAACCTTTCGTTCCAAGACCTCCAACGCCTACGACGGGCTCCGTTCCACCGCCGCCTGATCCTGTTCCTTGCAAGCCTCCACGAGGACTCACACCTTTTGCACTTTGAAGACCACCGCCTCCAAAACCGCTGAACTTCATTTCAAGATCATCATTGCCACCATCTGTTCCAGAAAGCTTAGCGAGTTTGCTTGTCAGACCAGAACTCTTCAATGAGTTGAGCAAACCGAACTTGCTCACTTCATGAGTCTTTCCTTTTCCAGTTGCACTCTTGTTTGTAGGACCTGGCTCTTTTGAATCAGGACCTTTTACCTTTGGAGCAACTGTCACGCCCGTCTCATGCGGAGAATCTTTCACTCCACGCTTACCTTCAGGTCCAGGACTGCGTTTTCCTTCGCCTTCATTTCCACCCAACTGATTGCGTTGTTGATTCTTAATCGCATCAGGAATGTTTTTCTTTTCTTCTAGGCCCACACCTGTTTTTGCTTTGTCAGCTTCTTGAGTCACTGGCTGAGGCGGAAGAACTTCTTTTTTTGCTTGATAAGTTTTGATGAGAATTTTTCTGAATTGCTCAGGAAATTCTTTCACTTCACCTTCGATAGGTTTTTGGAAAATCATACTGAGAGTCACTAAAAGAAAAACAGAGGCAAAAACAGTGACAAACAAACTCCAAAAAACAGGATCTCTCTCAAGAATAGGACCACGCTCAAGAGCAGGAGGATCCGGAACAAACATCAAAAAGAAATGAATCGTTCCGATTTTAACTTTTGCAATATCATTTCCGCTGAGTTCAATTTTGGTGCGCCCACTTTTGACGAGTTCTTCGTTGGTATACATATGACCATTGATACGAGCACTCATCTTCATCGCAGGATGAAGGTTTACTTCCACGCGACTCCCATTGATTTCTACAAACTTATATTTTTGAGGAATCGCAGAATCTGCTACCAAGTAAGTTGTCTTGATTCCATCACCCAAAGTGATTGTTTCGCGACCACGCTTATAGTGATCAATCGCAAGAATCGTATCTTCCCAGTACATAGTCACTTCAAGTTCTTCACGAGCTTTTGCAGAAGCTTCGCCACGAACAGACGCACTTTCTTTTAAGCTTCGAATAACAGTCGCTTCGCGAGGGCCCTTTACAACAGGAGCCTCATAAGAAGGAGGTGCTGAAACAGCCACAGCTTCCATTCCCCCTACAGAAGGAGCTTGAACGGGCTGAGGAATCGGAAGGTGAGTAGGATTTCTCTTAGAAGGAGCAGGAGGAGTTGTGACAGGACGAGAGACGCGAACGATTCGGATATCAACGTCTGCAACTTTGACCTGATCATTCTCACGTAAGATTGCTTCTACGATTTTAGAACCATTCACGAAGGTTCCATGAGTGGAAGCTAAGTCAGTAATTTTCATCTGACCGTCTTGTAAAATCTCAAGCAACGCATGAATACGAGAGACTTGAGGACTTGGAACTTTAAAATCTGCAGAAGAGATTCGACCTAAGATAATTTTATCTTGATCAAAGGACTGCCTTGCGATCAACGTGTTTCCTTGAAAGACCGATAATTCAATAACTGCTCGATTGTTGCTCATTTAATCCCCCTAAAAATCCTTTTTTATCGACCCGAGTATCCACTCGCATCGAGCACTTCACGTTTGAATGATGTTCTGACTGGAATCAAACTCTTACTCTTACGAGAAGGGCGTTGATCGAATGTTGCTTGATATGGAGAATAAGCTTTACCGGAAAGACTTAATCCCTCGAAGCGAAAATATTGTTTTGCAGGGACTTTCATCAAACCATTTTCAGTTTGTCGAACAACCCACCCCTCACTGCGATCTTGAGCGAATGAAGAAACACTCACTACAGAAACCAAAAGAGCAAGAACCTTAAGTTTTAAAAATCCATTTTCCATATACTCTCCCTTGCCTTTTACTCTTCACCCTTAGAATTATCTAAAGAACTTGCTTCGACAGTAGAACCTAACCCTGTCGATGCTAAAGCTTTTAACTTTTTCACATCTGCATCTTCTTCAACTCCTGAAAGAATCTGCTGAGCTTGCTTGTAATCTCCCACTTGTAAGTAAAGAGATGAAAGATTCTTCACAACTGTACGCTTGTTCGTAGATTCCGCTCGCGAGCTTAAATCGAGCAAAGTCGATTCAGCAGCAGCTCCTCTACCCTCTCTCCAATCGAAAAGAGCGCCTAAGAAATCCATATAGAATTTTTCTTCTGAAGAAGCTTTCTCTTCTGAACGATCCAAAAGATCTTGAGCTAAAAGAAAAGATCCAATTTTGTTTTGCTTGAAACTTTTCTCAGCAAATTCTGTTAAAGGACGCTTGTGGTTTAATTTAGGAACCCACTGCAAGTCTGGAACAGAACGCCCGACAAACGACTGAACACCCTTGTTCCATTTTGCTTTCGCACGACAAGAGTTCAATCCTGCTCCGCGAATTTTTAACTCACTCGCTTTTGACAAACATAAGTCAATCAAAGACTTCGATTTGTCTGAAAAAGATTTAGAGAATTTCTCAAGCTCTTTTTTTGCTTCTGGATCACTCACTTTATCAAGTTCATCTGCAAGGTTTTTATACAAATCAGACAAACGCTCGAGAGACTTGAGAGCCGATGTTCCATCACCATAGCCCACAACAGATGTGTAATTCTTTTCGAGAGCTTCAAGATTTCTTACCTTTTCAGTTAAGGATCGAGCAAGCTTTGCGGGAACCATTGAAACTTTAGAGCTTGTATAGCTTTTATACTTAGGCTCAACTTGCTGGAAGGCAATTTGCCCCATAGCTTCTCTGACAGGTAATGAATAACTCATACTGGGAGGAAAACGCTTCATAAGTCCTGGGTAAGAAGATGAATTTCCTGCACGAACTTTCAAAACAGCATCTGCTTCTTCTAAGAGCTTACGAGTTTTGGAATTCAATCCCTTCACACCTTTAAACTCTTCAACGTCATTCAGATTCGCACCCTGTCTGTAAGCTAGAACAGTCACAACATAATCTTTATTAGAACCGTTTCTGAAGTCTTTAAGATATTCCTTACCTGCTTTGACAGTCTCAGCCTTTAAAGAATGCTCGGGACGAAGCTCTGGAATCACGGCATTTTCTAAATGTGATTTAACAAAGAAAAGATTTCCAAGAATTTTCTCTTTTTCTTGGTCACTCCCTTTATAATCAGCCAACACTTTTGTGTACTGACGAATAGCTTCATCAAAATCTGCTTTTTCCAGCAAAGAATCCGCTTGGTTTAAGTAGATGTTCTTTGCAAACTGACTCTTAGGAAAATACTTAATCAACTCAGCCTGAGCTTTTTCAGCCCCTGCTTTGTCATCTGCGCGCTTATAAAATACAACCGCATTATTAAGAATTTTCTCTTTCAAGTCTCCCGCAACCTGTGCGCTTACAGACAAGAAGGCCGCGGCTTTAGCAGCCTGTTCTGACTTGTCAGACTCGGGCATTTTTTCAACTTTTTTCACAACAGCTTTTTTGCGGACATCGCTGATCATGTCTTTAAACTTCTCTCCGCCTGTTGCCATCAACGTTGCATTTGCAGCAAACTCATTCGCATCTTTTAAAACAGCATCAAAGTTTTCATTCTTCTCATCTAAGAAAAGGATTCTCTCTGCTGCATCGACTCCGCGCTCTGTATTTGCAAAACGACTGATAATCGCTCTCAACGTGCTCACAGACTGATCTTGTGAACCTGACTCAAAAGCTTGGTTAGCACTTGCATACATCAAATCTCCGGCACGTTTATCGTTAGGATATTGAGATACAAAATCATTTGTTGCAGCTAGCAAATCATCATTATATTTCTTGTCAGATTTTGCCGCTTCTCTAAAGCAAAGAATTCTATTGAATGCGGCAATCGTTTCATATTTTCCTGCGCCTACTTTTTTATATTCGTTAGCAGACTGAATGTATTCACCTGCTTCGTAAAGCAAATCAGAGAAATAATAACGCATTTCATGAACGTTTTCTTTTGTGTCAGGAGCTTTAGCTGGAACAAAAGCAAAATAAGTTACATAGAGTGGTTTCACTCTCTTGAGTTGAGCAGGGTTATTTTTCTTTTGAGCCGCCTGGTGAAAGTTCTTTGCGTCTCTTCGAATAATCGAAACAAGGTCATCAACCATCTGCTTTTCTGTATTCGAATCGAACTTCTGAGCTTTTAACCAAGAAGACCCGGCTCCATAATCTCGCAAGAGATCTGCAAGTTTTTCTGCATAAAGCTCAAGATTTCCAGATTTCTTTGCATTTTCTGCACGGTCAATAGAAAGATCACGTGCAAAACTTGCAGTCGGAGATTTAGAGAGCAATTTTCCGTAGAAAAACTCGGCAATTTTATAATGTCCACGATCCTTCGCCACTTGCGCAGCAGAAAGTTCGTACTTTTCTAAGAGCTCTTTATTTCGAACACTTTCTCTAAAGTAGTTCCATCCATCATTGTACTGACCTGATAAAGCAAAAGAAGATGCGAGGTCCGAATAAGCTTCACGAATAAAGCTTAGATTCTGTGCGCTTTTATCATTTTTAGAAAGATCAACTGTTTTCAAGAAAGCGAGAGTTGCTTTCTTATAATCCTGCTCGTTGCTATAACACCATGCCGCTCTATAAGTAGCATAAGCCCTCAAACGAGCAATTTCTTCGCTCTTATTCGCAGCGACACTTAGATAAAGAGGCAAGGCTTTCTTGTATTGGTTCGATTCAAAGTAAGCATCGGCAAGAGAAAGTTTCGCAAGACCAGCTTTTTCACTTCCGGGGAATTTCTTTGTGAGTTCCTCAAAGTATTTAATCGCTTGAGTTGATTCACCCAATTCGTTGTGAGTTGTCGCGAGATAAAAAAGAACCTCGTCGCGATCAATCATGAGCGACTTTCCGTTATCAGCTCCGCGACTTTGAGCTTCTAACTCATTATAGAGAAGGAGTGATTTTTTACGAAAAGAATTCGCTTCGGGAGTTTTTAAAATAGGACGTGCTTTGCGACCACGCTCAGCCGAGGAAAGAGAATTCCATTCCTCTACAGCTTTCGCCCAGCTTTCAGATTCTTTAAAGGCAATAAAACGAGCGCGATCATAATAAAGCTCTGCAAGGCGCATCTTTAATTCGCCGACACGTTGCTTTTGCTTTTCTCTGCGAATGAGCTTTTGAATTTGATCCACAAGCTCTTCTGTCTTTTCATCAACCTTACGAAGGCGCGCTCCTTCAAGCTGTAAATCATTACGGTTGTAACGAGGAGCTTCTCTCAACGTAACTTTTTGTGTAATACGAATACGATCTAGATCAATGACCTTTTCCGCATTCACACCGGCATCAACCTTCTTAGATTTGCCAACGGCTTTCCAGTTGATCTCAAGAGCAGAGACTTGAGTTGAATGGACAGCTCCTAGAATTAAGCTGCTTCCCGCTAGAATCTTCGTTAATTGCCGTTGTAATTTCACCGAGCACCCTCCTCACACACATCAGTCGTCGCAAAGGCGTATCCGCCTGTTTCATCTCTCCAAAACTCACCTTCAAAAGGCCAAAACTCATATCCTTTTTGAACTTCTTTTTTAAAGTCAATCGACTTATTCACAGGTCCAGCTGCTCTGATCAAACGATCACGAATACGTGTATTGATTTCAAGATCCG
Source organism: Bacteriovoracaceae bacterium (assembly GCA_947467125.1). Taxonomy (GTDB): domain Bacteria; phylum Bdellovibrionota; class UBA2428; order UBA2428; family UBA2428; genus CANIGN01. The sequence continues at coordinate 7,410 of CANIGN010000008.1, read as the reverse complement.
CAGCAAGAGCTCCTTCAAGGCTTTCTTTTGCATCATTCTTCATCTTTTCAACAAGAGCTTGTGAATATTTTGCTAATTTTGTGAGATAAAGTTCTTCCATTCGATCAAAAACTTTTAAGTGCACGCCTCGAATTCCTTGAAGCTCACGTGTTCTAAAGTCAGCATCGATTTTTTTTCTTTCAAATCGAAGTTTTTCAAGAGAATTCGAAAGCTTCGCGACATAGGGTTGTGAAGCCACGCCATCCCAGACTCTATCCAAAGCGCTACTTTCTTCTTTCATTTTTCCGCCCACAAAAGATTTAAGCTGATTGTAGAAAGATGCAGGATTTGAAGTCGCAGAAGAAACGCTTGAAAAAGCTGAATTCATATTTCCATACTCTTCTTTTAACTTCTTAAGAGCACGCCCAGCCATTTCGTAGTGACACAGTTGAAAAAGAACAATGGCTTGTAACAAGTGTTTTTCAGGATTGAACTTTCCAGCCAAAAAAGGACTTCGCAGATTCATCAACTGACCAAGAGCCAAGTTGTAATCTTCTTTGTGAAAAGCCGACCAAGCTCCTACCAACTGTCCGCGATACCAAGAAGGTGAAGATCGAGTGACAAACTTCAACTCATCAAGAGCTTCGCCGTATTTCTTCACATCAAAAAGAATCAAAGCCCGTTGTAAGCGAATCTCTGAAAGGTCAACTCCCGGTGTTTGAGAGAAGTTTCCACCCAACATTTCGAGAGCGTCACGGTAATTTCCGCTCGCACTCAAAACAGCACTCGAGAGAATCATCGCTTTTGATTTAAAAAGAGAGGGCTGAAGATTCAAAATATCCTGAGGAGTCGGAATGAGTGAACGAGCTTTGCTGATATCACCTGCATTCAAAGCGTCTTGAGCGAGCGCCAAACGCATGCCCATTCCTTCACCCGAAACTCCCTGAAGAAGTCTCGACTCACCCAAAACAAAAGAAAGAGATCCAATCTTAGCCAATCCTTCCAACGAAGGTCTTGCGCGATAAGCTGCGACATATTCAATCAAAGAAGCATGATCATATCCCATTTGCTCAAAAATCATCGCGCGCAAAGCACGTGCATTTGGATCATTCGAAGAAGCAAGTAAACGCAAAGCTTGATCGTATTGCTTTTCTTCAATTAAATATCGAATAGATTCTCCTGAATGAGCCATCGGGCGAATCGTTCTTTTCAAAACTGGCTTTTGGATATTTTCGACAGTTGATTGTTTCGCTTTTTGAGGACGAGCCGCATGAGCGACACTCGTCGTTGCGCCGACAGAAACGGCCATCATTAAAAAATTTATTTTTTTCATAATTCAGGTGCTCCCAAAAGAATTCCCGCGCCTAAGACAACGTTGAACCGATTTCCAACTTCGCTTTTCAAATCCATATAATCTCTGAATTCAAACTTAAGCGTTGAGCGACGATTCATAAAAACACGAGCTCCCAAACCACCCATAATTGTAGGAGCAGAACCCACTTCAAACTGAGTCATTCCGCCTCCCGCAAAAAGATACCCTTCAAAATTATAGATATTTTCTGCAGTCGCTGCTTTCCCTCTAAACGGTGCCCACTGAAGAGCGCTTCCTAAAGTCACAACAGGTTCTACGCGATCAATTTCAAGCAGAGTGTTTTTATTAAAATTTCTTGAAAACCCTGTTTCTAAATTTGTAAAAAAGTTGAGGTGCAAAGCTTCAATCGCAAAACTTTCGCTGAGATGATATAGGTAACCAAAACCCATAGATAATTGACGACGAAAGCTATCGCCTGGCTGAATCCCAAGAGTGAACGGCATTATTTCATGACGACCTTTTTTGAAAATATACTGATGTTTCACCACGAAAATGTGGCTAAAAGGAATCGACTTTGGTCCGTTAATCAATTCATCAATATCGCTCGAAACTTTTTGATCAGCACTTTTTGATTTTACAGACTTAACGGATGAACGAAGCGGAAGATCCTGATCATCGCTACTTCCTGATTGAGATTCATAAGAGCTTACAGAGGGATTTTTCTTAGGAGCACTCAAAACTTCTTCTTCGACAACGGGACTTGAATATGACTTCGCTCCCTTAGATCCACCCGATCCACTCAAAACTTCACTTTCGAGTTCTTCTAAATTTTGTTGTGCAAAAAGCGGTGCGGCTAAAACAAATGCAAATAGAAATGCAAAAGCACCCCTCTTGCTAAAACCCTGACAATAAATCATGCGCTCCCCCCAATATAAAATTTACCTTAGCTTCGGGAATTCAGGCACTTAGTAAGAACGAAACTATGCGTTGAGGAGCTGTGCGTTAGGCGGTAAATTGACGGAGTCTCTTCAGAACTTTTTCTTTTCCAAGAGCTCCCACAACAATCGCCATATCGGGACTTTGTAAATTACCCGTCAACAAAACGCGAACAGCTTTTGCAACTTGGGGCATTTTTAATGAATACTGAGTCGCGACATTTTTAAAAATTTCTACTGCGGAATCAGGATTCCAGACTTGTTTTTCAAATTCTGAAACAACCGTCACAATCCACTCTTTTTGTGTTTCTTTAAGGATTTTTTCCTGACAAACAGGATCAACTTTCACCTCACCTAGGTACCACGACAAAAGAGGAGGAACGTCTTTGGCCTTATGAGCAGAACGCTGAACGGTTTCAAGTAATTTTTTGGATCCCTCTTCTTGCAACATCGAAGAAAGATCAAGAGAGGCACTCTCTTTTACAAAACTCACAAATTCCTGTGGACTTTTTTGTTTGAGATATTCTCCGTTAATCCAACTCAATTTTTGAACATCAAAAACTGACGGAGACTTTCCGCAAGCTTCCAAAGAAAAAAGTTGCTTCAGTTCTTCATCGCTAAATAATTCCTGATCACCATGACTCCATCCCAAACGAATTAAAGCGTTCCGAAGCGCCTCTGGCAAAAAACCTTCTTCAGCATACATATAAACACTCACAGCGCCGTGACGTTTACTGAGTTTTGCTTTGTCGGGCCCTAAAATCATAGGACAATGAGCATACTGTGGAGGAGTTCCTCCAAGCGCCTTGATCATCAACAATTGCTTGGGTGTATTATTCAGATGATCATCTCCGCGAATGACATGGGTAATTTTCATGTCGAGATCATCCACGACAACACTCAATTGATAAGTGGGAGTTCCATCACTACGAAGGATAATTAAATCGTCGCCTTCGGAATTTTCAAAAGTCACATCTCCTAGAATTCCATCCTGAACAACCGTTTGACCCACATCGGGATATCGAAACCGTAAAGCAAAAGGCTTTCCTTCTTCACTTGCTCCGGGTTTTCGATCTCGCCAAGGACTTCGAATACGAGGCTGACCCGTCTTAGCCTGGGCCTCTGCACGCATTTTTTCTAATTCCTCTGTTGTCAGATAACACTTGTAAGCATTTCCAGAATTAAGAAGTTTTTGAGCGGCTGCACGATATTGTTCCTGTCGCTCACTTTGTTTGTACGGACCCTCATCCCAATGAACACCTAACCATTTTAAAGATTTTAATATCTCATCTTCATATTCTTTTTTACTTCGAGCAAAATCAGTGTCTTCAATACGCAGAACAAAAGTTCCGCCGTGGCGTTTTGCATAATAGTAACTAAAAAGAGCCGTACGAGCTCCTCCCACATGTAAGTGACCTGTTGGAGAAGGAGCAAAACGCGTTTTAACCATCCCTCGAAGATAGCTTTGAGAGAAAAATACTTCAATACGCTTATATCGACTCTATAACGACAGCCATTCCTTGACCGCCACCAATACAAGCACTTGCAACACCAATACCGCCACCTTTTTCGCGAAGGGATAAAGCAAGTGATCCCGTCACTCGAGCCCCGGAAGCAGCGAGAGGATGCCCAACTGCAATGGCACCACCGTGAATATTTGATTTCTGTCGATCAAGACCTAACTCTTTTTCAACAGCAAGATACTGAGCTGCAAAAGCTTCATTCACTTCCACAAGTTTATAATCCTTGTGACTTTTAATTCGAGAATCATTGAGTCGAGCCGTTGCCTTAAGAATAGCTCCGACAGGTCCCATTCCCATTTCCTCAGGTAAGCAACCTACTGCCGCCCATGATTTAATCTTTGCCAGTATCGGCAAGCCCTGACTTTTTGCCCACTCTTCTTCCGCAACGATGAGAGCCGCTGCTCCATCACAAATACCGCTCGCTGTTCCAGCAGTGACGAGTCCTTCTTTTTTAAATAATGAAGGTAACCTTGCAAGTCCCTCTAGAGTAGTTTGTGCGCGAGGATGTTCATCGCTTTCAAAATCCACAGTTCCCTTTTTTCCGGAAATTTTGATTGGCGATATTTCTTTTTTAAAAAAACCAACTTGAAGTGCTGCCTGATATTTTTTTTGACTTTCAAGAGAATACTCATCCACCTGCAAACGAGAAATCTTATACTTTTCGCCGACTCTTTCTGCAGTCATCGCCATCGGCATCTTCACGTGCATGTCCGTTAAACTTGCATTCAAATAATCTTCAAGCTCTCCATGACCCAGGCGATAACCAAAACGAGCTCCTCTTAAAACATAAGGAGTCTGGCTCATCGATTCTGTTCCACCTACAAGCACGCACTTCGCATCTTCATTTAATATTTGATAAACACCTTGAATAATTGCCTCAAAACCCGAACCACAAAGACGATTCACCGTAAGCGCGGGCTTTTCAACAGGAACACCCACGCGCAAGCCAACATGGCGAGCGAGATAAATAGCATCCCTCGAACTTTGGCAAACATTTCCAAAGACAACCGCTTCAATCAATCGAGGATCCACCTTGGCTTCTTCCAAAGCTACTTGAGAAGCTTTTTCAGCCAAATCAGTCGCAGACAAATGAGCCAGCCCCCCACCAAAAGCTCCAAAGGCCGTTCTTTTATAAGAAACAATAACCGCTGATTTCATAATATTTAGAACTCCCTTTACTTCTTAAAAACACTTTTGCTTGGTGGCAATAAACGCTTCAGGATAGTCAGTCTTAACAGACTTCAACCACTTAAGAGCTTTCTCTTTTGTGGGATAAGGTCCCTTCAAAACGCGAACCCATATTTTATCTTTGATTTGAACTTTACAGAATTTAACATTTTGATCTTCAAAAGCTTTAACAGAGTCATTTTTAAAATCTTCAAAATCAATCGCTTTAAGTTGAATCAAAAACGAAGCAAGACTTCCTCTAAAGAAAACTTTTTCAGGAACAACTTCTCTTACAATATTTTTCTTAAGTTGAATCTTCCAAACTAAATCACCCTCTGCATCTTTAGAAGCAGGGATCTGTCGAGCAAAGGAATCGTAACCCTCAGCTTCCAGCCGAAGCTTTTTACTTTCAACGGGAATCACAAGATCATAAGGCGCTACCCCTACTTTTTGTTCATCCACAAACACACTTGCTCCTTCTGGTTCACTTAAAATCTTAAGGCGAAAAGCCCCAGGAACAGTCGTCTCAGCTGGAGCAATGGAAGACGTAGAAGATTTAGAACCCGATACAGCATAGTTCTCGATGACATTTGCTTTCTCTTTTTCAAGAGCTAAGTTTTTTCTTTCTTTTTGAATATAAAAAAAGAGACCCACACCTAAAGCTAAAATAAAAATGAGAATTCCATTTTTTTTCATGATGAACCTCTTTACGACTCCGTCACTTTCACTTGATAACCTGCTTCTGAAACAGCTTTGATGATTTCTGATTGATGTTCAGCGCCTCGAGTTTCGAGATGAATTTTTAAAACTGTTTGCCCGGGAGCGCAGTCTGAAGTGAGCCGATCATGAGAAACCTCCAAAACGTTGGCCCTCATTAAACCTAAAACTTTCGTCACTTGCGAAAGCTCTCCAGGACGATCCTCGATTTTGACTTCTAAATTCAATCGGCGATGCTCAAAGATTAGGCCTCTCTCAATAATATTTGTGATGCGAGGTAAATCTATATTTCCTCCACAAAGTGAAAAGACAAGAGGTCGCTTCACATCGGCCTGCGATTTACCCGCAAGCACAGACGCCACACCTGCCGCTCCCGCACCTTCGACGATAAGCTTGATTTTTTCCATCATCAAAAAAATTGCCCAAGAAATATCGTTATCAGTCACAATCGAAACATCGCTAGCATATTTTGAAATTAGGCCAAACATTTCTTGAGTAGGATTTTTAATCGCTAATCCTTCTGCCAACGTACGCACTCGAGATTCAGCAATGGTTAACTTTTTAGCCTGGAAACTCAACGCCATAGAGGGAGCAGCATCTGCAACAACGCCTAAAAATCGAGCCCCCTTATACTGAGACTGAATCGCACAGGCTGTTCCACTAAATTGTCCTCCACCACCGATGGGAATCACAAAATCACAATCACCAGGATTCACTCCATAAGCTTGAAGCTGTTTTGAAATTTCCAAACCCAAGGTTCCCTGACCTGCAATGATTTCTCTGTCTTGATAAGGATGAATGAAAACCGAATTCTTTGTTTCCTTTAAAACCTGAAGGGCTTTTTCATAAGCTTGATCATAAATGGCCCCATGTAAAATAACTCTTGGCCCATACTCTTCTGTTGCTTTCACTTTTACGAGAGGAGCATTCTCAGGCATCACAATAGTTGCAGGAATTCCAAGCTTGCTGGCTCCAAACGCAACCGCTTGCGCATGATTTCCCGCTGAAGAAGCGACAACATGCTCGGGTCGCTCACCCTTTTCGATCAAATGAAGAAGCTTATTGAGGGCCCCTCTTGCTTTAAAAGAACCCGTGAATTGCAATGTTTCAACTTTCAAAAAAACAGGTGCCTGCCACTTCAACAAGCTTTGCAATTTAAAACTCTGAAGCAAAGGCGTTTCAATAATGTACTGACGAATGCGCTGCTCAGCTTTTTCAATCGCCTCAAAAGAAATATCCATCGAAGATGAGTCTATCAGGCGTCAGAGCTTAGGGAAATAAGGGGAAATAAAGCGTCACAAAACTTAATTTAATTTCCAAGAGCCATGCCTGGAAGCAACCCTGTCCAAGACTCTTCGTCCAAATCTGGATCTGTTGCACGAGACTCAAGCTTCAAGCGTGCCTCTTCTGCAAGAGCGATATCCAACTCTTCTGATCCACGACGAATTTCTTCGATATATTGCCCGACCTGCGGATTCACAGCACTCGAGAGTGCTTGATTGTTTTTATAAGCTAACAAATCAGGCAATTCTTCTTTGATCGCTTGACCAAAAGAACCCACCACAATTTGTCCTTCTGTGGAAATATAATTTTCTGCGCGATTTTGTTTTTCGTTAAACAAAAATCGATCCCACATTTTTTGTTTAAGAGTAGAATCCTCAACAGCCAACTTATCTTGGTATCGAGAATACTCATCCATAAAATTGCTCCACTCTCCGTAAAGCTTTTCACGCTGCTGATCTAAACTTACGGGTGCCGCAAAAGCACTTGGCAAGAT
>CANIGN010000007.1 GCA_947467125.1 Bacteriovoracaceae bacterium | reverse complement strand
TTTAACCTGGGCTGGGTTATTAGCGCAAAAGAAGCCCAGTGGAATCCTGCAAACTCAAGTGGTTGGGCAAGCATGCAGCTTTTCGATGGAATGCTTGTCTCTAAAAATCTAGATGAAAATCTTATATGGAGAATCTCCTTCGATGAATCCAAACTGAACGCGGACTTTCGTTATGCTGAAGGAAAAAGTAGAGACTCAATGGAAAGCCAAGACCTCAAGGGTCTTCTTAAAAAACGAAGCAATCCCCCGAAGGAAAGCTCAAAAACCAGAATGCTTTGGATAGAAATTGCGAGAAGATTCTTGGTGAGTCTCTCAATTTTCTTTTTTGTTCCTCTTTGCTTTATTCTTTGTCTTCGCAATGAACGAACAGCTCAAAGCAGAACAATTCTCACTGGAGTCTTAATGTCTATTTTTTACTGGGGAACTTATTCCACACTCATTAGTTGGGCTGCAAGAAGTTCGCTGACCTGGTTACACAATGAAGCGCTGATGTGGATGATTGTCGGAATACCCAACATTTTAATTGGAATTTTAGCTCTTATTCTTATAAAAAATAAATTTGGAAAAATCCTAGAAACTCAGAGCTAAAGAAAGGTTTTTATAAATGAAAAAACTATTTATACCTCTTTTAATTACTTCAACTTTATTTTTTTTAATAATCCCCTCTGCTTTTACAAAAAGCCCCAAAAAAGTATCTTCTAATTCTCAAGAATGGCCTATCGAACTTAAGGCTGAAATCACAGGCGACATCGTCAAAAAAAATAATTACCCCATACTCCAACTCAACTTAAGTAATCCTAGCGAAGCAACCATCAAAGTCTTAGAAAAAAGCTTTGCAGCCGATCCTGCTATTTGGAAGTTTTTGGTTCGCACGCAATCAGGAAAAAACGTAAAAATCGATTACGATGCGGGTGCAAAAGTATGGGTTTTTAAAAGAGAGCACTCCAAACAATACACTGTTTTTGTTTCAAAAAGAAAAAACAACATCGAAAGCATTCAGTGGCTTTGGTTTGATCTTTAGTTTTTTTAATTTAAAAAATTAGTACTGTAAGCGAGGTAATGATTGGATGAGCTTTCGTTGCTCTTTCCACTGCTTGACCGCATTGTTGCGGGCTCGCTTCATTTCTTTTAATTTACGCTTACAAGCATAAACAAGTGCTCTTTCAGAGCGATCCATCTTGGCTTTACCCTCGGCCTTCATTTTTTCAAGATCTTCTCGGAGAGCCTGAATACGTTCAGCAATTTGCAAAACTTCCATGCGCTTTTTTACAAGAGTCGCGATATCAAGACCCTTTTGTTCAAGTTTTTGTTCAGCAACTTCCATACGGGCAAGACGAATTTTTTCTTCGTCTACTCGAATGAGACCATGGGCAAGGCCCAACCTAGAAAGACCAAAGATAATCCATTTCGAAGGATCCCAAGCATACCAAACAGGGCCATTACGATAATCGGCCTGAAAGCGGTGATGGTAATTGTGATAGCCTTCTCCAAAAGTAAGAATAGATAAAAACCAATTATCCCTCGCAGTATTGTTTACAGAATAAGGTCTTGTTCCCAAGACATGGGCCACAGAATTGATCATAAAAGTACAGTGCCCAGACGAAATGAGGCGCAAGATAGCGCCCACATAAAGCCCCGCAAAAGCAGACCCCATCAAGTAACCCGCAAACATGGGGATTAAAAATCCAACCAAAATCGCAAGTGGCAAATAAAAACGATGTTGCAACTGAATGAGAGCATCCTTCTTCAAATCAGGAGGAGTTTTCTTTTCAATCCCCTTAGGGTCCTTGTGAAACATCCAAAAAAAGTGCGCGTACCAAAAGCCTTTGTTAATTGAATAAGGATCATCATCCGTATCTACTTCGCGGTGATGAACACGATGATCTCGAGCCCATACTAAAGCCGAATTTTGAAAAGCTCCCGCGCCCGCAAAAAGAATGAGGGCTTTTACAGCAGGATGTGCCTCAAAGGCCTTATGAGAAATAAAGCGATGGTACCCAACCGTAATACACAGACAATCAATCGAATAATGGATGATCGCATAAACGATGATCGGCCAAAAGAAGACATGTTCCGCTTGAGCTTTTGAAAAAAGCAAAAATGCTGAGAGTGGAAGTCCTAAGAGATAAGCAATTGTGATCCAGTTGATATCGCGTTTTACCTGAGGCTCTAAACTGAGAGACATGGGACTATTTTCCACCTAAAATTGCCTTGTGTCGATCTCTGTTTTTGCGAGAATCCCGCTTTCTGATATCTATTGCCTCAATGTGTGAGGTCAGCTACTTTCATAAGATACATCTTTTGTGGACTCTTAGCTCAGTTGGTAGAGCAGATGACTCTTAATCATCGGGTCGCAGGTTCGATCCCTGCAGGGTCCACCATCGTTTGTCATAAATATTGAATAAAGAAATGAAATTACTCGTTACAAATATCGCCCGCAATCTAAGCAAAGAAGATTTTGAAAAAGTCTTTGCTAAATTCGGACCCCTTCAAGAATGCACTCTCGTTTTAGATTCGAAAACTCAAAAATCCAAGGGCTTTGGTTTTGTCGTGATTGAAGACGAAGCTCTCGCCCAAAAAGCTATTGAACTGGTCAATGGCCGTCTTGTGAACGGACAAAAAATTAAAGTTAAAAAATCTCAATAAGATGATGAAGCAAGTTATGAGCTTTTCGAAGCTCAAAATTTATTTTTTTATTTTTATAATTCCTTTTCTTAGCGTCCAGCTTCACTCAAGTGAAATCGCTCACAAAAACTGCCTTGATTATCTAAAATTTGGTTTTTTTATAAGCGTTTCAAGTCAAGAATTTCACCAAGTGGTTTCTGCGCTTGAAGACAAACCTTTCTTAAGAAAAAGATCCCTCCAAGAATACCAAAACATTACGTCAGAAGGCGGACGGCTTTTTCTACTTTCAGACAAAAGTGCGGGATACGGAATTCGCAGCGATGGTCTTTTGATTTCAGTTTTTAAAAACGGAGGAGCAAAGGGCCTTGGAAGTGCCGTTGTAAAAGACGCAATTCTTAAAGGTGCTCACTCGCTTATTTGTGCAGATGGCCCCCTCAAAGACTTTTACGAAAGTCTTGGATTTGCAGTCACAACACGTTTTCAGATGAGCCCCGAAAACGCAGGGTACGATCTTTTTTGGGAAAACGGCATTCGTCCCGACATGCTCTTTATGGAACTTAAAAAATAATTAAGCGGCTTTTCTAAAGTCTTTCGATGAGAGATTTTTCTCACGATACGATTGAATAGCTTTATGCCTCTTTTCTGCTTTTTGTTCGTATTGAAACATTTGATAAACAATGGCCAATAAAAAAGTACGGGCCATCACAAATACATAATAAGAAAACCAAGTAGGTAGAGACGAAAGATTAGCTATGGGAGTAAGAGAGAAATTTGTAAATTCGCACGTACTTGATAAAAAAATTGGGAATAGAGTCCAAAGAAAAATCTTTTCTTTTTCCTCATAAGAATAAAGATAAAAAGGAAGAACAGCCCCCACCAAGAAAAATGCCTGAAACCCAAATGCCTTTCCAAAAACTCCCAAATATAAAACAGTCGAAAGGTTAAAAATAATTTGCAAAACTGCACGACTCACATTGAAGAAACCTTTTTTATTCAGAAAAGGCAAAAACAAAAAAATCACGCAAGCAACACTTGACCAAGGAGCGTCAGTATCTAAATCGCTTTTATAGTCAGCAACCATATTGCCCAAAAAAATAAGAGAGAAAAAAAGGCTTAACTTATTTGTGGCTTTTATTTTATTCTTTAAAGAAAAGGGCATCTCTTTTTCAATGCCCATCCTACGCAATTTTATATATTGCCTAAGAAGTAATGATCTAAGATTCACCCTTTTATTTCGGCTAAACTGGCTTGAAATTTTCGTCATTTATTTGGTGGGCCCAGAGAATCTTAATAATCAAATACGTGCTCAACATTTAATCCTAATTTTTTAGCTGAGGCCATTAAATCCTTGAGCGAAACCACGCTAGATGAGACAAGCAAACGACTTCGCGCAGAATCCGTTGGAATATTTGATGAGCCCACAATGATACCATCATTAAGTAATTCTCCACTAAAGCCAAGAGGAACAATTAAAGTTAGAAAAATTCTTCTATTTCCAGCTATTTCAATAAACTTGAAAGCTTCTCCGCTATATTTTTTAAGAATTTCACGAAATTGATCGTATCGAGGCAAGCTAACCAAGAGAACATCCTTTTCCGCGGCGATTATTTTTAATCTAGTATCTTGTTCCGTCATTTTTTTAAAACTTCCCAAAGGATCGCTTACGATAGCATAAATTTTAAGTGGTTCTGGCTCATAAGATAAATGAGTAAGTAAGCGAATAAGAGCTCCATAAATTATTTTAATACCGAACTCCGCCGTAAAGAATACACGTCGTTCAAACTTACGAAAAATATTATCGCCCCCCCAACTTGCTTGTCGCCAATAATTTTTGAGCTCGTTTAAATAGGAAAATTCGTAAAAAGGATGATCGTGAGTAAAATCTGTATAATTTTGCTGGGCTTGTTGGTAAAGCTTGTCCGCATCGCTACTATTACTTGTAAAACACTCGACAAATCGACCAAATATGTTTTCGTAAATACCTTTTATCGCTAATTCGACTGAATAACTACTGCCAATTATCCACAACATAACTGAGTAGCCCCAGTTTGGTTTATAATTTTCTTGAATAATCTGATCTATTTTTCTCTTTAGGCTCCAAAACTCTACAATGCTTCTAGTATATGGAAATTGACTTGGAGATTTCGATTTTAGAAACTCAGCGTATTCATCTCCATTAAATACAATGTACCATTCTGGCAAAGATAAAAAACTTTGCTCCTCTCCGCGCCTGTAATCTTTGATTAATTTTGATTTATTAGATATAGAGTCCGGTACTGAAAGATAATATCGATCCCATAGCTTGTTTCGAAATCGGTATTTAGGGTCCACTTTCTTTTTTAATTTTATGTACTCTTGAAAACGCGGATAGGCACGATGAAATTGATCTTCAGTCGCATGAATTTGATATGGCAAATAATAGGTTCCACCAACAGAGAGTGCCTCACTAATCATTTCCCGTGTCCACTCAGCAACTTTATACTTTGCTGATGGAGTGGTCTTTTGGCGATAATAGACGACAAAAGCAAAAACCTCTTCGCGTGCCCAAGCTAATAGAGAGCCGGAGTCGGGAAGCGCATGACGAATAGAAACATTAACAACGTCAACGTTATATTTTTGAAAAACCCTTGCCATTTTTGGAACAAATTCGTTGAATCTTTTCACAGGAACAAAATATTCTTGTAAGACATAGGTAGTTTTACTTCGACTAGCTGGTTCGAGCTCAGCAACATCATAACTTGCTTCATGATTTCTCCAAACCACCATAGGCTTGTAATATAAATAAGGATCTACCAACGAAGAACGCACCTTGGTGCCCATCGGCAAGCTTGAAAGAGCATCAATCACCATCGGCTGAATTTTGTATTTTTGATTGCGTGGGATTAATCGATCCGTAATCGTAAGAGGCTTATCTGTTTCAACAAAACTCACAGAATTTACTTCGGTAAAGTTTGGAGGATAAATGTCACCATTTTGAAAAATAACTTTTGGATTATCCCGAATTTGTTTAAAGAAATAATTGCTATATTCGCTAGAAGGCATGCGTTTGACGATTCTTTCAACTTTAACGTTATCCGCCAACTTCAACGTGGCTTGAACAATAACGCCGATTCCGCCGTAGCCGCCTATAGCGCCATAAAATATTTCGGTGTTATCAGTTGGCGAAGCATTTATAAGAGTTCCATCCGCAAGAACAACCTTGATCGAGTCAACCGATCGAATTAATGGCCCCTGCCCAATGTAGCGACCATGAACATTAACGCTTAGTGAACCACCGACGGTGAAATTAGAATAGGTCTGCATGATTTTAACCGAAAGATTGTGTGGATCTATTGCATCTTGTATATCGCGCCATCTAATTCCGGCTTGTACTGTAATTTTTTTATGTTCAACATCAAGATTAATAATCTTATTCATTTTGCGCATGTCGATTTGCAAAGCATTTTCGGTTGCAGTTTGGCCTCCCATGCTAAACCTGCCCCCACCAATTGAGACAATACTAGGCCCTAAATTGAGCGCTTTTTGAATTTCCTCGATGGAAATCGGAACAATAACCTTGTTGACGAATATAGGATTTAATTTCGTAACATCATTTACGATTTCGCCTGCATCTAGGGTCAAAGAAAAAAAAAGGAACAAAACAAAAACTTTTATAGATTGTATTCTCATATTTATACTCTAATAAATTTCATAAGCGCGTTTTTAGTAGGATCACCATCTTGGTAGATTTCTTTACCACTAGATTCGAAGCCACGACTTAATAAAATGCCACGCAATTCAGCTAACGACTTAAAGTTACGTACTTGTTTCACGGTATCTGTCCATGAATAATGGAGTCCGGCATTAAATACGTCATGAGCAAGCGCAACAAGAACGTTTTGATATTCATCAGAGGCATCATGATCTCTGACAATCAATAAAGAACCAGGTATCATTGCTCGATAAATAGAGTCTATAAAAGGAAGAAGCCGCTCGGTGGGAGAATGATGAAATCCAATATAAACTGTTGCAAGATCAACTGAATTATCCGCAAGAACGGAAGCACTTATTGGATTGTAATTATCAAGCGATGAGAAATCACCACTTTTTGCAAATCTGCCCCTTTCTATGATGTCTGTAACAGAAAAGTCTGGGGCTATGTCATTAACCAGATGAACGGGTCCAGAGAAATTTGCAAGCCGACAAACATCGTCCACATGGCGGCCCGTGGTTCCAATTTCTAAATAGCCACTATGCGCCCGATAACCATCTAAAAGCTGCCCAGTTTGTGCGGCCATTTCCAGTTTTTGTTTTTTGAGGGCCGGAAGAGAGTAAGTTAAATCTCCTAGCAAAGGTTTTATACTTTCGATGCGTCTAATTAAAGCCAGGTAAATTTCGCGATCATTGGGAAGGCTTTTGGTCAGTTCATAAATAATGTCATGGAACTCATCTTCAGGATAAAGGTGAAAAACGTTTTGTAAAAAAAGTTTAAATTCAGCCCTTTTTCTGTCATCCAAATAAATTGCTTTGAAATTTCCTGCTCCCGGAGCCATATCTTCAGGAAGGATTTTCTCTTTGCTGAGAAATTTAAAAAATATCTTTGGAGCAACAAAGGCCATAGCCGCAAAGGACGAAGCTGCAACAATAAACTCTTTTCTGCTCAACTTTCGCATAAATAATAGTCTAATTAATTATAAAAAAAATTCTAGGTTATGAATTTCTAAAGTATTTGGTGGGCCCAGAGGGACTTGAACCCCCGACCAAGAGATTATGAGTCTCCTGCTCTAACCAACTGAGCTATAGGCCCAAAGCTTGTAAGAATTACGAGCTATGAACTTTTAAACTACTTTCGAAAAGGGCTCGAAACAAGCCCCTCTGCTTATACAAAAATACAACGAAAAAATATCAGACTGCAAAAACTAACTCTCAACGAAAGTCTTTAATCGCTTCGAACGACTGGGGTGACGAAGCTTACGCAAAGCTTTCGCCTCAATCTGTCGAATACGCTCACGAGTAACCGAGAAGTCTTGTCCCACTTCTTCCAAAGTGTGATCAGAATCTTCCCCGATGCCAAAGCGCATACGAAGAACTTTTTCTTCACGAGGAGTAAGCGTCGCGAGAACTTTTCGTGTTTGCTCAGACAAGTTCAAGTTAATGACCGCTTCACTCGGGTTGATCACGCTTTTATCTTCGATGAAATCTCCCAAGTGAGAATCTTCTTCTTCACCGATAGGCGTTTCCAAAGAAATAGGCTCTTTTGCGATTTTGAGAACTTTTCTTACCTTTTCGACAGGCAATTCCATTTTTGCAGCAATTTCTTCGGGAGTGGGCTCACGACCAATTTCTTGCATCAAATAACGGCTTGTACGAACAAGTTTATTAATGGTCTCGATCATGTGAACGGGAATACGAATCGTACGAGCTTGGTCGGCAATCGCGCGAGTAATCGCCTGACGAATCCACCAAGTCGCGTAAGTTGAAAATTTATATCCACGACGATATTCGAATTTATCAACAGCCTTCATCAAACCGATGTTTCCTTCTTGAATCAAATCCAAGAACTGAAGACCACGGTTTGTATATTTTTTTGCAATACTCACAACCAAGCGAAGATTGGCTTCGACAAGTCGCGCTTTTGCTTTATCAGCTTTTCTTTCTCCATCGACAATTGTTTCGTACATATGACGAAGCTTATCGACCGTAAGACCTGACTCTGTTTCAACATCCACTAAGCGCTGCTCTTGTTCTTGAACAAGCTTTACTAGGGGCTCAATATCTTCCCATGAACGACCGCCTGCTTGTTTGTAAGCTTCTAAGCGAGTCGCTGGATTATTAAATTTCTGCTCAAGAGATAAAAACTCATCGAGAGAGGTACAACGAACTTTTCCAAGCTCTCGAGTTAAAGTGCGCTCAACATCTTCAATAATTTGAACGTAACCCTTCATTCTTCCAACGATACGGTTAATCGTTTTACGGTTGAAGGAAATGTCCTTAAACGCTTCAAACATTCTCTCACGAGCTTCTTGAAGATCTTTTTGTTTTGCGTTTCCGCCGGTAAGGAGTTCTTCGAACTCTTTTACCTTGTCGATCGCAAACAAGATACGACGCTTGTAATCTTCTTCGTCGATATCGTTTGCTTCTTCATCTTCATCAAGACCACGCACAACATCGCGTACTCGAATCTTTCCGTTACGAATTCTTTCTCCAATTTGAAGAACTTCTTGAATACCGATTTGCGAGTTTAAAACGACATCGATAACTTCCGCTTCGCCTTCTTCAATTTGTTTTGCAATTTCTACTTCACCATCTTTTGAAAGAAGAGGAATACTTCCCATCTTTCGCAAGTACAAACGAACAGGATCATTTGCGCGAAGAGCGTCGTCGCCTACTTCCTCAGCGAAGCTACTTTTTTCCTCTGCGCCATCATCCATTTCAGCAGCATCACGCTTTGCTTGCTTAACGCGTGCTTTTCCTTCGTCTTCTGTTTCAACTAATTCAATTTCTTTTTGACCTAAAAAATTAAGAGTATCTTCAATCGCTCCCGCCGCACTCATTTGAGCAGGAAGCGTTTTGTTGATTTCTTCAATTGTTAAATAACCTTTTTCACGACCTCTTTCGTAAAGAACTTTCCAAATAGCTTTGATTTCTTTTTTTGAAATCGCTTTTACAACAGCCGCTTTTTCTGTGGGAGCTTTTGTCGCAACGCTTGGAGCAACTTTTGGCGCTACCTTAGGAGAAGCTGTTTTCGAAATAGTTTTTTCTGGAGCTTTTGCGACAACTTTTTTTTCAGCAATTTTTTTCGCAGGAGCTTTAGGTGCTACTTTTATTTTAGGAGCAACTTTTTTAGGAGCTTTCGAAGCACCAGAACTTTTACTTACTTTTTTCGTTTCTTTTTTTGCTTTTGTTTTAGAGGCCATTTTGTACTCCTAGTTTTAACAGGTCATAGCTAAAATGAAAATTTTTTTAATTCTTCGATCTCTTTTCGAAGCTCCTGAATCTTCTGCAAGATTTGGGCCGTTTTATCGTCATTTGAAGAAATTTTTAGATCCAAGGTTAAGCGACGAATAAAACCCTGCTTTTCAACACTCAAAATCTGTAAACAAAGCTCTTTCAATAGCTTTTTATAATCGCGAACGCTTGTAATATCCCCTTCAAGATCCACTTCCATGGTTGAACGAGCAATCAAGGCACCCTGACCAGACTCCTCAAGTTCCTGCTGAAAGATCCCCACATCAAAGCTCGCACCCGAAACCGCCTTCAAAAACGCATCTTTATAGGGACTTCCCATGAAAGTATCCTGAATTTTTGCATACTCAGCCCAAGCCTTCATATCTTTCCATGTGTTTCCGTGACGAAGAATCAATACAGCGAGATCTTCGAAATAAGTATCAATTTGAGTCGCATTCACTGCCCTCGGCATCTGGGTCACAAGCGCTTCCATTTGATCAAGCTTCTCTTCAGCCTTCGTAACGGAGGTCTTGGGCACTCGAACTTCACTAAAGTGGTTTGCCAGCTGAGTTTCTGTAAGATTCAAAATAGGAGCAAGGCTTTTTATCCATAAACGCTTGTGAGCGGGACTTTTGAGCAATAGCCACAACTCTTCTAGTCGATGCACAATTTGGAGCGAATTCAGCCCCTTATCCTTAGATTCGTCTATGATTGTATGCGCCCACCACTCCATGCCCTCGAGAGCTTTTTGGAGACGTTTTAAAATCTCAGAGTTCTCTAGTTCAGAACTTTTCTTATTAAATTGGCTCAACCACTCATCTGGATCTTTTCCGTTTAAATCAGAAAAAACTTTTGCTTCAAAATTATGTTCATAAAGCAAAGGCAAACTTCGCTTTGTCGATTCAATGCCCGCTCGATCCGTGTCCATGACCAAAACAACTTCACGACATATTTTTGAAAGTCGCTCTAAATGCTCAGGCCCTAAAGCAACACCCATCACTGCGACAGCGGGAACGTTGAATTTCTCAAAAGCCCAGGCATCAAAGAATCCTTCCACGACACAGACAAAGCCATGCTCGCGCATCATGCGCATTGCACGTCCCAATCCGTAAAGAACTTCTTTCTTTTTAAAAATAATTGTTTCAGGTGAGTTTTTATATTTTGGACCTTCGTTTTCACTGAGTCCTAAACTTCTCCCCGAAAAAGCAACAATTCTTCCCCTATGATCTTCAACGGGAATCATCAATCGTGCTCTAAAGAAATCTTGTCCAGCTTTTCCCTTAGCGAGTAGCCCTAGCTCTTCGCCAAGCTTTTCCATTTTTTGCTCGCGAAGTTTAGCGAATAAATTTCTTCCACCTTCAGGCGCCCAACCCAAGCGATATTTTTTAGCATCTTCAAGTGTATATCCACGAGACGCTAAATACTGGCGAGCTGCAATCGCTCCCGGGCTTGTTCCTTTGTGCAAATTTTCTTCGAAATATTTACACGCACGATCCATAAGCGTAAATGATTGCTCGCGAAAATCACTCGCTCCTTTTTGCTCAGGCGAAAACTTTGGAAGTTGAATTCGATATTCTTCCGCAAGCTCCTTGAGAGCTTCCATAAAAGGCATGCCCCGTGTGATTTCGAGATATTTAAAAACATCCCCACCACGGCGACACCCGTAACAATAAAAAAAGTTTTTTCGAGCATCGATATGAAAAGAGGGAGTTTTTTCCTGATGTCCAGGCAATGGGCAACACGCCTTAAATCCTTGACCGCTTTTTAAAAGCTTTGTGTCGCGCGCAACGTAAGTGGCTAAATCAGCCCTATCCTTAACCTGCTCTTTGACATCATTAAGATTGGTCATCAGGCTCCTTAGCTAAGATCAAGATTGAAGCGCTTTTCTAACCGCTTCTTGAACAGAGCGTCCTTCTGCTTTTGATCCCACAGCTTCCATGGTTTTTTTCATAACTTGTCCCATGCCTGCATTTCCTGCCGGGAGAGTTCCCGCTGTTTTAAGATCAGCAACAATTTGAGAAACAAGTTTTTGCAATTCATCCAAAGAAATCATCTCAGGTTGAAATTCTTTATAAATTTTTAATTCTTTTTCTAATTCAGCAGCAATATCTGTGCGTCCTGAAGTTTTTGCTTGATCAAAACCTTCTTGTAATTGCTTGCTCAAGGTCATCACAACTTTTTCGACATCTGTATCTGTGAGATCTTTTCGATCATCGATTTCTTTTTTACGAATAGCATTCCAAATATTACGAATCGCCATCAAACGCTCAGACTCTTTAGCCTTCATCGCGCTTGTCATAGCTTCTTTGATTTTATCTTTTAGACTCATCGTGTTTTCCTCACTTTGAATTCATGAATTAAACAAATGCGCCGAGAGCCTTTTAAGTTTCTCAACTCAGAAGTCTCTCAACGCATTTATTTTGTTTTCTAGTTTTGTAATTATTATTTAATTACTTTGTATCTCTAGGAACGAATCTCTGACGTGCTTTTTTCTCAACACGTTTTTGAGCAGCGATACTTTTCTTTTTGAGGCGAACGGAAGGCTTTTCATAATGCTCACGTTTACGCACTTCAGTTAAAATTCCAGCTTTTTCACATTGTTTTTTAAAACGTCTAACAGCTGATTCGAAGGATTCTCCTTCGCGTATTTTTACCATTGGCATATTGAATTCACCCCCTTTCACTTAGAGGATGAATGAAAGATAGCTGTTAGGTGCTAGGTTGCCAAGAAATATTTGAGAGCTAATCGTTAACTAATCATCCTGGCGACGCTCAATGCGAGCCCCCAAGGATCGCAACTTAAGCTCCATAGACTCATAACCTCGGTCTAGGTGGTAAATCCGCCTAATGGAACTCTCCCCCTGAGCTGCCAAACCCGCCAAAACTAAGCTCGCACTCGCTCGAAGGTCTGTGGCCATCACGGGAGCTCCTCTTAAAACCCCGGGCTTTCCAAAAATTTTAATTTTTGAACCCTCAACACTGTATTTACCGCCCATACGAATAAGTTCAGGCACATGCATAAAACGATTCTCAAAGATGGTTTCTTCAATCAAGCTTTCACCCTCAGCGTGGGTCATAAGAGCCACCCATTGAGCCTGAAGATCCGTTGCAAAACCAGGAAAAGCCTCTGTTACAAGACTTACGGGCTTAATCTTTTCAGATGCTATCAAGCGAACGCTTTTTCCAACAACATCGACAGTTGCTCCACTTTCTCTAAGTTTTAAGATGAGAATCTCTAAATCTTCAACAGGAGCATCGGCAATGGTGACGTCTCCGCCCAAAAGCTGAGTCGCTATAAGATAAGTTCCCACCTCAATGCGATCAGAAGGAATCGAATAATTAAGCGCTCCTAACTTATCAACTCCTTGAATGTGAATGGTATGAGTTCCGTGTCCCTCAATTTTCGCACCCATACTCATAAGAGCTTCCGAGAGATATCTCACTTCAGGTTCAGCAGCGGCGTTTTCAATTAGAGTTTCACCCTTAGCAGTCACAGCTGCCATAATTAAATTTTCAGTCGCTCCCACAGAAATTTTAGGAAAACGAACTTTGTTGCCAATGAGCCTTCCACCAGGAGCTTTGATATCAACATCGCCTCCGGATTGTTCAATTGTAGCTCCCAATTTTTCGAAAGCCATTAAGTGCAAATCCACAGGCCGCGCACCAATGGCACACCCGCCAGGGAGAGAAACTCGCCCTTTTCCAAGTCTGCCCAAAATAGGTCCGAGAGAAAAAAAGCTTGCGCGCATTTTGCGAATCAAATCGTAAGGAGCATTTCCATGAGTCACGCGACTTGTATCGATGGTCCAGCGAGATCCCCATGTTGCTTCAAAGTGTTGATTCACATGAGCTCCAAAATGCAAAAGCATTTTGAGCGTTGATTCCATATCGTGCAAACAAGGAACGTTTTTTACTAAATGCTTTTCATCAGAAAGTATTGTGGCGAAAAGAATTGGGAGAGCCGCATTTTTTGAACCACTTGCTGTGAGATTTCCCTGAATTTTATTGGGCCCTTGAATAACAAGCTTATCCATTATGTGTGCTCTTACTGCCCTGTAATGGAGACATACGTGAGAAAAGCATTTTCATTCACAATTGCTTGAAGAAGTGCAACTTTACTTCGGTGACTTAAGCTCACACTCACTTTTGAAAAATCAAAAAACTTTGATAAAAAGCCCAGCGCTTTTAATCTTTTTGTTAAAGCTTCATCAGGGACAAGTGATTCTTCTCCTTCAGCTACAGGAAGAGCTTTTTTATTGAGCACAATAGACTGAGCTCTTTTTTTCCAAAAAGCTTTTTCGTGAAGAATCGTTTCATCAATAAACTTCTTGAGTGGCTTTGAATAAAATGAAAAATCAGACCAATAAACCTGGTTTTCTTTCAAAATACTTTCGATTTCAATGAGAGATCTTTGCCAAGGATACTCATCAAACTTCGCAACAACTTCTTCAATCCTTGGGCTAATCTTTTCCAAGGTCTCATGAAGCTTTCTCAAGTCTTTATTTGCTTTTTCTCGACTGGCTTCACGCTCCTTGTGAACGTTCACCATTTGACCCACTTCAGTTTGAAAAGACTCAAACCAAACCTTAAAGCGTTCATCTTCTGCGTAATTTTCCTGAAAAAATTTCTGAGCATCTAACTTAAACTCAGACCTTAGAACTCTTACAGATTCAACTCCTTGAACTTCTGCGCTCACGTTAACAGAAAATAAAAAAGCAAAGAGAAAGTTCAAAAAAAACGTCGTGACATTTCGACTCATAGACACCGGTGGAACTTTAAGCGTCACTAGCGACTGGTGTCAAAAGCTAATAGAAATCTATTTTTAAGCGCCTGATCTTTAAGGGTTTTCCATTCATAACGCCCAGGAACCAATTTATTCCATAATTCTTCTTGAGCAGGTCCATATTCAAAAAAAATGGCCCCTCCAGGTCGCAAGACCTCTTCCGCTTTTTGAAATATTTCTAGATATTTTTGATTCGCATCCTGAGGGGACACAAGAGCTTGAAAAGGTTCAAAATCTTTTACTCCACCTTCCAAAGATTCAAATTCAAGATCGGAGATATAAGGGGGATTGGAGACAATCAGATCCACTCCTTCACTAAAAAATTTCCAGTCTTGATCAAAAATTTTGGCTCTACTTTTAAAATTATCAGGAAAAGCACTCAGGTTTTTTCTCAAATAAGGAAGGGCGTCTTGAGAGCTCTCCACTAAATGAAGCTGATGATTTCCAGGAGCTTCTTTTAACAAACTCAGACCAATCGCACCTGAACCCGCTCCAAAATCAGCAATATTAAAATTTTTTGTAGAATTTTTCAGAAGGTAATCTAAAACATGCCCCACAAGCTCTTCTGTCTCGGGCCGAGGAATCAGCACACCAGAACCCACTTCAAGAGTGAGTTCCCGAAAATCCCAATGCCCTAAAATGTAAGCAAGGGGTTCGTTTTTTTTTCGGCGAATTAAAATTTCTTCAGCTTTTTTAAAAGCGAGTGTTGAATCAATCTTTTGAAGTTCCTTAAAAACCCACAGAGCTTCTTGTGGAGATCCAATAGCGGCAAATTCTTTTCTTAAAAAAGAAAACAAATCTTTTTCCATGTTTTATCCACAAAAAAGAATCAATCTTCTTCGCTAACTTTCACTTGAGTAGGATCTTCTCCCTTAAGAAGGAGCGTTTGATAATAATCGTTAAGTGCGGTGACAAAATCATCAAAAAATCCATTCATCACATCGCCGATATTGTAAGAGGTCATATTGATTCGATGATCAGAAACACGTCCCTGAGGAAAGTTGTAAGTACGAATGCGTTCGTTTCGAAAACCGCCGCCCACTTGAGCTTTGCGTTCCGCTGCTTCTTTACTGCGTTGTTTTTCACGAGCATGTTCCAAAAGACGTGTTCGCAAAACCTTCATCGCTTTGTCTTTGTTCTTATGCTGCGATCTTTCATCCTGACACTGCACGACTTCGCCTGTAGGAAGGTGAGTGATTCGAACAGCTGATTCAGTTTTGTTGACGTGCTGTCCACCGGCACCACCCGCACGATAAGTATCAATGCGTAATTCGTTTGGATTGATATCAAACTCTACTTCTTCTGCTTCAGGAAGAATGGCAACAGTGACTGTACTTGTATGAACGCGACCTTGAGCTTCGGTTTTTGGAACACGTTGAACACGGTGAACACCCGACTCGTGTTTAAATTGAGAGAAAACTCGATCGCCTGTAATGTTTGCGACAATTTCTTTAAATCCGCCCGAAGAATTTTCAGTCAAACTTAAAGGCTCAACCTTCCACCCTTTTGCCTCAGCAAACCGCATGTACGCTCTATACAAATCAGCTGCAAAAATGCCCGCCTCATCGCCACCCACGCCCGCTCTGATTTCTAGAACCGCGTTCTTTTCATCCCGAGGATCTTTGGGCAAAAGCATAAATTGTAAGTGATTAATTTTTTTTTCGATCTCAGGCTCCAAAGAAGAAATGTCTTCTTTAGCCATCGCCAAAAGATCAGGATCTTTTTCGTTTTCTAAAACTTCAACCGAGCCAAGGTAGTTATTATAATCGCGCATAAAATCGCGATAATTATCTACCAATGATTGAAGGCTAGAATGTTCTTTAGAAAGTTCCGAGAATTTTTTTCGATCCGCAATAATATGCGGGACGCCAAGCTCTTCTGTAATACGCAAAAACCGTGCTTCGCTCTCTTTCAAGCGATGAAGCATTTGCGCTTGGACAGAAATTGCCATCTTGTATGATTACTAAATTATTTCTTACCGTATTTTTTCATGAAACGATCTACGCGACCTTCAGCGTCGATCAATTTCAATTTACCAGTAAAGAATGGGTGAGAAGCGCTGGAGATATCCACTTTGATCACTGGATATTCTTGGCCATCTTCCCATTTAATTTTTTCAGAACCTGTTTTGGTAGAAGTTCCAAGGAACGCAAAGTTTGCGCCCATGTCTTTAAAAACAACTTTATGTAATTTGGGATGAATATCTTTTTTCATATTTTCTACCTTTAAAAATCTCAGCCGCTCATGTTTTGCACGAATTCGGCATTCGTTTTTGTCTTCGCTAATTTGTCGAGCAAAAACTCCATACTGTCAATTTGATTCATAGGTTGGAGGACTTTTCTGAGGATCCATAAGCGCTGAAGGACGTCTTGAGGGGTTAAAAGGTCCTCTTTTCGTGTTCCAGACTTATTGAGGTCCATACATGGAAATATACGTTTTTCCATGAGTTTACGGTCGAGAACGATCTCCATATTGCCCGTTCCCTTAAATTCTTCGAAAATAACCTCATCCATACGTGAACCCGTATCAATCAAGGCCGTTGCAATAATTGTAAGACTTCCGCCTTCTTCAACGTTTCGAGCCGCTCCAAAGAAACGCTTGGGTTTTTGAAGAGCGTTTGAATCCACACCACCGGACAAGATTTTTCCTGAAGGAGGCACAACAGCGTTGTAGGCACGACCTAAACGAGTAATTGAATCGAGCAAGATCACCACGTCACGTTTGTTTTCAACCAAACGCTTGGCTTTTTCGATGACCATTTCAGCCACTTGAACGTGACGAGTTGCAGGCTCATCGAAAGTTGAACTGATGACTTCGCCTTTTACAGATCGCTTCATGTCCGTTACTTCTTCGGGACGTTCGTCAATCAATAAGACAATCAAATAAATTTCAGGGTGATTCGTTGTGATGGCATGAGCAATATCTTGCAACATCACGGTTTTACCCGCACGAGGAGGAGCCACAACAAGAGCGCGCTGGCCTTTTCCAATCGGTGAAAAAAGATCGATCACTCGAGTGGTAAAGTTTTTGGGATCATATTCCATGTTCACACGCTTTGTAGGATAAAGCGGTGTGAGGTTTTCAAAGAGAATCTTATTGCGAACTTCTTCAGGATTTTGTCCGTTGTGTTTATCTGTCGAAAGAAGAGCGAAATATCTTTCACCTGGACGCGGTGGACGAACTTTTCCGGCAATCGTATCACCTGTTCGCATCGCATGTTTACGAATTTGACTAGGACTTACGTAAATATCATCTGGTCCAGAAAGATAGTTATGCTCGGGCGAACGCAAAAATCCAAATCCGTCCTGTAAAGTTTCAAGAACACCTTCCGTGTAAATTTCACCATTCGCTTTCGCGTGAGCAGTTAAAAGAGCAAAAACGACATCTTGGCGACGCATTCCCGCTGCATTTTCAACTTTGTATTGAAGAGCCAAATCAATAAGATTTTTAATATCCATCTTTTTGAGATCAAGGATATTTAGCTTTTCAACAATAGGCTTTAAGAGAACTTCTTTAGGAGCCTCAGGAGCATCTTCTTGTTGCATTTCAACATTATTCATTTGAGCTTTACCGTTTGTAGGCTCTTGTCTTGGAGGACGAGGATTATTTTGTTGGTTTTGTTGAGGAGGATTGAGTCGAGGAGCCTGAGGTGCTGGAGCTGCCGCTTTAGGAGCAGATTGTTCTTGTTCAGCGACCATAACTTTTGGGGTCTCACTTACCTCTTGAGAACTTCCCTCATCTTGTTTTCTTGACGTATTTCTACGCGCATGAGGTTTATTCTTTTTCGTATTTTTATCAGTGTTTTTTTCTTTATCTGAATGTTCAGCCATTCATTCCTCCGGGGACTTTGTTAACGAACCTTTTTATTTAATTTATTTAACAATCTTTATTTAATAATCTTGATTATTTATTTACGTTTTCTAAAACCACTACAAACTTCAACTTTTGGGTGGAATCAATTTGATGACTTAGTTCTAGTGGGCCGCCACCAAATCTGTCAATAGCGTGGCATAAACCCCCAGCTCAAGCCATGAGACAATGAAGCTTTATGAGCTCGTCTAAAAAGTCATGGACCTTATGGACCCAAACCCTTTTTCTTGCTGCTTTTTCAGGAGCTACAGCCGTTTCGCTTTTCACCCATGATCCAAAAGATCCAAGCTTTAGTACATTCAATCAACGCTGGCTTGCCCCTCATAATCAACTTGGCTACTTGGGTTCTTGGAGCGCAGACCTTTTGTATCAATGCTTTGGTTGGTCTTCGTGGATTATCCCTCTCTTCGGCATTGCCCTGATATACTTGAGTCACTCAAAAGCCCTCAAAAAAGACGCTTTTTCATGGAAAAGTATTCTTTCACTCACAGGGATGCTTCTTTCAGTTTCACTGATTTGCCGAATTGTGGCGGGGCCCACTCCTGAAGTTCATCACTTTTTACAAGAAGGTTTTTTTGGGATGCTTCTATACTCTGCCTTGCAACCTATCCTTGGGAAAGCGGGTACCTTTCTACTTTCAGTTGTGATTTTATGGATGAGTTTAATTGTTCATTTCGATGCTTGGGTTGAAGAAGGCCTTCACCAACTTTCAAAATTCAGCCAACATTTAACTCAAAACTTTGTGGGATTTTTTAACTTTAAAAATTTCAAATTCTCTGTGAAAAAAGCTCCTCTTCTTAAAAAAGTTGAGCCCGTAGTTTTTGAAGAAGAAGCCAAGGAAGAAATAAAAGAAGAAAAAATCAGACTCGAACCCAAAATCAATCTTGATTCACATCAAAATAATGAAAGTCCTAAAAAATCTGAAAAAAAAGTTCCTGTGAGAGCTCCTCATCAAGGAGAATGGAAAATCCCCAAACCCGCTATCCTCACTCCTCCCAAACCTCTTAAAACAAAACTTTCTCGATCTGAGCTTTTTGATATTTCTAAAAAAATTACAGAGACTCTCAAAAGTTTTGAAGTAGATGGAGAGATCACCGAAATCACGCCCGGACCCATTCTTACTATTTATGAATTTCAACCAGGCCCCGGAGTTCGCGTTCAAAAAATTCAAGCCGTTGCGACAGACTTAGCAATGGCGCTTGGCGCTCCTGCAATTCGAATCGTAGCTCCCATCCCTGGCAAAAGTGTTGCGGGCATTGAAGTTCCTAATCCTGAAAGAGAAGAGATTGTCTTAAGAGAAATTCTCGAAACAGCTCTCACCAAAACAAATTTTCGATTGCCTCTTTGTCTTGGAAAAGACACTGAAGGAAAAACGATTATTGAAGATCTCTCACGCATGCCTCACTTACTCATTGGGGGCGCGACAAGCATGGGTAAATCGGTTCTTGTCAATTCCATTCTCACAGGACTTCTTTGCCGGTTTAGCCCACAAGATCTTCGACTCATCATCGTTGATCCCAAACTTGTTGAATTTAAAATCTACGAAGACATTCCTCACTTACTTCTTCCCATCGTGAACGATGCGATTGATGCAAGTAAGGCTCTTAAGTGGGCTGTTGCAGAAACCAAACGTCGCTATTTAAAGATGCAAGAAGTCGCGGCTAAAAATCTAGACAGCTACAACTCAAAAGCTTCTGAAAATTCTGAATTAGAGCGCTTTCCGTTTATTGTCATTATCATAGACGAATTGGCAGAGCTCATGCTCACAAGCAAAAAAGATGTGGAACAATCCATTGTGCGTCTGACACAATTAGCTCGCGCTGCGGGGATTCACCTCATCATGGCGACTCAACGTCCTTCTGCTGACGTCGTGACAGGCTTGATCAAATCCAACTGCCCCAGTCGTGCAGCCCTTCGTGTGGCAAGCTCGAGTGATAGCCGAATCATTCTCGACAGCACGGGTGCGGAACTTCTCTTAGGAAAAGGGGATATGTTTTTTACAAGCTCTGGCCCCATGGGACTTCATCGTATGCAAGGAAGTTTCGTTTCTGATGGGGATGTTGAAAAAGTTTGTGAGTTCTGGCGCGAACAAGGCGCTCCTCAATATCAAAATGAAATTCTTGCTGATGAAAGCGAAAATGAATTGCTCGCAGATGTGGATCGCGATTCTTTGTACGGCGAAGTTTTAAGCTATGCTCGAGAAAAGGGATCCATCTCCACATCGCTCATTCAACGCCGCTTTCAAATTGGCTACACAAGAGCCGCTCGAATCATGGAACAGCTCGAGGCTGCGGGTGTGGTGGGAGAGCAAAGTTCAGCTGGCAAACCCCGAGATGTGATTTTATAAGCCCCTGAGAGCGAAAAGCAGCCTAAACTTTCTTGACCTATGACTCTGGATCGAGATAGCCTACGAAAATGCCACACCGCATTACACGCTGCGAAAAGCTCAAAAAGATTCAACGCGTTTTTATTTTTTGCTTAGGACTCTCTTTTCTTAACTTGCCCTTTGCTTTTGCTGAAAAAGAGCAAGAAAAAAGCGATGAAACAAAACTCGTTCTAACTGCACTTGCAAAGAGATACGAAAACTTAGGCAACTGGGAAGCGACTTTTTTTCAAAGTGAAAAATCTCCTGGATTTTCTCAAGAGATTAGCTCCGAAGGTTTTTTCAAATTCGTAAAAACGAAAGAAAGAAATTTTTTTCTTTTAGAATCAAAGAACGACAAAATTAAAAAGAAATTTGTGAGCGATGGAAATCGCGCCATTTATATTGAAGACAAAGGCGAGGGGAAAAAGGAAAAAGATCGTTACTTTGCTCGTCGCTTTAATGATGCCAAAAATTTAGAGCTCGAGAGATTCCTTCTTTTTTTTCGTGGACTTAAATCCAAAAGCGCATCCGAAAAAGAATACGAAATCAAAGGAACTTTCAAAAAACCTGACTTGGAAGTAACACTCACTCCAAAAATTGAATCTGATTTTTCTGAAATTAAAATTTCATTTCATAATACTGAAAAATTTCCTTCGAGCTTAACTTTTGTTGACTCGGTTGGAGGAAGTACGACGATGCGAATACTCGAAGCAAAATCGATCAAAAAAACCGACCCTAAATGGTTTGATCTGACTTTGCCCTCAGGAGCAAGAATAGAAAAATGAGCGACACACAAAAAGTTCACATTATTTCTCTGGGTTGTGCACGAAACTTAGTGGACTCAGAAAACATGGCGGGTCTCCTTCAAGGCGACAAAGGATACAAGCTTTCTGATCACGCAAATGAAGCAGACATTATTATCGTGAATACGTGCGGCTTTATTGATGAAGCCAAGCAAGAATCAATCGATACAATATTGGGCGCTGCCGAAAACAAAAAAAATGGGAATTGTAAAAAGCTCGTTGTTACAGGATGCCTTTCTGAGCGTTATCCTCAAGAATTAAAAGACTCGCTCCCAGAAGTGGATCTCATCACGGGGACCGCTGCCTTTCCTCGAATTGTAGAAGAATTAGAATCTTTAAAAAACTCAACCTCTTCTGAACCCAAAGTAAAAATTCACACTGAACGCGCAAAAGATTATGATCTTCCTCGTGCGAACAGCCTCAGTTCTCATTCTGCCTATTTAAAACTTGCTGAAGGATGCGCAAAACGTTGCTCTTTTTGTATCATTCCAAAACTTCGAGGAAATTTACGATCCAGAAGTATTGAGAGTTTAGTCACTGAAGCTCAAACACTTATTCAAAATGGAGTTCGTGAAATCAATTTAATTGCACAAGACCTTACCGATTATGGTCGCGACCGAAAAGACGGAGCAACTCTGGCAGAGCTTTTAAAAAAACTTGTTCAAATCGAAGATCTCAAATGGCTTCGATTATTTTACGTTTATCCTGACCAATTAAGTGATGATGTGATCCAACTTGTTCGCGATGAAGAAAAGATCTGCAAATACTTAGACGTACCTATTCAGCATATTTCAGACAAAATTCTCACGCGCATGAATCGCCACACAAACAAAGAACAAATTCGTTCGATGATTGCGCGACTCAAAAAAGAAATTCCCAACTTATTTATTCGAACTTCGTTAATGGTGGGATTCCCTGGCGAAACTCAAGAAGACTTTCTTGAACTTAAAAACTTTGTAAAAGAAGGCCTCTTGGATCATGTGGGCGTCTTTACTTATTCGCACGAAGAAGGAACACCAAGCTTTCGCTTACCCGATGATGTTCCTGCAGAAGTAAAAAAACAAAGACAGGCTGAAATTTACGCCCTTCAAGAAGAAATCTTAAATAAAAATTTACGCTCTCTTGTTGGCCAAACACTTGAGGTTCTTATTGAGGGACAACATCCTGAAACGGAGTTGCTCCTGAAAGGCCGCTTCTTTGGTCAAGCTCCCCAAGTGGACAACATGGTCATTATTCAAGAAGGTCATGCTGATATCGGATCCTTTAAAAAAGTTGAAATCAGAGATATCGCCGGAATGGATCTTGTTGGGGGAATTGTTTCTTAAGCCTCAACAATTTACCACTCAATGACTTCTCAAGGCTTAACCCTGAACCTTCGAATCTCTCCCAATGCCAAGAAAAATAAAATTCTGGGCCTCTATGGAGAAAAGCAGATTAAAGTCTCGGTTGCCTGTCCACCCGTTGACGGTCGCGCCAATGAAACTCTTGTGAAATTCATCGCAGAGACCTTCTCGGTTTCTCAAAAAAATGTTGAGATAATAAGAGGTGAAACATCTCAATCTAAAACACTTTTTATTTCAGGCGATCCACAAAAGCTTGAAGCCCTTTTACAAAAAGTCCTCGCTAATTCTTCTCGCTGAGCTTTTTATCCTAAATCTTGCACTTTCTTCGCAATGGGGACCTGTTTTTCCTACCCATAACTTTCCAACGGACAAAAGTTTTTTAATGAATCCCGTTTTTGAGTATGGAACTCAGGGTTCAATTTTTAATTCAGACGGATTTAAACAAAAACTAGACCTTTCCTTTTCTCGATTTAGAATTTCTCTTAATCCCGAGTACCAACCCTCACGAGAATTATCCTTTGGTGCTTTTATAAATATTGATTTTCTTTCTCTTCAGCCGACTGACAAGCCCCAGATTTCTAAATCAGGGCCTTCCGATCAATTTCTTTTTGGAGAATTTAGATTTTACGATAAGCCCGGACAATCTCTTGGAATCGCAACAGTTATTAAAGTTCCCGCTTACACTAACCCACAAAAAGTAAATGAAGACAGTGCCCCTTTTTTAATTTTAGGAGATGGGCAAATTGATTCCTCTATTCTCCTAACAGGAGAATATTGGCTTACAAGAAATCTGAAGTTTTATTTAGATTCTGGTTTTACCTTTCGCTCCGATGATCACTCTTCTGAAATTCCTTACAATACTGGCTTAGAATTTAAATCTCCTCGCTATACCTTAGGAGCAAGCCTCAAGGGAACCTCAAGCTTGAAAACAGACAACACAAGAAACTCTCCAGTTTCGAGTATTCTTCACGATGTGACGGGAGGAACTAATTATACTTTTGCTGAAAATCCTACATTATTGATCGGAAAAATTTATGGAGAATATGCTCTCAATCATGAGTGGGCGATCACTTCTAAATTTGAAAATTCAATGGCTGGAAGAAACGCGCCCTTTTTCTATATCGTAGGAATAGGATTAAGCTACCGTGAATTTGAATACAAAAGCTACATTCCAAGAACCGCGCGTGATGTAGGCATCGAAACAGACGATTCTGGAGATGAATTCGAAGGAGAGATACAAGAAAACTATCGAAAAAGACCTGAGCCTATCGACAGTGATTACTAGAATTTATTTTTAAAATTAAAAATTCAAATAACTTCTAACTTGCAAACCCCAAGAGGATTGCTTTTCAGAACCGAATGCATTTCCTGGAAGAAAGATCCCTGCTGCAACACTGGTCTTAAAGTTTTCATACCACTTCTGTTCAAAGTGTAGGTCCGTTTCAAAACCCAAAGAATCTCCATTATCGTTAGAGCTCATAAGCTTTGCATAGCCGCCCACTAGACCCAGGCGATATTTCTTTTGAGCAAAAGAATAAAAAGCTCCAAGACGCCCAAGTAGAGCTCCTCTTTCATTTAAAGCATCACCAGAAGACGGATCACTTCCGATTGCATAACCTAAATGCTCTGAACTCTTCTTTCCAAAGTTTGCTCCTTGCACTTGTCTAAACAAAATCAAGAAAGGTCTATAGTTTGGATGAACATTAAAAGCGCGGTCTCCAGAGTGGCTTGAAAAAACTCCATCAACTTCAAACTCCCAGTTACCTGGATGATATCTGTACTGAGTTAGAGCTCCATACACGTGGGCTTGCTTATCGTAAGCATTAGAAGCAAACTCGCCCGCGATAGAACTTAATTCCCATTCTTTTTTTGCATAAAAAGAAAAGTCATTGGAACTTGTATAAATAGCAGAAGCTAAAGCTGCTCGAATATGTCGGCCAAAGAGAAGACCAATAGAAACACCTGATCCTTCGTTTTCATATTTTACGGACCCTTCATAAACATCTTCATCATCGATATCTGTATGAAGATATCCTTCTTGGCGTTTTTCATAACCAGCATTTAAAACAAGGCTTCCAAGCTGACCTTCAAAACCCACACGATCAACAATTGTGGAGGCATCATCTTCAGCTTTATTTCCTTCATCATAAAGGAGTCCCAATCCCCAACCTTTAGGCATACGTCCTGCTTTAAAAACACCCAAATCACTCACCCACTTAAGGTAAGCGTGGCGAATAGAAAGAAGTTGTGTTGCGCTTGGATCAAAAGCAGCTCCACCATTGATCTGATTTGGGCTTTGAGAAGAATTAAAACTTACCCCTTCATTAGAAGTGTTCAGATTCTGGCTTAAAAGACTCAGCTCAGAATGCAAAGAAAAGCGTTCATCGATCAAGACATCAGGTCTCAACAAAAGTCGGTGTTCCAAAAAAGAACTCGTATCCGAAGCATTGTCGTACAACGCTCCTGAGTTGACACCTTTTTTTGCATCTAAATTATAGAACAGGTTTGAGCCAAATCTGTGATTTCCACTCAAACTAAAAAGAGCAGCCTCAGAAAAAGAAGCCGTCAAAAAAGCAACGATAAATCCAACAACAAGTCCCAAAGTGCTTATTTTCTTCATGATTTATTGGTCGTAGCATAGCCCTGGAATCAAGTCCTCTGGGTGGCCTAGACTTTTTGGGATTCATAACTCGAAGAGTCTCGTGGCTTCCACCCCTGAGGGAGGTTGGAGCGGGAGCCATCCGAGACTCTTGCTTTGGTACTCTTACAGGTTAAGGGCACCCCTTATAAGAGTCAACAATTGCAGCGTCATAGCCATATGTTGTCATTTTCTGCTTTGAATCATATCGTCAAAAAAGATGCACAATAGACGTGGGCTTGGATCTGTTTTGATTCTTTTTTGTGCCCTTATAGTGATTATTCCCTTTTCGATTTTTGTGAGTATCAGAAACATCACAGAAGAATGGTCCCCTTTACTTGAACAACGCATCAGATCTCGACAACAAGTCAGCACCATTCGCGTATTAGCCAAAAATCAAAAAGGAGAAGACGAGTGGATTTCCTCAATCGTAGGAGGTCATGCTGAAGTCAGAAAAAACATCCCCCTCGCGGAAGTTAACCCGATGCTTTTAGAGGCGATTGTTTCTCTCGAAGATCCTCGCTTTCTTTCTCACGGTGGATTTGATGTCTTAGGGATTGCTCGTGCAGCTTTTAAAAATTTAATTAACCTTCGATACAAAGAAGGAGCAAGTACCCTCACTCAACAACTTGTAAAGAATCTTTTCTTAACTCAAGAAAAAACGTTGATGAGAAAATTTAAAGAAATTGTTCTCTCCATTCTCGTCGAAAAACGTTTTCAAAAAGAAGAAATCCTTGAAGCTTATTTAAACGAAGTATTTATGGGCCAAGTTGAATACCCCGATATTCTTGGAATTCAAAAGGCCGCGGAATTTTATTTTGGTAAAGATCAAAGCCAACTAGAAGTTCACGAGGTAGCCCTCATTTCGGCTATGGTGGCGGGATCTGGATTCTACTCTCCTTTCAAACATCCTGATCGTGCACTTGCTCGACGTAATAAAGTTCTCAACATTTTATTAAATGCTGAAAAAATAACTCAAGAAGAGTTTGATGCCGCCCTTAAGCTTCCTCTTCCCAAAGAACCCCATCCAAGTTTCAGATCAAAAGCGAGTTATGCAATCGATGAAATTCGAGACTCCTTAGTTAAAAAAGATGGAGAGTTGCGTGTTGTTTTGGGTGGATATGATGTTCAAACAACTCTCGACGCAGATCTTCAGCGTCAATCAGAAGAATTATTTTTGAAAGAAAGCAAAACATGGCCCAAACAACTTCAAGTTGCTTTAGTAGGAATTGATCCACGCACTTGTGAATATAAAGTTTACCAAGGTGGAACCTCTTACACGGCCACTCAATACAATCGACTTACCCGTGCAAAACGTCCACCAGGTTCACTCATTAAACCTCTTCTTCTTGCACCCATCATCAGCAAAAACTCACATATTCATTTAGCAAAACTTATTCAAGACGAAGAATTTACATGGACCTATGACAAAGGCAGAGGACAATGGAGTCCTAAAAATTATGATCGTAAATATCGCGGAACCGTTTCTTTACGCACGACTCTTGAACAAAGTTTGAACGTTCCTTTTGCAAAAATTTTTCAAGAACTTGAACCAAATGGTCTTCTTAAAGATATTTTTAGCCCCGTTGTAAATTGGGGGCTTGAGGTTCCTGATGATCGCGCTCTTCCCTCGGCTCTTCTAGGAAGCGTCGAACAAAAACCCCTTGATATGGCGCGAGCCTATGTAAGCTTAGTGAGAACGGCTCTTGGTTACCAAAGCTTAAACGATAAAGCCTGCATTCCTTCTTTTCTTCCAAAAGAAATTTCAAATGATTTTTTAAATGCAAACAAAACAGATCAAGCCGGTGCACTTCTCACACTTGAAGCCATGCAAGGAGTTGTTCGAAGAGGCAGCGCGAGAGTTCTCGGATCACAACTTCCCACAAACCAAGAGTGGGCTGGAAAAACAGGAACTTCTTCTGACAAGCGCGATGCGTGGTTTGTTCTCGCTTCTCCAGAACTTGTTTTACTTGCATGGATGGGTATGGATCAAAATCTTGAAACCGACTTCACAGGAGCATGGCTTTCTTCTCATTTGATTGCGCCATTGATGAAAAACTATTCAGAAAAATTCCCAAATGGATTTTCGTGGCCCACAAATTCTCAGCTTACTTGGAAAGTTATCGATCTTGAACGAGGATGTGAATACCCAGGGGCTTATGCACGAGAATTACGTGAAAAGTTTTCAAATCAAATCAAAAGCAAAGAAGGATTACCCAACGAGGCCATCGTTGATGGGCATCATTTAGCTTTTGAACTTTTTAAAGAATCCGACGAACTTAGTTATTGTCGCTAGAAGCTTTTATTGATTAGTCTTTCTTTATTAATGTCTTCTTCTCTTATTCATGCTCAAAATCTACAAAGAGTTTTTCGAAGATCCGTAAAAGATCCGGGATTTTCTGGAGTTTTTAAAAACTTATTTCAACGAAAATACGCTGAAAAAATTGCAGTGAAGAATTTATCTTTTGAAATTAAAGAAGGTTCTTTTACAGGTCTTGTCGGATCAAACGGAGCGGGAAAAACAACCTTATTAAAAATGTGCTCTGGCCTTTTACATCCTAGCAGCGGAACACTCTCTGTCATGGGATACTCTCCTTCAGAAAGAAAATCGGACTTCCTACGAAGTATAGGGCTTGTCATGGGGCAAAAATCTCAACTTTGGAGTGACATTTCAGCTCGAGACTCCCTTGAACTTTTCGCGGCTATCTACGACATTCCCAAATCTGAATACAAACGTCGCTTAGATGAAATGCTCACTCTTTTTAATGTAACAAAGCTTGTTGGAGTACAAGTCAGAAGGCTGAGCCTGGGTGAGCGAATGAAATTTGAACTCATTGCTGCTCTTTTACATAAGCCAAGGCTTTTACTTCTTGATGAACCCACTATCGGACTTGATCTCATCGCGAAAGAAGCCGTGAGGAAATTCCTAACTCAAGACCTCTCAAAAGAAAATGTATCTGTGATTCTTTCCAGTCACGACATGGAAGACATTCAAGAAGTTTGTGACGATTTGATGATCGTTGCCAAAGGTGAAATGAAATACTTTGGAAGCATGAACGACTTTGGAATAAAAGACGAAAAGTTCAAGACGGGTGTCCTCAAGCTTATCTCCGAAGACGAAACAACCGACTCTCCTGAAATAGAGAAATAGTACATGTTTCCAATTAATTTGCGATTCAGTCGCTACATGCTTCGAAATGTTTTGATTCAAGAAATCGAATACCGCGCTTATTACTACATGATGATCGTGAGCCTTTTGATTTCTTTTGCTTCTGATTTCATTATTTTAAAGCTTGCTCATAACGAAAATCGGGCAAGCTACATTCAATACAATCAGATCTATTCTTTTATTCTTCTAGGGCTTTTTGTAAGAACCTCAAGCTCTTTGTGGGGAGCCTCTCTTTCATTTGAAAAACAAATTCGCAATGGTGAATTTCGCCGTTATCTTTTGCAACCCGTTAAATTTTCGCAAATATTTGTCGTGAATGCCTTGGGAGAAAAACTTTTCACATGGCTTCTTCTGTCTTTGATTTTTTTAATGCTCTACATTTTTCGAGGAAGCCAAGAATTATCCTTACCCCATTTTCACTTCATTCCTTTTTTCTTTTTAGCAATTTCTCTTTCGTGGAGTATCTTTTATTTTTTTATTCTGTGCGCTTTCTGGCTTCAGGAAAGTTCCTTTATGATCTCTGCCTTTAACTTCACAACAGGATTATTTGCAGGCTCCATTGTCCCTAT
>CANIGN010000006.1 GCA_947467125.1 Bacteriovoracaceae bacterium | reverse complement strand
GCTTCTTCAATCTCTGCAGAACTCCAATCGTAGCGAAGTAAGAATTCGCGAGCGATTGAGACGAGCGCCTTCATTCGAATCATTCCATTTTCATAGGCAACGGCTGCCGCTTGCATCGTGTTTTCGGTTGCATAGAAAAAAGGAGCATAAGAACCAAAAACAGTAGGAGCTAAATTTAAATCTAAATTGATAAATGCTGCCAATATTGGATGAGTTGGTGTTTTTTCAAACTGGCGTGACAGCCACGCAACACGAATCGCTTCTTGACGATAAACCCCAAGGTGTAACAAAAGTTCGTAAAGAGCTTTTCCACTCAACTGTCCGCTACTGACTAACGAAAAAATTGTAAAGACAATCGCATCGCTTTCACTGTCGTCGCCAAATAAAACAAGTCGCGCAGTTTTGGGTAAAAAATACCATAAACTTAAAAGAGCCCCGAGTTTGTATCCCAATTGTTCTTTTAATTTTTTAAACTCACCACTTCGCACATGTCTTAATTGATCTTTGAGAATCAATCCTTCATGTTCAATTCCATCAAACTCCATTTTTGATCTGAGGGTTGCACCCATCTGCGGAGGAGAAGCAGACAAAAAGAAAAGAGGAGACTTTTGCGGATCATCCGTAGCTCCTCGACGTAAAGCTCTTAAGAGAAGAGAAAATCCCGGAACATTACTCTTTCGTTCAGGCCGTTCAAAAGCTGCCTTGATGAGACCACCGATCGAGTGAATTTCTGTGTTGAGATATGTTCGATCAACATCGGAAACGATAACTAACCCAGAATAGTTTTTGGGGATACGATAAACAGAATCCGGAATTTCAATACCTGGAATCTTATGAGGCATCCTAAGTACATTCTACCTTGCGTCACGAAACTTGTCTCATTTTATTATTCGTTTTTGGACACTTGCACATCTTCCACGAGAGGGAATAAAACAGAGTTATGGCAAATAAAAAATCCACTCATTTCTTCAGTGTTCTTTTCGCGGGAATACTTTCCGCTTCTTCTTTTGCAGGAATGACTCACACAGTTCAACATACAGCGGACGTTATTGGAGTTGGAAAATACGATGCCCGAGTTCAAAGTGATTTAATCCTCAACCACGGAGGAGGCGTCAACATCTCTGGTCACTTTAGAACGGGATTGAAACAAGACCTCTTGGATATAGAGGGAATTATTGGAACAGGAAAAACTGATTTCAAATTAGGTGCCTTGACTCAGTTCAATCTTCTTCCCGACCTTCCTGGTCAAATCGCAGTAGCTTTTTTTGGCGGAGCAACCTACATCAACGACAATTATCTTGAATCAAGCCAAAACAAATCAATGTTCGCTCTGACAGTTGGAACAATCGGATCTAAAAAATTTGACGCTTCTTTTGGTCAAGTTGTACCTTACGGCGGATTTCAAATTGAAGCTCTTATGAAATCTAGCGGAAACATCCTTCCCATCACACTCTTAGCTGGAGCAGAATGGAAAATGACAAGCACAACACCTTGGAAATTTTATTCTGAATTAGATCTCGACGTTCACGACAGCAACTTTCAAATTGGTCTCGGAGCTGCCTACAGTTACTAAAAGGAACTTATCTTGAAATTTTCAATCTGGGCTGGCTCACATATTATTAAAAGAGCTGATCTTATCTCAGGATTAAGAAGCCTTAAAAAGCTTGGCTTTGAATACGAAATTTCCAAATCCGTTGAGTCTTATGCGATTCGAAATAAACAACCTCTTCTTCCATTTTTAGCTGGAAGCGATCAGATCAAAATTGAAGAGTTGCTTAAAATTATGAACAATCCAAGCGCTCGCTGGATACTCGCCTCACGAGGAGGCTATGGATGCTTGCGGCTCTTAAAAGCTCTCGACCAAATCTCAATCAATAGAAGTGAGGCCCTTCATATCTGGGGCTATTCAGACCTCACAGTATTGCAACTTTATTTATGGCAAAGAAAAGGTTGGTCCTACGTTCAAGGTCCCCTCTTAGGGTCTGAAACTTTTATCAAACCCTCTCCAAAAGAAGAAAAAACATTAAAGAGCATTTCTCATTTTGGAGTTTTTCCCTCTAAATTCCCCCTCAAAATAATTGATAAAAAATTCAATCTCCCTCAAGAAAGTTTTCTTTTCTTAGGAGGAAACCTAGCTTCAATTGTTTCCATGCTGGGAACTCCCTGGGAACCAAGACCTACAAGTGACTTCTTGCTTTTTCTCGAAGATATTGATGAAGCCGGATACAAGTGCGACCGTCTTTTGACTCAACTTTCAAATTCAAGATTCTTTGACCGTTGCCGTGGACTAGTCCTAGGACATTTTACCAATTCCTCCGGACACATGGGTGTCTTTAAAAGCTTTTCAAAAACAAAACAAATTCCTGTCTTCACAGGCATCCCCATGGGACACGAAAATCCCCGAGTTCCTCTTGTTCTTGGTTCCATGGTTCACATAGACAAAAACCGCCTCATTTTTGACAGCCAAAGTCTTCGCATCGAATAAAAACGTATAAAAAATCTTCATTTGTTAATTTTTGGTTAAGAAGATTTAACTCACTAAATTTCTCATATTTCCGACTTCTTTTTCCGAATAGAAATAAGGAGTTACAAGCTCGGAATGACATTGGTGATTACAGGTGCGCTTTTAATTGGGGGCGCAATTTTTTTTATTATTTATTCGAGTATGTCTGCGGCTGCGCAACTCGAAGCAGAAGAACGTTTAGGATTAAATCCTGAAAACCAAAAACCCAAAGCCCTTCTTCCTTTTTATATTAAACTTACGTCTCCTCTTTTGCGCGAGCCTTATATAAATCTTGGTTCTCAACTTTGGAATGCCGAAGCTCTTGAACTTGTTAAAAAAAGACTCGTGAGTGCAGGAATGCTCCAACACGTAACACCCGAACAATTTGTTGCTTCAAAGTTCTTCATGACTATTGGACTTGCGATTTTCTTTTTACTCATTCACTTATTTGGAACTCCTCCTCCCGTTCTCTTCAGTATTTTTTTGATTGTATTTGGTTTTTACTTGCCCGATCTCGACATCTCAAGCAGACGAACAAAAAGACAAAAAGAGATTAAGGTCGCAATGCCCTACGTGATCGACCTTCTCGTTCTTTGTATGGAAGCAGGACTCGACTTTATGGGCGCAACAGGAAAAGTTATTGAAAAAGCACCCTTTAGCGCACTCGTTGAAGAACTCTCTATTGTCCTCAAAGACATTCAACTTGGAAAAACTCGTGCTCGCTCCCTCAAAGATATGTCTTTGAGAATCGACATGCTTGAAATCTCAAGTCTCGTTGCCATTGTTGTAAGCGCAGACCAAATGGGTGCAAGTATTGGAACCGCTTTACGTGGACAAAGTGATCTCATCAGAAACCAACGCCTCATGAAAGCAGAAGAACTCGGAGCAAAGGCCAGCCAAAAAATTCTCGTTCCTCTCGTTATGCTCATTCTTCCTGCGGTCATCATCATCGTCTTAGGCCCTATCATCCTCAATGCTATGGGGGTTAAATAATGAGCCTCACTCCTATAAGCATTCATCTCAAAGATAAAACTCTTATTAAAAAAGGGCTGCTTGCTGAAACACTTTTTAGTCGAATGAAAGGTTTACTGGGAACTCAAAAACTTGAAGAAGGAAAAGCCCTTC
Organism: Bacteriovoracaceae bacterium; assembly: GCA_947467125.1. Taxonomy (GTDB): domain Bacteria; phylum Bdellovibrionota; class UBA2428; order UBA2428; family UBA2428; genus CANIGN01. Next base: position 25,834 of record CANIGN010000006.1, on the reverse strand, counting down.
TCATTCCTGACTGCCGACAAGTTCATACTTTTTTCATGAACTACCCCATTGATATTATTTTCTTGGATTCAAAAAATAAAATTTTAAAAATTCAAACCCTTAGCCCTTGGAAAATATCCGCTTGGCTCAGAAAAGCAAAAAAAGTGATCGAGGTTCCAGAAGGTTTTGCCAAAAAAAAGAAATTAAAAATTGGAGACAAGTTGGAGGTCAAAAAAAATGATCCAGCTTAAAATATTAAAAGGCCCTCAAAAAGTTGGGGAAGAATTTGAAATTAAAAATGGCGAAAGCGTTATTATTGGAAGAAGCACAAATTGCAAAATCAAACTTCTTTCTTCAGGAATTTCAAAACAGCATTGTAAGCTCACTTCACTTTCAGGGGGAAGGATTGAAGTTGAAGACCTAGGCTCCTCCAATGGTACCTATGTCAACGGTGTTCAAGTTCAAAAACAAACGATGCGCCCTGGAGACTCACTCAGCTTAAATGAGTTTTTATTTCAAATTATTTGGAAACCAGATGCAACCCTTCCTGCTCAATACCTTTCGCAATCTCGCCCAATTGGATCACCACAATCTCAAATCAATTCTATAGATGTCTCTAGCAATGTAAAAGTTCTTCAAAAAAACGAAAACTCCCTTTTGAAAATATTCGCAAGTTGGATCGATCCACTAACTGAATCTATCCCTGTCCACTTTGCACTTTTTTCAGGTTTTCTCATTTGGACTTTTTTAACAGTTTGCTTGAGCATTTTTCCTTTTTCCAAAGAAGCCAATATTAAAATTCAAGAAAGTTCTATTGAAACAGCAAAGCTCTACGTTAGACAGTTAGCGCGAATAAATTCAAAAGCTATTATCGAACAAAGAATATCTGACGTTATCCCAACCCTCGATGAAAGACCTGGTCTGACAGTTGGGATTCTTAAAACCTATATTTTAGATGCTCCTCGAAGTCGAATCATGGCTCCAAGCACGGAAGCAGGAAATAGCCTTCCTGACTCACATGCCTTAAAAGCAACACAGCAAACTTCGGTTTGGTGGGAATTCGACCCAAGTGAAAACGTTGCCTACGTTTCAGCTCCTATTCTTGTTGGAACTCCAGAAGGAGATTCCGTCGCAGCTACCGCTTATGTCATATTTGATCCAACGGCTGCATCATTTAGCTTTGCTAAAATCCTCAACAACGCGCTTATCTCATTGCTGATTCTTCTCGCTCTCTCAATTGTAGCCGTTTTTGTCTACCAACGATTCATCACAGTTCCTGTTGAAAATCTCACAAATGCAATCGATCGAGCTACAGCAAGTGGGACTGCGATTGAAAAAATAAATATTCAATGGAAAGAAATTCAAGATATTCAAGAAAAAGTTTCGGTTCTAATAAGTCGAGTTCCCTCAGACAACAACTCTCAAACTCCAGAAGACTGGAGCGCAAATATTGCGCGCGATCTGAATTTTGCAGCGGCTGCTTTTGATAGCACGTTAAAAATTCTTGAATGGAACAGTTCAATGGAAGCCATAACAGGTGTTCGCAAAGATTATGCTGTGGGAGCAGACATTGGAGTTGCAAGCCGCGATAATGCTTTTGAAACAAACGTTCGAGATCTTGCAAACTCTGCTCAGAATTCACCCTGGTCTCCGCAAAGTACTCAACTTGATTTTCAAGGAAAAAGCAGTTCTTTAACTATGATTTATGGGGCGAACCATTTCCTTCTTCTCATTAAAAGGGAGGGTGAAGGATGAACCCTATTCGAATCACGAGCAAAAAAGGGCAAAGCTTTGATCTCATTCAAGAAGTTCTCAAAGTTGGACGTGCTGTTGATAACGATATTGTTCTTACGGATCCTAGTATTTCAAGATATCATCTTGCTCTTCAACCTGTTTCAGATGGCGTTGTGATTTACAATACAGGATCTGAATCGGGCTTTTACCTCAATAATGAATGGCACATGGATAGCGCAAGAGCTCAGGGAGGAGATGTCATTCGAATTGGCTCCGAAGAATTTACAGTTGATGCGCCCAAAGCAGAAGAAGTTTCTTTTGATTTTAATACAAATCCAGAAAGCTCAAAAGCTTCTGATCTCAATTTGAATTCTAATAACAAGATGAGGAGCATTCTTATCCTCATTGTCGTTTTAATGGGAATAGCGATTGTCCTTCAACAAAATGAAGAGCCCAAAAATGAAAGCGCTTCTAAAAAAGAAAAAGCGACTCAAGGCCTCCCTGCTGAATCCTATTCAAACAGAGAAGTTTCAAAACTTGGTCCTCAAGAAATCACAGCGAACGATCTTTACAAACAAGGTAATAGAGAAATGTATAACAAAAATTATATTCGAGCGATTCAATGGTATCAGCAAAGCGTTGTTGAGGACCCTTCTCTTAAAAAAGCACAAAATGCTTTGAGTGATGCAGAAACTGAATTGAAAAAAGAAATCATCAGAAAAATTGAAATATCTGAAAAAAATCTTATGGAAAACCGTTTACAACTTGCTCGTTCTCAAGCTCGACAAGCACTCGACTTAATATCCGAACAAATTCCTGGATATAGTTTTCAAGTTCAACAAAAACAAAGAAGTCTCGCGAGCCAAAAGCTTCCCATCCTAAGCCGAGATCAACTTTACCTTGAACTCACCTGCGATCAAACACCTGATCCTGCCATTTGCAAAAGAGGAGTGGAAGTTTTGAAAAGAACTCGTATCTTATTGGGAGAGGAGAATGTACTCAAATGAAAGATCTCATTCTCGTTCTTCAAAAAGACGGAAAAGAAAAAAACATCCCCATCAATAAAGAAAGGCTTATCCTTGGAAGAGATGCTGAATGTGATTTCGTTTTAGAGGGAACTGAGTTTTCAAGAAAACATGTTGAGATTCAATACAAATCAGACGCCATCTATATTTCAAATATATCTACTGGTGGTGTCATCAAAATAGGAAACAAAGAAACTGAATACGCTGAACTTCGTCAGGATGAAGAAGTAATCGTCGGAAAATATATTCTCAAATGGACTCTGAGTGACGGAAAAGAAAAAAATGAAATTCCTAAAGAAGGAAACAGCTTACAGGATTTCAATGGATTTTCTGATGGGCAATCCTCACAAGACCCCAATCATCATTCCGATAAAAGCCAATCAAGCAATCATCTTCTAACAGACGACTCACTCTCTGGAATTGGATTAAGTCCCGCTACGACCCCCTCTGGAGACCTTATGATGAATCCCGAGATGGAAGAAGCTCTTTCTCAGGAAAAAACAGTTCAAGTTTCAAATTCATCATTCGGAATGTTTCGGATCATTTCAGGAGAAGTTGCAGGTCGAGAAATTAAACTCGAGCATGGAAAAGAATGGATTGTTGGTCGAGCCAAAGAATGTCACGTTGCCATTAACAATACAAAAATTTCTAGGCATCACTTTAAAGTCAATCAAATTTCATTTGGTTTTCGAATTAAAGATTTAGATTCCAGCTATGGAATCAAAGTCAACGGCGTAGGAGTGAAAGAAGCCCCTCTAAAAAGCTTGGATATCATCACAGCAGGCCCCGTTGAAATTCAATTCATCATTGCGGATAAAAATATCAGCGATATTCCGGATATTTCGTCAAATGTACCCGCACTTATCAATCCAACAATCGAAGATGCTCAACTTAAAAACGTTCATTCAGACAAGACACATGTTCCGGCTATTATAACTCAACAAGCTCAAAATCATGAATTTAGATTTACTCCAAACGGATCCCCTTCAGATAATTCCTCGTTAAATGAAAAAGCAGAAAAATCTCAAACAGAAGCGCCTCGAAAGCCACTCCCCAAAGAGCGAATCGATGCTCTCTTAAATAAATTTAAAACATTAGAGAAGAAACAAAAGATTATTTTTGTTGCGATTATATTTGTCATACTTGGAACCCTTGTCTCTCTTTTTACTTCTTCTAAGCCACAACCTACTCCACAAGTTGTTCAAGCTCAAAAGCCCGAACAAAAAGCTACTGATGAAACAGAAAACGCTGCTGAGAGAAATGAATTTTCTCCCGAATACATGCTTAAATCACCTAAAGAAAAAGCAGAAATTCAATCTCTTTATGCGCAGGCTGAAGAAGCAAGAAATCGCGGAGAATGGCAAAAAGCTTCAGAACTCAGCACTGAAATCATCAAAAGGGTCAATAATTATAAAAGAACCAAAGACATTCTTTCTGAAGCTCAAAGTTATTTAACTGATCTACAGATTGCGACGCTTTCTAAAACTCCCGATGACGCTGAAAGCTCGAACATTAACAACCAGCAAAAAATCGATGAGCTCTTGACCTCAGGCGAGACCGCTCTCAATGAAAAAAGATGGGAAGACGCTCAAGAAATTTACACGAAAGCTTTACTTCTTGATCCAAAAAATGAAACTGCAACACGAGGGCAATATGCTGCCCAAATGAAGAACGCAGAAGGCTTAGTAAAAAAATTACCCATTGAGCAAGCCAAAGAGGAATCCGCTTCATCCTCAAGCGCAAGTTCAGAAGCCTCTGTCGATCTGAATGCTGAAATCTTGCAAGCAAACTATGAAGAAGTCAGCAAAAACTTCCAAGATGCAAAACAAAAAATTCAAGAAGGTTCTTTTAGAGAAGCCTACCCTGTTCTTAGAGAACTCAAAGCTAAAATCGAAATCCTCATCGGTGAAGAAGAAGCTGCGCGCTCCCTCTCATCTACGAATGTAATTTCTGAAGACAAAAGAACCTTACGCTCAAAAATAATTGAAAGTATGGACCTCGTAAATGAACAATTTGTCTTGGAATATAAAACTCAACTTGACGATGCTCAACAAGCTAAAGCCAACCAAAAACTTGTTGAAGCTCGAGCCATCTATGACTCTATCATCAGAAAAGATCCCCTTTTTGAAGAGCCTCGAGTGGAAAGAGAAAAGCTCTACAAAAAAATGATTACGGATGGACAATCAACCTACAGAGAAGCTCTTGTTTCAGAAAGTCTCGGGAATGTTTCCGACTCTCTTGAACTCTACGAAAAAGCAAAGAGCTTTTTTGAAAAAATTGAAAGAAAAGAAGCTCAAGAATATTATTCAATCATTGATAAAAAAATGAGGGTTCTTAGAAAATGATTCTCTCATACTCTTATTACAATTTTCCTCAAAGAAAAGGAATTGTTTTCTTTCATCAAAAAACTTGGACCTCGGGGGGGCAAAGTGCTCTTGCTCGAGTTTTTCAACACTACTTCGACACGATCAAGCACATTACTCACGATGAAGATTCAACACGCATTCATAGTGAAGACGACTTGGGTGACCCAGAAGTTCAATTACTTGAATCTGCGAAAATAAGAACCCTAAGATCCCTGCCTCAAAACTCACTCTACTGGGGAAGTGAAATGTTCTTTGCACATGCGGCTCGAGGAAATATTTACCTAAAACTTCCAAAATGGTTGAGCTTATTTAGACGTCAGTCCGAAGAATTTCAATCTATAGAGCTTAATGAAACATGGTCAAAGTTAGAAATTAATCCTCGTACGAGTGTCTACATCACTCTTAAAACTCCTACACCTCAACCTTTTCGAATCATGAATTCGAAAAGTGACACCTTCCGACTCGCAACGAACCTAGCTCATCCTCGAGTTGAGTGTTTACCTCTTTTGACTTTAGACATCCCAGAAAGGATTGAGGAATGAAAAAAATTTTATTGATTCTTGTTCTTTTATTGATCATCGCTTTTTTCTTTTTTTCAAAGAAAGATCAAGGCCCCTTTATGACTCTAGAAAATCAACCTCCTCCCTCTCTTCCAGTTGAAAAAGTCACACCTCCTCAAAAAATTGTTCAAAAAGACACTCCCAACAAACCCTCCCCCTCTCGAATGCCCGCAAATTATAGAGAGATCAAAGATTTTTTACCTTTTAAAATTCCCTCTCAACTTCGAAACAGATGGGAACAAAAAATAGTGGATGAGGATGATCGATATGTTACCTCCCAACTCTACCTTGATGGTCGAAAGCTTGAGGAATACTTCTTTAGATGGGAGAAACTTGATTCACAACTAAGTCTTGTTGCAGGAGAGCTTCCAGAAGTGACAAAGCTTACGGCCTCTTTTCCTTCAAAAGCTGCACAATCTCAAAAAATTAACGAGCTTCTTTCTGACCAGGCTAAACTCCTCTCCTCTAAAGAGATCTGGATTATTGATTCAACAGGAAGCCTTTTACCTTTTATAAAAATTGAAGTTCAGCGCTCAGAACCACAAAAAAGATCAAACGGTCACGAGTATTGGATTTTTGATATTTTAAAAAATGAAGTTAGTAAGACGATTCAGGCTGACCGCTATTAAAACTAGCCTTTAATTGGGCCCTTTTTACTGTCATCAATTCTTTTTTTAAGTTCTTTTCCAACTTTAAAGAATGGAAGTTTCTTTTCTCCCACCTTAACTGTGGATCCTGTTTTAGGATTTCTTCCTGTATAGGATTTATATTCTTTCACGTACCAAGACCCAAAACCGCGAATTTCAATTCGATCACCGTTCACAAGGGCTTCAAATAAAGTCTCGAGCATGGTGTTAACTATTTGCTCAATTCTTTTTTTAGGAAGATTGGTTCTTGTAACAAGAAGCTCTATCAAATCGGACTTGGTCATATTAAAATTGTCTGCGACACAGGGATAAAATGATAGTCGAGGAGGCTAGAATGAAGAAAAACTTACGCGTCGCGTTTTTTATTTTTTTGAATTTTGTTCTTTTTCTAAATCCCCTCAGTGCTGGGCTAAAAGATTGGATTCAAAAAAAGCTCCCCTACCACCTGCCTCCTGAAAAACTTCAGTTTGAAAAGCTCAAGCCTTCAAGCAGTACTCCTGTTCTTGATCGAAACGGAGAAATTCTCTTTTACATCCCGAGTGATCGAGTCAAATTCTACAAACCCCTTTCTGAAATTTCATCTGATTTACAAAAATTCATTGTTCTCTCAGAAGATGCAAAATTTTTTGATCATGAAGGGTTCGACTTGAACCAAATCGAAAATTCCCTCAAATCAAACCTCAATTCAAATAAGATTAAAAGAGGTGGAAGTACCATTACTCAACAACTGGCTAAAAACCTTTTTCTTGATAAAAAGAAAAGCTACACTCGAAAACTCTTCGAAGTTCCCTGGACTCTTCAAATAGAAAGAGATTTCAGTAAAAAACAAATCCTTGAACTTTATTTAAATATTATTGAATGGGGTCCAGGACTATACGGAGCAGAAGCCGCGAGTCGTCACTTTTTTGACAAGTCGGCAAGTGATTTGAACCTTCGCCAAGCTCTCTACCTTGCTTTGATTGTACCCAACCCTCCCCGCTTTGATCTCTTTGCGCACCCAAACCTGTTAGGTTTTTTAGAAACAAAAAAACATTCTTTTGTAGATCGAATTTATAAAGAAAAAAAGATTTCACTCACTGAGAAGAATGAACTTCTTAAGAATGGATTTGAATTTTCTACAACAAAAAATAACCTTAGAAACTTTCCCCTTCAACATTCTGGAAACTATGAAGGAAACCAAAAAGATCTCAATAAGACCTGGGGAGAGATCCTTGTTTTCTTAAAACAAAAAAACCTAAGTTCTCAAAAAGAAATCAAAATATCTCTTCTTAAGAACTTTGAAGAACCCCTTCCCCCCATGGCACTTGATTCGAGTTCCACTGGAAAAGACTCTTATCTCGTTTGGAGAGATGAACAAGGAGTTCAATCCTTCAAAAAAGTTGAAAAAAGGCATAAAATTATCGACCTCTCTGCTCTTCCGAGTGGACTTACCTTAGAAAATGCTTTTTCCTTAGAGGAGGTACTTCATGTCACACCCCGTCTATCCTCTCCAAATGATTCAACCGGAACAGTGGAAGGCGGCTGAACGCTCTTGGTTAAGTTGGGATGCTTACCTCTCTGAAAAACTTGTTCAACAATGCAACGAACACTTTCCTTGTTTGCCTTTTTTTAAATTTCTTTGCGAAGCTGATCTTGTAAAATACTTTTTCTATTTCTTGATAGCGGTATTTCTTTGGTTCTCCTGCAAAGTTCTGGAAAAAAAAGGAAAATTATTTTTAATCACAAGTCTCATTATCGTGAGTTCATTAGGAGATGTTTTTTCAAATTTAATCAAAAACATAACCATTCGCCTTCGTCCCGAACAAAGCCTTGAAAGTTTTCATGCGACAACCGTCAAATATTCGTTCAGCTTTCCCTCAAACCACGCCTTTAATCTTTTTGCACTTTCCACAGCTCTTTGGATTTTTCACAAAAGAAAATACTCCCTAAACCCCTATCTCCATCGTTTTTGTTTACTTCTTGCAGCTTTTGTTTCACTAGGAAGGGTTTTAATGGGTCGCCATTATCCAAGTGACGTCCTAGCCGGTTGGCTTCTTGGAACTCTCTTTGGAGCCTGTGCGATTAATTTATGTCTCCATTTAGGCGAACGCTATAAGCTGATAAAATAAACTCAACCCTTATGAGTCGATTTAAAAGGATTCAAAATCAAATCATAGACGCAGCTGAGACATGGTGGAGTGATTACAAAGAGCAAAGTATTTTTAAAAGAATTTTCACTCTCACAGTATTAGGATTTTGCTTAGCGACCTTGATTGGAATCTATGCTTTCTTGCAATCCTTCAGCCTTCCAACGATCAGCACTTTGATTGAATACGAGCCTCGCGTCGTCACGACTGTTTATGATCAAAACGACAAAGTCATTGCGGAATACTCCTCAGAACAACGTATTGAGCTGAAAGAAAAAGAAATTCCTGAAATTATCAAAAAGGCTTTTATTGCAGCTGAAGATGATGAGTTCTATCACCATAGAGGAATCAACCCCTTAACGCTCTTAAGAGCTGCTGTGAAAAATTTTATAGCAGGATCGAAAGTTCAAGGCGGATCCACCATCACTCAACAAGTCGCAAAAACTTTTTTTCTCAGCCCTGAAAAATCTTATTCCAGAAAAATTAAAGAGCTTTTCCTGGCTCTTGAAATCGAAAAAAAGCTGACGAAAGACCAAATTTTAAATCGTTACTTAAATCAAATTTATCTCGGACAAGGAACCTACGGAATTGAATCCGCTTCTCTTATTTATTTTGGTAAACATGCAAAAGATATCACTCTTGGAGAAGCCGCCATATTAGGGGGACTTCCACGTTCTCCCTCTAGAGAGAATCCCATTTCAAGTCCTATGGCTTGTCGTTCAAGACAACGTTACGTCTTAAAACGCATGAGAGACGTTGGGTTCATCTCCGAACCTGAATACCAAAAAGCTCTCAATGAAGACTTAAAAGTTAAAAACAAGGTTAAAGAAATTCACTGGCCTTCTCCTTATTTTTCTGAATATGTTCGAAGATATCTTCTAGAAAAATATGGCAAGCATGCTCTCTATGAAGAAGGACTCAAAGTTTACACAACAATCAATTCCGAAGCTCAAACTTCGGCCCAAAAAGCCGTTGATCACGGACTTGAAAAAGTTGATAAACGAATGGGTTTTCGCAATCCCCAACAAAACTTTCCAAACGAGATGACTCGACAAGCTTTTTTAAATGAATCTCATAAGAAAATTGTTGAAGAAACCTACGATTTCAAAATTTTAAAGCCCGATGGAAAACTCAATTCTCCAGTTGATGCAAAAGAAGCAACCCCCCTTAAACAAGGCGAAACTTATCCCGCGCTTATCATAGGCAAAGACAAAGCTCGCAAAAACCTTCTTGTTCAAGTGGGAAACAGAAGCGGCACTATCTCTCCAAGTAATTATCAATGGGCAAGAGAAGCCAACCCAACAGAAATTTATCGAGAAAAAATTATTCGAGATCCCTTTCGAGAACTCGACAATGGGGACTTAATCGATGTGCAGTATCTTGGAGGAGCAAACTTTGCTCTCGATCAAAAACCACTCGTTCAAGGTTCGCTCATAAGCTACAGACTCCCAGATGGCGCCATTCATACCATGGTAGGAGGCTATGATTTTTACTCAACACGCTCTGAATTTAATAGAGCCACACAAGCTGTTCGCCAACCTGGCTCAACATTTAAGCCTATTATTTATGGAGCTGCTCTTGAAAAAGGCGTCACTCCCGCAAGCATCATTGTAGACTCACCCATCGTTTACAAAGACAACAGCGAAAAAGATGAGCTCGAAAAATCTTGGAAACCTGATAACTACGGATCTGTTTCTTATGGAGATACCTCATTAAGGTCAGCACTTGCTCACTCCAGAAACATTCCCACTATCAAGCTCTTGCAATACATCAAGGTTCAAACGGCTATTGATTTTGCTCGCAAACTTGGAATCAAAGGAAAACTCAATAACGATCTGACTTTGGCATTAGGAAGCAGCGGAATCACTCTCGATGAACTCACAAATGCGATTGGTGTTTTTGCAAATCAAGGGAAAAAACCATCCTCTTATTTCATTCGTAAAATTGAAAATCGAAATGGAGAAAAAATTGAAGAGCATCAAGATCTTCAATCAGAACAAATCATTACTCCCCAATTAGCTTTTCTTGTAAGCTCCCTTATGCGCTCTGTGATTGATTTTGGAACAGGCGTCAGCATCAAAGAACTTGGCCGCCCTGTTGCTGGAAAAACTGGAACCACAAGCGATTACAAAGATGCTCTTTTTGTGGGATTCATCCCTCAAATGATTACAAGCGTTTGGGTCGGCTTTGATGAAAACCAGCAAGTAGGCCCCGCAGAAACAGGAACTCGTGCAGCCGCCCCTATTTGGCTTGAATACATGAAATCCGCAACGAAAGATATGGAAGTTCAAGATTTCACAGTCCCTGAGGGGATCTCCCAAGTGACTGTCGATGCAGAAACAGGAAATATCCCTAACTCAAGAAGCAAAAAACTCATTTCTGAATACTTTGTTGAGGGAACCGCTCCTGGGCAAAAGAAGATCCTTCCTAGTGGTGAAACTTCCGCAGAAACAAACAAACCGATCATTATCACGGGCTATGGACCTTCTTTGAATCCAGATGCTCAAGCAGGCCAAGAAACAAAATCGTCAGCGGGTGACAATGAAGGCGATAATGAAAATAGTGGGGATGCTATTCGAAACGACTTTTGATAAAGTCTTTCGCTCATGGCTTCTTCCATCATCATTAAGACTCAAGCTGATATAGAGGGTATTCGCAAAAGTTCAGAATTAGCTGCAAAAGTTTTAAAATTTATTGAACCTCATATTCAAGTCGGAATTTCTACAAACGAAATCAACCAACTTTGCCATGATTTCATTCAACAAAATGGAGCTAGACCCAGCCCCCTAGGATACAAAGGTTTTCCAAAAAGTATCTGCACAAGTGTCAATCAAGTCGTTTGCCATGGAATACCCGACGAATATTGCCTTCGTGAAGGCGATATCATCAAGGTAGACGTGACCACTCACCTCAACGGATATCACGGCGACACATGCAAAACTTTTGGAGTTGGAAAAATTTCAAGAGCCGCGCGCGATCTCATGAAGGCCACCCAAGAATGTCTTCAAATTGGAATTGAACAAGTCAAACCGGGCGGCCACTTTGGCGACATTGGAGCGGCTATTCAAAAATACGCTCAAGATAACGGATACTCAGTTGTTAAAGAATACGGCGGACATGGAATTGGAAAAGATTTTCATGAAGATCCCCATGTTCCTCATGTTGGAAAATATGGAACGGGTGCCGAATTTAAAGAAGGAATGGTTTTCACCATTGAACCGATGATCAATATCGGAAAATCTGAAATCGTTTTGCTTGACGATGAATGGACCGTTGAAACAAATGACGGAAAGTTATCTGCCCAATACGAACACACCGTTGCAGTGACAGCTACCGGAGCAGAAATCCTTAGCAAGATCTAACGTAAAAAGGTCTCTTCACAAGTTCATAAGCAACTTTTTGTCCGCGAATATCTATAAAATACGGAGCCTGTGCTTGAACATCTACAATTCCGAGTCCAATGGCATAGCCAAGGGAAGGAGCAAAAGTTCCTGAAGTCACAAAGCCCACTTCATTTTGCTGCTGATCAAAAATTTTCATGTCACCACGAGGAGCTTGCTTTGAGGCAATATTTCTTAAGGCAATTAATTTTCGCTGAGGTTTTTCTTTAATTCTTCTAAGAGCTTCGCTTCCTATAAAATTCGAAGTCAAATCAACAGCCCAAGATAAGCCCGCTTCAATCGGATTTATTTTTTGACTTAATTCATGCCCATAAAGGCTATAGCCCATTTCCGTTCGCAATGTATCTCGCGCACCTAAACCAATGGGTTGAATCAAAAAATCTTTTCCTTTTTCTAAAAGAAAAGAAAAAACTTTTTCAGCACCCGATACAGGAACAGAAATCTCACACCCCTTTTCACCTGTGTATCCACTTACAAAAAACAAACAATCCACTCCTGAAATTTGAAATCTGGATGTGGAATAAAGTTGCGAATAATTTAATTCCAAACCTAAACTCTTTAAAAATTCAGGAGCTCGAGCACCTTGAAGGGCAAAAAGAGCATGCGAAGAAAAACGAGATTCAAACTCAACATCAAAAGAAGCGTGTTTTTGAAGCCACTTAAAATCTTCATCTTTGTTGGAAGCGTTCAAAGCAAGATAAACTTCATCTTCTTGTGTTCGATAAAAAATAAGATCGTCTAAAGTATTGCCCTCTTCATTACAAAGTAAGGCATAAGATCCTTTTCCAACTAAAACTTTCGAAGCTGGTTTTGTGAGCATTTTATCTAAAAACTTAAGAGCTCCTTGTCCTCGAACAACTAAGATTCCCATATGAGAAATATCAAAAATGCCTACATTTTTTCGAACACAGTGGTGCTCTTCAAGTATGCCTTTATAGTTAACAGGCATTTCAAAACCTGCGAAAGGAACCATTCGGGCTCCTAGTTTTCGGTGCAATGAATCGAGTGGAATTTTAATTGTGTTCATTTTGTTTGGTAACTCCATAACTTGATAACATTTTCCATAAGGGCCGCAACAGTCATAGGACCCACTCCTCCTGGAACAGGAGAATAAGCAGCAATTTTTTTATAGACGCTGTGATCGACATCACCCCGTATTCCCTCTGCGGTAGAAACAATTCCGACATCCACAATCACTTGAGATGGATGTGTAAAACTTTCTTGAATTAATGAATTCACTCCCGTTGCAGCAATCAAGATATCTGAGGACTTTGCTTTTTGAGCAACATTTTTTGTTTTGGAATGGCAAAGAGTCACCGTTGCACCTTTATGTTCTAAGAGAATAGAAAGAGGCATTCCCACCAATCTCGATTTTCCTAAAATACAAACATCTTTTCCTTCAACTGCAATCGAATAGTGTTCGAGTAAACGTAAAACACCCAGAGGCGTTGCAGGGATCGGAGACTGAGACAAAGAGCCCATTGCGACTAGAGATCCCAAGCTTGAAGAAGTTAATCCATCTGCATCCTTTGAAGGATGAATACTTTCTAAAAGAGCGTGAATCTCTGAGTGAGTCAGTGGCTTTTCAAGATCAGGAGGGAGTTGAAAAATAATTCCATTTACTTTTGAATCAGCATTAAGCTCTTTAATCTTATTTGAGATCTCAGAATATTTTGCATCTCTGGGGAGCTCTACGTGCTGAACACGAATTCCCCACTTCTCGGCAGTGCGAAGTTTATTTTTCACATAAGACTTTGAGCGAGGATCCTGACCTGCAACAAGAATCGCGAGAGTTGCTGAATGCTGCGGAAAGCTTGATAGAGTTTTTAAGCGTAAAGCCTCGGCCGCTACTTTTCCGTCTAAAAGAACAGTCACATGAAAAACTTAGCACAAAGTAGCCCCCTTAAGTCAAAAGCTTGGCAGAGGAGGTGTAAATTGACGCTCATAGCACCTCTCCCAAAAAAGAGTTAAAATGGTAATAAGATTATGAGCATCACCAAAATAGCCCTTCACAAGATCGCTTCAAAAATCTCAGTCGATAAGAGTGAAAACATTTCTTCGGCGGGATCGATCGAAAAAGGCACAAAAGTAAAAGCGACTCAATCTTCACGAATAGAATTTTCTGATAATGCAAAAATTCTTACGGAAGCCATCAGCGCTGTAAAAAAATCTCCTGATGTTCGTCTCGATAAAGTTGCTCAAATAAAAGATTCAATCGCTAAAGGCAGCTACAAGGTTGATTCTGTAAAAATTGCTGATCGAATGCTTAAAACACATTTGAGAGATTCTTAGTCTTTAGTTTAAAGGATAGCGACTCAATGATTACACGAGAAAAACTTAAAATTTTTGATGAATACAAAGGGAATGTCGAACAGTGGCTTCTCACAAGTAAAGACAAAGACACTCTCATGAAAGATGCAGATTGGGTTTTGATCAAAGAGATTGTTCAAAGACTTTCTGCTGTTGCAAAAGGAAAAGCTTCAAAAGAATTTACAGAAAAAACAGGACTTCTCATCACTCGTCATGTTGATCGAAATTCCCTTGAAGATCTGATGAATATCGTTGCAAAATTCTAAAGAACACCAATTTTGACATCCCTCATCAATTTCTTGTCTCTTTCTGCGGCGCATGCCACACTAATTATTGGGGGAAGTAATAAGCGTGGAGGGATTAGATTCCATTTTTTCAGTCTCTAAAGAAGAGACTTTACAAAAAGTTCAACAGCAGCCTTATGCAAAAAAGGATCTGCGCAATTGGCCACGTATTTGGGCGGTTGGCGGAGGAAAGGGCGGCGTTGGCAAAAGCCTTATTTCTGCAAATTTCTCGTGGTTATTAGCGCAAGAAGGAAAACGCGTTCTTGCTATTGATTTAGACTTAGGCGGCTCCAACCTCCACACGTGCCTCGGCGTGAATCCTCCTCGTTATGGACTCGGAGATTGGATTCATAGACGCACAGATAATCTTTTTGATCTTGCAACACCCACTGCACAACCTGGATTAATGATGATCAGCGGATCTTCTGATCCACTTTCTGTAACTTCTCAAATGGAAGAACGCAAAAAAGATCTTTTTAGCGAACTTACAAATCTTCCCTTTGATGAAATCGTTCTTGATTTAGGTGCGGGATCAACAGCTCTCACAATTGATTTTTTCAATTGCGCTGATGAGGGAATTCTCTCTATTCTTCCTGAGCCAACGAGTGTCGAAAACGCTTATCGATTTATTCGAATGGCTTATTACAGAAAGCTTCTTCTTTGTCCTGAACTTAAAAACTTTATGCCTGTTATTGAAGAGGGTGCTGACACAAAAAATACTCTTGGCGTACGCTCTCCAAGTGATCTCAAAGAAATCATTTCACGACTTGATCCAGTCGCTGGAGAAGTCTTTGAGCGTGAACTCGCAAAAATCAAACCCAATATCGTCGTCAACCAAGTACGCACCTCTCAAGATATCGAAATTGGTAAATCAATTTGTGGTGTTTGCAGAAGATACTTTGGAATTAATGCCCGCTATGCAGGCTATATCGATTATGAAAATTCAGTTTGGAAAGCTGTTCGAATGAAACGTCCGGCAGTTGCTGAATTTCCAAGATCAATTTTAGCAGCACGCATCTCTCGTCTAACCAAGGCTCTCCTTGGCGAAGAAAGTGCAATATTTCCGCGTTAAAATAACGAAAAGCTTGCTGCAAGCAGCGAACAGGTCCTAGAATAGAGGATATGCAAAAACGCAAGAATCTGTATCTCGTCCTAGACCTGACTCAACACTGTTCGCAAAACGATATTCTTCATGCTTACAATCGCGCTAAAACAACTTACTCTCGCGACTCTCTTGCTTCTTATTCTCTTTACGACGACAACGCCAAAGAAGGCATCTTAAAAGAAATCGAAGATGCTTATTTCGTTTTGGGCGACGCTCGCAAACGCCAAGCCTACGATATTGCGATGGGATTTGTAGAAGGTTCCTCTGAGCAAATTCAAAATAATTTCGCTCATGACACACATTCATTCACAAAACCCGAACCCAAAGAATACAAAAAGAAATTAGAAATCACTCCCCAAATTAAGGTCGATAAAAATCCAGCTTTTGAAGAAGAAATTCAAAATGCTAAAAGTCTCACGGGAGCTTTCATTCGCGCAATTCGTATTTATCGCGGATACACTGAAGATCAACTTGCAGGACTTTGCCAACTTAAAACAGATCATATTCTTGCCCTCGAAGAAGAGCGCCCTTTAAATTTACATCATCCTGTTTATTTAAGAGGACATCTCATTCTTATCTGTGAGGCTCTACAAATTCCTCGAACTGCAGAACTTGCAAAAACCTATATCGTAAAACTTCAACAGGAAGATAAACTTGCTCGCTCTAAATCCTTATAAAAGAAGCAACATGAATTCTTATAAAAACTGGGTCGTCGAAGCTGAACTCTCTGGAACAAGACTTGATGTCTTTCTTCAAAAAATGGCTCCCGAAAGATCGAGAAGTGAATGGTCTCGAATCATCGAAGAAGGATGTATCCTAATTAATTCAAAAGCGATTACGCAAAGATCTTACAGGCTTCAAGCACTTGATGAAGTCACCTTTGATCGCCAACAAAAAGACATTCCCACACTCGACCCTAAAATTCTTGCAGGACAAATTACCTACACTCCTCCAGATATTTTGTTCGAAGACGAATCCTTGATGGTGATCAATAAACCAGAAGGACTTCCCGTTCACTCTGGACACGGAATTCCTTTTGAAAAGACTCTCGCTCACTGGCTTCTACATAAAAAATATCTTTCCAAAGATGAATCTTGGCCTGAAGAAGTCGTTGCCGATGAAAGATGGGGAATCGTTCATCGCCTCGACCAAGGCACATCAGGAGCCATGGTTGTTGCAAAAAACGCAAATGTTCACAGAAAACTTTCGGAAGCCTTTCAAAATAGACTTGTGCATAGAAGATATTTTGCAATTGCCACCGGAAGCCCCCTCACTCTGAGCAAAAAAATTCCTCCACTTTTAGATAAATGGTGCCGAGATGAAAAAGCAGCTTTTCGAATGAATGGAAATCGCTTTTCTCTTGCAACTCAATACGGTCGCGACCCTACCCATCCACTTAGAATGAGCCCCCTTCCAGAAGGTGGGAAAAGAGCGATTACTCATGGCCACATTCACTCTGAAGCTCCTCCTCATTCATTAATTGAACTCAAACTACAAACAGGCCGCACTCATCAAATTCGATCTCATTTAAGATTTCTGGGCTTTTCAATTGTTGGAGATGAATTATACGGAGGCCAAAAATGGCGCCGTATATTGCTCCACTCCCACATGATGCGCTTCACTCATCCGATTACACAAAAAGAAATTCAACTCAGTGCCAACAGCCCTTCTTTCCTTGAGGCCTGCCTTCAGCTTGGGATAAACATTCCCACTGAAACAGACAATCTATGGACAGACATTTAGATACTTTAGAAACTCTCGAATTTGATCTGGGACAAAAATGGGCAAAGGGCTTGAGAATTCGCTTTCATACCCAAGAAGAAAGTTCCCAACTTGATTTTTCAGACGGAGATCGACTCAAGCAAATTCACAGCAAAAAGATTGTGGATTGGAGCCACTCTCTTGCTGGATCTGAAATGCTTGAAGCAGATGGGTTTATTGCCAAAGGCGATTCCTATAAAAAATCTAAAAGAAAGCTCTACATCAAAACCGCTGACTGTGCGCCTTTATTTTATATAGATCGTGAAAGTGAATGTGTTGCCGCTCTTCATGCAGGATGGAGAGGTCTTGCTCAAGGCATACACTTGCTCCCCTTTCAGCGTGGATTCAATCCCCAAACAACCTGGGTTTGGTGTGGGCCATGCCTTAACGGAACAAGCTTTGAAGTGGGCTCAGATATGTGGTCGCAATTTTCATCAAAAGATCAAAATGAATTTTTTGTGAGCAAAATCGGACAACAGACGGCAGGTGACGAGAAGAAATTCTTTAACTCCTGGAACTTTATCGAAAAGTCTTTAAAAAATTTAAACATCGAACTTTTTTATAATGTTGAAGTCGATACCTTTAGCCACCCACTCTACGCTTCTTATCGAAGATGGAAAAGATCTGGATCTCCTGGATCACTTCAACACAACTATTCTTGGATTTCTTTTATCTGAACAAGATCTGCTTTTAAAATTTGCCCTTCACATTGCAAAGCGGATTGAAGAGAAGAAGAGTCAGGTTCTAGAGAGTAGAGAAACTCTCTCAATTTTTTGTCTTTTAAATGTATTTCATACTTAGAAGAAAGTTTGTTTTTGTAATCTTCAAGAGAAGCAGAAGCCAAAGCTCTTTGATCTAAATGATTATAAAAAGAAATCTTTCTCATCTGTGAAGAACCGTCTTGAAAGGCTAATTTCACATCAAAAGACCTCGGAGAACAATTCTGAACTAAAACAGGGCCTCGTAAGGCTATAGGAGAAGTAGGGTTATATATATTCTCAACTTTTTTCTTATTTAAATTTCTGGCTCGATCAAGAGCAAGGATTTCGATTTCTTTTTTTGATTTGATAGTGTCACTTGCCTCAATAAAACTCTGGCATCGAAAAAGGTCTCCCTTCAATAAATTGCATTTTGCAGGATTATCTGCAACCCTCATTTTTGTAAGATCGGGATGAGAATCCTGAACATCAAAAGAGACCATCGTTCCTTTAGCTTTTTTTTGAGAAAGGACATTGGCAATCGTGGGACTCCGAGTATCTATACTTAGGCCCTCTACTTTTAGTTGTTTGTTTAATTGAACGAGTGATTCTAAAAAGCTATTTTTTTTGAGTTCCCAATCAGCTGGCTTATTTATAAAGAAATGCTGTCGGCCGCCTGTTTTAGATCGAACAACAATATCAAAAGCTAAGGTTGGATGAATCGCGGAATTAGGAATTATATAAGGAATATCAAAAGTGTTTTCAGAACTCAGAGTATTTGTAATTCCCTCATAATGAGACACCCCTCTATTCCATGTTTCAAGTATGACACTTTCAACTGACTCTGGCTGAACAGACTTCATACGAAAAAATATAGTCTGACCAACTTTTAAAACAGTTTTTTCTTGAATCAAATTACCTTTTTCATCCGCAAGAGAAATACTTACAGAGGGATTTCCCCACACTGAAAAAATAAAACACAAAGAAAATAAAAAGCGAACTCCCACCCTATTTCGATTATAACCTTAAAGTCCGCGTTTACGACGTACGAGAACCGACAATCCCCAAAGCGCCAAAGATCCAACAATCATCCCCGCTGCTTGCCATTTAATGATTTGAGAGAGTCCCCATTCAATAGCAGGGGTGCAATCCACGCCCGGAGAAAAGGGTGGCTTTGAGTACCAAACAATAAGCTTTGGTGCAAAAAAAGACATGCAAACAAAGCCCAAAATGATTCCTAAAAATATGAGGTAAAAGGTTCCTCTACGTTGTTCAGACATAGAAAACTTCTAATCTTGATCGGATCATAAATCCAGAATATCAGTTAAAATACACTTAAGGACCCTTCAAAAAAGCTGCGCTATCAAATCTTTTATGAAATCTCCCATGAAACATTTTAGACACTTATTATTTTTCTTCACTTTACTCACTTTCAAACAAGCTTTTTGTATCTCTCCTCATTTTGTTAAAAGCTGCAAAGAAGAACTTTCTCGAATTGCCTCATATGCTTCTCATGTAAACTCTCAACTAAAGCCAACATTCGTTCGCTCCAATAACTATACAAAACCTGACTCCGATCCAACTGATTTTTGGCTCGAAGCTCACAATAACCCCATTCAATTTTCTTCTGCTTTAAACTACCGTCTTGATCATCTTAAAAGCATCACTCCTCAATACACTGAAACTCTTCATAGACTAGAAAGTAAAAATGAAATCGATCAAAGCCTTGCAAAAGATATTGCAACTCTTGAATCTGATCCTCTCTTGAGTTCTATTCTCGATGAACACGCAGCGATTCCAAACATTGAAAAATATCTCTTAGATCGCTTCAATGAAACCTCAAAAGACATCTATCAAAAGAGTGTGCCTCAATTCAAAAACGCTTCTGAACCCATTCGAGAACTTAGGAAGCGATTAAAAGAAAAACTTTCCCTAGGACACTTGTCAGTTTTTGAAGCGAAACTCCTTCTCGAACAGTGGACCCGTATTCATAATGAAACAGATCTTCATCCAGATAGTTTACCCGACTGGATCACGGGTGCAGATTCTTCTCTAAAGGCTTCTAACAATTATTTAGACCCTGAATCAGGTCATCAAACAGGATACGGAGCAAGCCCTTTGAGAATTCTTGAAAACAGCCTCAAGGAACTTCCCCTCAAGGCTGGAGATACTGTTCTAGATGTGGGCTCAGGATGGGGGCGAATTTTAATGGCAGGATCTATTTTACATCCAGAATTAAATTTCTCGGGAGTGGAATTTGTTCCCGAAAGAGCCGCTTACTTAAGTAAGGCTATTGAAAAAATGAAAGTGCCCAATGCCCAGAATAAACAAATGGATGCCTCAGAAGCTGAAATTGAACCTGAAATACAAAAAGCAAAAGCAATTTTTCTTTTCAATTCTTTTACTCCACCTGCACTTAAACTTTTTATTGAAAGAACAAAGTCGGTCGTAAAAAACACTCAGCAAAGCAAATATATCATTGCAGCAAATGAACAAATTTTTCCTATTCCACTTGAGACGATGGGACTCAAAGCTATACGCAAAGCCCACGATCAAGAAGGAAGATTCAACCAATATACGATCTATAAAATAGACCCCTAAACTAAAAATCTTCTGTTCCAGTTTTGCCTAAGGGACGAGTAAGCCTTCGTTTATCAAGGTCGTACTTTTCTACTTTCATAATTAAACCTGCGCGACTGATACCCAACTCTTTTGCAAGGCGACTCTTGTTCCACCCTGTGCGACGAAGACCTTCGCGAATCATATCTCTTTCTAAATTCTCTAAAGCATCCTTGAGCTTTCCTTCAAGTCGAGCGCCTTGAACCTTAGGACGATCTTCAGATTCACGAATTCGAGAAGAAAGCATTTCAGGACCAATAAACTTTTCTGTGCCCGCAAGAACCGTCACTCGCTCCATTTCGTTTTCAAGTTCACGAATATTTCCAGGCCAATCAAAATCATAAAGCTTTTCAATTGCTCTTTTAGTGAGAACTTTTGGCTCCATTCCCTTTTCCTTAGAAGATTTTGCAAGAAAGTGTTCTGCCAAAAGAAGAATATCTTCTTTTCGATCTTTAAGAGCAGGAACCGTTATCCCAATCACGGCCAAACGATAAAACAAGTCTTGCCTAAAGCTTCCGTCTTCAACCATTGTTTTGAGGTCTCGGTTCGTTGCTGCGACAATTCGCACTTTTGTTTTTTTAACTTCTGTTCCACCCACAGGAGTGTAGGTTCCATCTTGTAGAACTCTTAAAAGCTTCACTTGCATCGCCGGAGAAACGTCCCCGATTTCATCCATAAAGAGAGTTCCACCATTTGCCATTTCAAAACAACCCTTACGATCACGAATAGCTCCCGTAAAAGATCCTTTGACGTGACCAAAAAGCTCACTTTCCAATAAGTTATCGTTGAAAGCTGCACAGTTGAGAGGCAAAAAGACTTTATCTTTAAGAGGAGAATTGAAGTGAATTGCTTTTGCGATCAACTCCTTACCTGTTCCGTTTTTACCTTGAATAAGAACAGTGCTTTCAGAAGCTTTAATTTTATCGAGAAGAGCATAAAGCTCTTGCATCGGCTTACTTTTTCCAATCATGCTCTCATAGCGGTAACGGCCACCTAATTGCTGATTGAGTTCTTCAATTCGATTATCTCGAGAAGATATTTCTTTATGGAGAGTCACAATTTCTTGGGCAACCAATTCAGATAACTCTCTAAAATATTGGACTTCGGCAATGGAAATATTTTTTAATCCTCGATAAGCCTCCTGGGCTTCGCCTTCGCTAAAGCCCAACACTTTAGCCTGAGCAAGATATTCAGAACCGGCTTTCTCACTTGGGTCTTTGCGATAACCAAGAGCCACAACAGCTCCAAAGTATTCTTCATCAACAACAATAGGAATTGCGAGACCTTCGACAGTAGGGAGAAAAACAAACTCATGAAAACGTAAATTACTTTTCATAAGCTGTGAATTAACTTTCTCAACAGTTTGCGAAAGATATTCCCAACCCACGTCGTTATTTAGAACTTTTTTCATTAAAAAATTAGCTCGAGGAGATTCATCACCTTTAAAAGAGTTACGAATTTTTCCTTGATCATCTACTAAAAGAATGTCGACAGAAAACCAACTCCCAATAACTTCTCTAATTTTTCTGACTACGTGTATACGCTCGAAATCTTCCCATTGTATTGAACTCATACATTTCTCCCTGAGCAATTTTTCGGCACTTGTGCCAAAAAACTTTACATGAATAAAGAGTGGTTGCCAGAATTCATACAATAAATGGAAGTTCTCAAAGAGTTACAGACATTTAGTGATTTGTTTGAAAAAAAGACACAATATTAATTTTTGGTTAAGTTAGACACTTTCAAAAACTGTGTTTTCTTAAAAATTTCTTATATTGAAAGACCAGAAGATTGAATTTCTCGTTTCATATCTTCGGCCATTTCAGGCTGATAAACTGCAAACTTTTGGATAAACTGTTTTCGAATATTTTTATCTTGTGCATTTTTAATAGAAGAATAAGTCAAACTGTATTGCTCTTCTGGATCATGAGTGTTTTGCATAATGAAATCATGTAAAAAACCCATATATACCATTTCATTTGAAGAAGGCACGTTTTCCTCAAGGCGTTTACGAGCTAAGTCAAGAGCTTCATCCGTCCTTCCCTCCGCCATAAACTTTGTAATTTCATTTCGAGTTGCTTCAAAATTACTTTCTCGAACAACTTCACGAGGAGAGTTTTCTTCTGAACGATCTTCAACAACATTCAACGAAGCCTGAGCTCTTTTATTTTCAAAAACTTCTAAATTTGGCCTGTATTCAGTTTTAATTTTTTGAAGAGTCACTCTTTCAACATGATTATCTTCGGCTGTTGGATTTCGCTCAGGGTTTTTCAAAAAAGAAGCTCGGTAATCAAACCCTTTTGAATAAGAAAATGAGAAGTCTACTTTCATCCACAAGAAAAACCCCGCAACCATCAAGGCGATGATTGATAAGTTTTTAAGTGTTATGTCATGGTTTTCCAAGAATAGCCCTTCCCTTTCTCCTCTTAAGACTGCAAGAGAAAGGCCAGGCCAAAAGCTTTATAGAGGCTCTAGAAGGCCTTTATTTGAAGTTATTTTATGGAATTGTCTAAACTTTAGTCACTCACCCGCTCGAACCTTGTTGAGAGTTGAGGTCGTTGAATAACCCTCCACAAAGGGAATGGTCACAACTTTTGCTCCCATAGAGTGAAGGAGTTTATATTCAGGCAAGCTTTCCACCTGATAATCACCTCCTTTCACATGAATGTGAGGAGCAACTTTTTTAAGAAACTCATTGGGAAGAGATTCTTCAAAGACAAAAACAAAATCAACACTTTTAAGCTGACTGATCAAATAAGCTCTATCGTGAGCTTTATTCAAAGGGCGACCCTCTCCCTTTAAAGACTTCACACTTGCATCAGAATTAATACCAACGACTAGAACGTCACCTAATTTTTTGGCCTCTTGTAAATAATAAGCGTGGCCCCGATGAAGAATATCAAAACAACCATTTGTGGTGATGATTTTTTTTCCTTCTTTTTTTAGCTTTTCAATTTGAGGAATCACTTCACTTAATTTCATTTTTTTACTTCCTTCCAAGCTAAAACATAAGCTGAAACAACGGCCGTCGGAACTCTTAAGATATGCGGCCCTAAGGAAAAAACTGTACTCTGCTCGCGCAAAGCCATTCTCTCTTCTTCTGACCAACCACCTTCAGGACCAATAAAGATTGAAAGTTTTTTTGAAGGGACTAAAGGATTATTTTTTTCAGAGCCCCAAACAATTCCCGCACTTGTTTCATCTGCAAAAATACAGACGTCTTCTTGAGCTTCTTGAAGAGCTCTTGAAAAATCAATCATCTCTTCTTTCACCTCTGGGGCAAAGAATCGACCACACTGCAAGCAACTGGCTTCTACGATTCTTTTTAATCGGCTAAAGTTGAGTTCTTTATTTTTTGGATATTGTACGTGCTTTGAGCGCAAAAGATGAATGACATCATACCCAGTTTCCGTTGCTTGCTCGATGGACTGCTCGAGAGCAGGGCCAAGGGGAGCTGCTAAATAAAGATGCGTCTTTACTTGAGGCTCAGGTTTTTGAATGTTCTCAACAAAAGAAAGCTCTAACGGACGAGTTGAACTTATTTCATATTTTGCAGCCATTCCGGAAAAATTTAGAAAAGCAATTTTCTCTCCCAAGTCCGGTCGTAATGCACGTAAATGTTTTAGGTAATTTGGATTTAAATCGTCTTCTCTCAGCAATGATTTTTTTTGAGAAGAATATTGGGGATCATAAAGATAGATCACTGTACAACTGAACCTTTCCCTTGCCTTCTTTTTTTACTCTTAAGAGAGCCTTATCAGCATGAGAGACAATCTCTCTCTCTGATGAAGAACCAGGAAAAGAAGCAATTCCACCGCTCAACGAAGCTCCCGATACGGATTTAATTTTCTCGATATATCGATTGGCAATAGGAAGGGCTGTTTGAGAATCAATCTCTGGCAAAATGATAACAAACTCATCTCCCCCGTAACGAGCAACCAAATCCATTTGTCGACATTCTTGAACAAAACAATCAGCTACTTTTTTAAGAAGTGCATCTCCCTCTAAGTGTCCCTTTTGATCGTTAATCTCTTTAAAATTATCGATATCAAAAATCATCACAGAAAGAGGCCTTTGAAAACGTTTTGCACGACTCATCTCGGCTCTCAAACGATCCCAAAAATGCCGTTGATTAAAAACACCCGTCACAGAATCAACGAGAGCCAAATGTCTCAAGCGTTGATTTTCTTCTTCGATTGTTTTTTCAATCAAAGCATTTTGAACAGTCTCAAGTAAATCAGAGGGAGTATAGGGTTTCGCAAGAACCTTATCCACACGCACCTGATTCCACGCCTCTTCTGTATCCACGAGCGCTGCAAAAGCACTGATTAAAACTCTTTTGGCACGAGGTTGAATTTCAATAGATTTCTTAAGAAACTCAATCCCATTCATATGAGGCATTTGATAATCACTTAAAATAAGTGCGAATTCTTTTTCCCCCAAAGACGTCAAGGCATCTTGAGGCGATGAAAAAGCAGTGACTGAATAATCTTTTAAATGTTCTTGCATCAAAAAAAGCGCATCTTTATCATCATCCACAATCAAAAGAGGATACTGAGCAAGCTCTGGCCTTTTCATTCATTCTTATTTCAACATATTGAGTCTTAAATCGCTAGATTGAAAATTCTTCATTTTACAGCTCTTATAAGATCCCGCCAGAATCCACCTGAACTTTGATCGATGTGCACATTTTGACCCATAGCCAAGATCTTCTTGGTTCTATAAAGAGGAAGCATATAAGCTTCCTCTCGATTGAGCTCCTCTAAGCTTTGCTCCGCACTACTTTTGAGATCTGAAAAAATGGGGTCAATTTTAGGATTTGCAATACCCAGGCGATTTCCCTTAGAGGCGAACAAAGCTTCTAAATTCTGAACATGCCCAACATCCACATAAAAAAAATAGGCTTCAAAGTTTTGTGAATTAATCGTTTTCATGAATGTTGCAAATTCAAGAGGCCTTATTTTGAGCGTCACTCCTTTGGGCTTAAGATCTTGAGCAAGAAGAGTTAAAAACTGAAGAGTACTCTCATCAGCAACGCAGCTTAGCTCTAACTTAAGAGAGGAGGCGATGGATTTTCTTTTGCTCGTTTTAGTTTTTATTTGAGAAAGATTCGTTTTTTCAAAAAGTTGAAAACTAGGATCCACATCCTTACCCCAAAACTTTGCAATTAAATCTGATTCAAACAAAAGAGACTGTATCTGCTTTCGAATATCTTTGTT
>CANIGN010000005.1 GCA_947467125.1 Bacteriovoracaceae bacterium | reverse complement strand
TTCAGGATTAAAATCGATCTCTGAATAGAGATAGCCTTCATCTTGGTAGGCTCTTTTTAATTTTTTCAGAATTTCTTGAAGACGATCTCCATCAAAATAATCTCCTTCACTTGGCAAATTAAGATCTTTAACGGGAAGAAGACTTTCTTCAGAATCTCGAATTTTAAATTTGGAGTATTGATAACGAGGCCCTAAACGAAGGTTCAACTTTAACTGAGCAAACCGAGAATCAGAATTAACTGAAAAGTCGTAACTCGAAACCTCAATATCTAAAAAGCCCTTAGAGCGAATGCGCTCCACAAGAACTCCTAAGCCATCTCTCAATCCCTTTTCATCAAAGAAAGAGTATCGAAAAGGACTTTTTTCAGGCTCTAGCCATTCCCTTTCAGATTGTCTTAAAAGCGGCAAATACTCTTCTCTTACATTTTGAAAATTAATCGCCCTAAAGAAATACTGTTTATTTTCTTGAATGTTAAAAACAATCTTAAAATGTGACCCCTTTGACGAAATAACAGGATCCACAACAACATCCTGAAATCCTTTTTTAAAGTAAAGGTCCTGAATGAGCGTTTTAGCTTCTTCAATTTCAAAGTTTCTATCTGAAAGGTTTTCTAAAAGAAAATTTCTGAGCTCGCTCTCCCAAAAAAAACTTTGTCCTTCAAATTGAAAGTCAAATCTCTTTAGGTTTCTGGGGCTCACCAAAAGCCTTCCCTCGTCTGCAGAATGAACATCAATGTCAAAATTGAGAAAACCTCGAGATCGCATAACCTTTCTCAAGGTATAGCGAAAGTCATCAAGTTCAATTTCATCTTTTAAGAAACAACAAGTATCGGCCAAGAATTCACTACCGGACAAGGTCCATTTCTTCTCGTCTAAAGACTGAAGGCCGCTCATTTTCTGAGCGAGATATTCCATCGTTTCCTTATCTTCGATATCTTGAAAAATAATTTTTGAATATTTCTCTCGATCTTTTCCCGATGAAACAAAATCAAGAACAATCCCATAACCATTGGTTTGTTTAAAGACAGAAGCTTTTAAATTTAGATCTTTGTAACCACGAGCATGTAAGCGAGACTCAAGCCTCAAAACTCTTTGTTGAACATCAGCAGGCAAGAGGTCACCTTCCCGCAAATCAAACTGAACCATCAAGTCTCTTTCAACATAAGACCTGATCCCAGATTCGGGATAATGCCAAACAATCGATTCGATAAAAACTTTCTCTAGAACCTTAACCGTTAACTTACCGTCGTCAAAAAGATACTCAAGGTCTTGGAAGTTATCGGTCGATTTCAAAAGTTTAATCGTATTGATGAATTCTTTTGATTGAATTTCTTTTCCGACAAGATTCTGAAGGAGTGTCGGCTCTTCTGAATTAGACAACCATTCAATAGACTTTATTTCCTGTGCGTTTAATGAAGCAACAGAGCAAAGAAAGGAGAAGCTCAAGCGATTGATCATTTTCATTTAATTTCAAACTCCAATCGCAGATCTAATCCAAGAGAGTTTTGATTTTCTTCAGGGTTTTCCCAAACACCTGTAAGATTTAAATTTTTCATGAGTTTATAATCTATTTTAAAATTATTCTCCGGTCTTGAGACATCAAGACTTTTTCCGAAAGTAGCGCTCATTCGATCATTTAATTTACGATAAACTGTTACTTTAGGAATCGTATCCGCTTGCTTTAAGTTTGAAGAAGTCCCGACTCTCACATCAAATCCTGTTTGTTTTTGAATCCCTTTACCCAAAGCCTGTCCAAAGAGAAGTTGAAAAGCTTCTGCTGAAGCGCCTTGCGCAATAGAGGAACCTTGATTCGCTCCCCCCAAACTCTGATCTTGAGGAATATAACCTAAAGATAAAAGTGCAATGACCTCTTTTTGTCCGAGCGATGGCTCACTTCTAAAGTTAAGTTTCAAATTGGCAGGATCCCCTTCAGCAGACATAAAGATTCGATAATCAACACTCTGAAAGTTTTTGAGAGTTGAAGCTTGTACGTTTACTTTCAGCGTATCCAAGCTTGTATCTTTTGGAATATCTACCTTTGCAAAGAGCAAAGAAAACTCATTGTCTTTTGCAAGAAGAGTTCCCTTCACTACGTTAAACTTTCCAGAAACTTGAGGAACAATATTATTTCCCAGCAACTGACCCTGACCCGTTACAAAAGAATCTGTCAGAGAATTTTTAACCTCAAAGTTCTGAGACACTTCAAAAGGAAGATCGAAATTAACCCAAGGTTTTTCCAATACAGCCATTTTAACGCCCGCATCCGAAAATTCTTTTCTAAGTAAGCCACGATCAAGGCGCGCTTTTCCACTCAGCAAATAAGGCTGGTCCTTGCCTTTGATTTCAAAATCACCCGTCACAGCCATATCAAGGTCATGCCCAATCCGCAGAGGTAAAACAGACGCATGAGTTTTTAAGTGCATCGCTCCACCCATGATTCCCATAGACCCGTTTAATTCAAACGTTCCCTCTCCTGAGCGTCCACTTATATTCGAAAACTTTAAGTCATTTCCGCTCAAGCCCACATTTCCTTTCACGGCTCTTAATTCAGTCCCAATAAAGGGAAGGTACAAACTTGTATCCGCAAAAGAAAGACTCGCTTGTGCTCCTTGGTGGCTAAGGGGATTCCAGCGACCATTTATCAAAACATTTCCATCAACAAGGCGAATCACTTTAGGAAGGAATAGATCAATCAATCGAACTGAAACACGCCCGTAAGCATTCAGATCAGCCCCTCGACTTTGCAATTCAAATCGCTGGTTATTGGAGAGAAAACTTGCATCCCCTTGAAACTGAGAATTCCTGAAGGTGATTTCTGTCGGTTTTTCGAGATAAAGCAATCTGCGATCTTCTTTGTTCCAGCGGTCGGCCATCTGAAAATCAAGAGCGTTGATTTTAATTTTCCCAAGAGACGGAGACCAATCAACTCCTAAGTCACCTTTGATCTTTAAAAACTCTGAGATATTTTCTTTTTTATTAGCCAGACTTAAAGCTAAAAATATTCCCTCATCTTTTAAATGAGCTCTTAAGTTTTCAGTACTCGAATCGTAGTGCACATTCATCTCATCGCCCGCTTTTAAAGAAACAACGAACGCATCTTCAGCGTCAGTATTTTTAGAATTTGCATTTTTTCGACTCACAAAACTTAAAGCTAAATCAGGAAAGACAGAAGAACCCATCTTAGCTTGTTTACAAACAGCATCTATCGAAGTTCCCTTGTCTTGATCCCACCAGCCATATGAAGACAACTCACCAGACTGAAACAATCGTTCAATATCAGGCTGATATCCTATTTGACGGATTGGAAAATCTTGCGAAGAAAATTCAACATGCGACTTTTTAGCACCTAAGAACCCCGTTAAGATCGCTTTCTTTTCTCCCTTATAAGCTTCAAGCTTTTCGATTCTCAATCCGTTTAAATCCACGTAAGCTTTGAGATTTCCTTTTTCAAAAGGAACTCCAAAAGTAGAAAGCGAGTGTAAGTTTGCGCTTACAATTCCTCCAAAGGGGCGACTTGTTTCTTTTTCTAACGATCCCTTTAGGTGAGCTTCGAAATTTGAAACCGCATCAAAGATAGGCGCTTTATCTTTTCGAGGAACCAGAATTTCGTACTCATTTGATTTTAGGTCGAGTGACATCAAGCTCTCATGAGAAGTGGGATCGATCTTTCCAATTTTCCCCTCTAAGCTCAAAGTTCCAGGTCCCATTCGAGCAATGGGCTTAAAATCAAGAATATTTTTTGTGTATTGTAATTTTCCGGACAAATCACCCAAAGGAAAACCAGAAACATTTAATTCTTTCATTAAATAATCTGCAAAAACATCTGTCTTACCATTTACATGTGATCGCTGAAAATCGTAATCGATTGTGGATTGTATCTTTAACAAACCCAAAATGGACTGATCTAAAAAATCACTCAAAATATCTTCAAGCTTTGCTGATTCATTTTTAACTTTTAAAAATAATCGAGTGGGAGCATACTTTAAATTCCCTTGAACATTCAAAACAGTATCGTCTCCAAAAGATAAATTTAAATCATTAAAATCAAGATTTTTTTCTCTTAATTCAAAAACCCCGCTTAACTGAGCTGCTTTTGTTTTGAGGAGGCGCCCGCTAGGACCACTTCCAACATCTGGATCCGAGTAAACTGTGTAAGGCTCTAATTTCAACTGAACATGAGGAGAAACTTTAACGGGATCCAGACCTCCATCAAGATCCACTCTTCCACTCATGACTAAATCGACGTAACACTCAGGTATACGTACCCCTCTCAAAAGAGCACAGAGACCAAGCTGTTCTACCTGAACACTTCCCTGCAACCTGCCATTGTCTAGGCGAACATCTTTGACTGAAAAAGAGTTCTTTGCTTTTAAATCAAAAGGAGTCGCATTGAAACGACCTTTAGCTTTTGAAAGATTCCAATTTTTTTCATCGAAACTTAAATCGCCCGAAAGTTCCGCAAAAGATAAATCGTTAAACTTCAAATTTTTAGAACGCAAAGATGATTCTGCTTTTTGAAAACCAGCTCCTTGAAAATGCCCTGTTGTAATGACTTCTACAAAACCTGAAGTTTTATTCTCTTTTGCCCATTCCTTGAATTTTGAATTGGATTGAGCCAACAGCCATTTATTAAGCTCACCTAAGTCAGAGACAACTTCCAATGACAAATCCCCAGGCAAGCGGCCCTTTAACTCAAATGAAGAATGAACGTTTTGCTTATTCATCAACTCAGCATTTAAACGACGAATACTGAGGTAGGAGCTTTGTCGATCTTTATAAAGAACAACCGACGAAAGTATGCGATTAATCTTTGGAAGATTTTCTCCACTTAAACCTTCCACGACAAATTCAAATTTTAAATGGCCAACTCCATAATTTTCAACTTTTAAGTCTGCCTCTTGTATATTGATTTGCTGGGTGTTGATTTTTAAGGAGCTTATTTCAACTAATTCGAAGCCTAATTTTTGCTTCTCTAATCGAGACTGTCCCTCAACAAGGGCCTCTCCTAAATCTTTTAATTCATTTTCCAAAACAAAAGATTTTTTTGAATTTAAATCTTTAGAAAAAGGCAAAGAACCATTCACGGAGACATGATTTAGCCAAACTCTTGAAAGATAAACCCTTCCCACCATCAAAAAGAGGGGAGAAAACTCTGCTCTCAATTCATCTGCATAAATTTTTGTTTTATTTTCTTCGAATTCAATTCCTTCAATTGCAACCGCAAATCGAGACAAATCAACTTTCCATGTTCTTGCTTTAATAGAAGTCCCTAAACGATTCTTCAAGATGTTCATCGTGATTCGCAATAATCCACGATTCACAATAGGTTCGCGCAAAAGGGCACCCACGAACAAAATGGGGACAAGAAAAAACCCCAAAAAAATAAAAAATTTCTGCCCCGAAAATTTCATTTAACTACACTATTTTTTCATATGAAATTTAGGCAGCAAAAGACACCCAATTTCACTCTTATATTCTATCATCGACCGCCGAAGCCTTGGAGCTTCGACAACCTTAAAGATGCATCTAAAAAGTTAACATCTTGGCGGACGACAGATTCGTATCGACTTCGAGCCTGCGGAAACATTTCCAAAGCTTCAAAACATATGGCCATCAAATAATTGACTGAAAGTAAGTGACGCTTTTCTGACAAAGGAGTCTGACCAAGAGCCAAAACTTCCGTAAAACTTTCTAACTCATACAAACATCGCATTTCAAAAATCAAAGCTTCAACATGAGTGGGATCTAATTTACGATAACGTCTGATGCAATCACGAGCGTTTGTCCAATCAGAGAGAATGGCAAACTGAGCGGCTAAATCTAAAGCAATTTTTTGAAAATCTGAATCCGGAAGAGACGTTAAATCTTTTAATTCAACAGCCCAATCAATATCGATAGACTCAAGCTTTTCTCCCGTTGAACCTAACTCACGCAACAGTTGATCTCTTAAAGCATCAATGTCTCTCGCCATAGGATCAGTCTAGTGGCCAAAAGAAGTATTTGGCAAATACACGCCCTTAAACAAGAAGCTTTTCTTCAATCCATTTCGTATATGTATCGCCGCTTACATAATCTTCATGCTCAAGAATTTTTTTATGAAGAGGAATGTTTGTTTTAATTCCCTCTACAACACATTCCCTCAGAGCTCTGAGCATTTTGGCTCTGGATTCTTTGCGATCGTGCCCATAGCAAATTACCTTTGCGAGCATAGAATCGTAAAAAGGTGGCACACTAAAACCAGGATAAACTCCTGAATCAATTCTCACTCCTAATCCACCAGCCCATATCAAATTTTCAATTTTTCCAGGACTAGGCATAAAGCTATAGGGATCTTCTGCGTTCACGCGACATTCAATCGCATGTCCCGTGAGTTTGATGTCACTTTGCTTGTATCGAAGACGTTCACCCATAGCCACATAGAATTGTTCTTTTACAAGATCGATTCCTGTTACAAATTCAGTAACCGGATGTTCCACCTGAATACGAGTGTTGGTTTCCATGAAATAAAAATTCTTTTGCTCATCCAACAAGAACTCACAAGTTCCCAAACTTTCGTAATTCACGGCAGAAGCGACAGCACAAGCCGCCTTTCCCATTCTTTGCCTTAATTCTTCATCAAGATGCATAGAGGGAGCTTCTTCAATTACTTTTTGGTGACGACGCTGTAAACTGCACTCGCGCTCGCCAAGATGAATCACGTTTCCATAACGATCTGCAAGAATTTGAATTTCTATATGGCGTGGCTTTTCAACAAATTTTTCAACGAAAATATCTCCAGAACCAAACGCAGCCTTTGATTCACTTTGCGCAGACTCAAAAGCTCTTTTGAGCTCATCTTCGCTCCGAACAATACGCATTCCCCGACCGCCGCCTCCGTTAGAAGCTTTCAGAAGAACGGGGAAACCAATATCCTTAGAGATGCTCAAAGCATCTTCAACACTTTTTAAAACGCCACTTCCAGGCAAAACAGGAACGCCCGATTTAGAAACAATTTCACGAGCACTCACTTTTGAGCCAAGCTTCTTCATGGACTCAGGCTTCGGTCCGATAAAAGTAATTCCACATTCTGCAACCGTAGAAGCAAAATGTGCTTGCTCGCTCAAAAATCCATATCCAGGATGAACCGCATCGGCACCCGACACATCACACGCAGACATCAAAGCAACAATATTAAGATAAGAATCTTTTGCGCGATTTCCACCGATACAAATACTCTCATCAGCCATTTTTACATGTAAATTTGCGGCATCACATTCACTATGAACCGCAACAGTTTTGATGCCCAATTCCCGAGCAGATCGAATAATTCTAAGCGCAATTTCCCCGCGATTTGCAATTAATACTTTTTTCATTTTTTACCCTCGTTAAATTTCAAGTTAATTTTAAACTAAAGAACTTCAACTTCGAAAAGAGCTTCTCCGTATTCAACAGGAGAGGCATCTTCCGCTAAGATTTTTAGAATCTTGCATTTAAATTCAGCTTCGATTTCGTTCATCAACTTCATCGCTTCAAGAATACAAAGCGCATCCCCTGCTTTCACGACAGAACCAACATCTACAAAGGGACTTTTACCAGGACCCGCTGATCGATAAAAAGTTCCGACAAAAGGAGACTTGATGATTCGTGTGTTTTCAGCAGCGGCCAGAGGAGGTCGAGTCGCCGTTGGAGGAGGAGTAAAAGCTTGAGGAGCTTCATTTCGCTCGGGAACATGAGTTGTCGCCACAACGGGAGCAGGAGCATGATTCATTTGCGGAGCAGACTGCTGCAAAGGAAGAGCGCCTGGTTGTGAATTTGAAAAATTCAATTCAACTTCAAACTCTTTGCTTTTAAATTTAAAACTTACAAGACCTTCTTCACGCATAAACTCCGTGAAGCTTCTTAATAAATCTCGATTCAAAGCACCGGATTTAACTTCTTTAACTTCGTTTACTTTTTTGGGCGAAAGACTTTTTTCTTTTGTCACGTTTTTCAATGAACCCCTCGCTTTTCCTTTGACGCGATTTTTACTTGTTGACCTTTTCAACGTAATCCCCTGTGCGAGTATCAATCTTCAAGATATCGCCTTCTTTCATGTGAAGAGGAACCTTCACAATCAATCCACCTTCCATTGTTGCAGGTTTAGAAGCCCCTGTTGCTGTGTCGCCTTTGAAACCAGGCTCGCAGTAAACAATCGGCAATTCCACAAAAGTTGGAAGTTCCACGTTAATAGGTCGTTCATTATAGAAAAGAATTCCGACGTTAATATTTTCTTTGAGAAACATTTTCTGATCACCCATAAGCTTTGCGCTGAGAGTAATCTGTTCGTAATTGACGGTATTCATAAAAATGAACATGTCATTTTCAGTATACAAATACTGCATTTCAACAAACTCAAGACTGGGTTCATCAAAACTTTCGTTTGATTTAAAAGTCCGCTCAAGAAGCTGACCTGTTTCGAGATTTTTTAATTTACATCGAGCAAAAGCACTCCCCTTACCAGGCTTCACGTGCTGAGCATCGAGAACGGCATAAGGAGCGGCATCGATCAATATTTTAGACCCTTTTCTAAGATCACCAGATTCAATCATAACTGAGCTAAAATCTAGAACCGCCCTCGCTAAGAGTCAAAGGTTAGATGGAAAGGAGCCCAAATACTTGCCTTAAATACTTGCAATCAGACGCTGAAGAATTGCAGCTTGAAGCTTGAGACCTTCTAGAAGGCTTTGAGGGAGATAATCAGAGACCGACTCAAAGCGCCGTGCCGACGGAGCTCCCGATTTAAAGAATGCATGCAACTCTGGGTCGGCCGCCACTTCTGGAGCAAGAGCTCGCAAAGCCTCTAACTCACGATGCGCTCGATCGCGCTGACCCAAAGAGAGCAATGCTTTGATCAAAATCTTTCGAGCTAAAAGATTGTCCGGATAATAAGTGACGATGGACTCTACTTCATCAAAGGCTTCTTTAAGTTGCCCTCGATCAAAGAGAATATGCGCAAGAGCCACTCGACCCCCCGCATAGTAAGGATGTCTTCGAAGACCTTCACGGCAAATTCTTTCCGCATCATCCATTCTTCCAAGTCTGCGATAAAGGTCGGCCAAAGGAGCGAAAACGCGTGAATCTGGATTCTCTTGAAAAATACGCAAATAATGCTCGAGCTCGCCGAGATCCACGTCAGCCATATTTTTTCATTATAGGGAAATTCACTTCTGAAAGTGAAAAGAGAAGCGGCAATAATTTAACGCTTCATCAAAGATGATTTAATTTGAACTTGTGCTGGAGCAAACGCCTTGAATAACCGCAGGATCTGTCTGATACAGCGTATATGTTTTGGTCTGAATGCCAGAACCACCGTCAAGATGCCCACTGAGTGTCAATTTAGTACCGCCACAACCATCGCTAAAATGATAGCTAATATAATCAGCTGTCGAATCTGCTGCTAAACCCAAATCTACTTTTCCATCTACAACTTGCAACGAACGCTGAGCAATCGCACTTTCGTTGTTGAGAATGTCATACGCTCCGACTTCCAGAGCCGCATCAGGAGCTCCATCATTCCAATGGATCTTACACATGCGATGAGAAAGAATCGCATAGATCGTTTTTCCATCGCCTGCTGTGACTGAAACTCTCGAGCTTTCAAGATCCTTAAACCACAAATTAGGCGCTTCAAAATAAATCATTTCAAACTCGCCATTCGCATCCGTCTCTGTCTTCCAGGCTCCCTCTAAATGATAAGTATTAATAATTTGATCCTGAACGAGACAATTTCCATTCTTAAGAGCGAGTGGAAAAGGCACGCATCCATTGAGTGCAAAAAAAGAAAACAAAACTAAAGAACAAAAGCGCACAGTTTATTTTCGCAACAAAATGAGCTTTAGACTGTGAATTTTTGGTTAAGACACTTAATTAAAGCGAATAACCCGCAGCATCGCTATCTTTTTTAAAAGTTTTGACTGTGTCCAAACTCACTTCGTGCAAAGTTTTTGTACGCATGTCTCGATACTTTTCTAAAATGCTTCCAGGAACAGTAATAATTTGGCAACCAGCCTTTTCTGCCTCAATGAGATTATAAACTTCACGCGTACTTGCCCACAAAACTTCCACACTAGGCGCCTTTTTTTTGGCAGCCTCAACAGCGTCTTTCACAAGTGGATTTGGATCACGAGCCGTATCGGCAATGCGTCCTGCAAATATCGATAAAATCGAAGGAGCTCCTCCAGCTAAAACCTTCAACGCTTCTTGAATTTGCTCTTCCGTTAAAACAGCCGTGACATTCACCTTCACACCTGAATGAGAAAGCTCTTGAATCAAAGAAGCCGTAGAGATTCCCTTCGTGTTCAAGATCGGAATTTTTACGTAAACATTTTTTCCCCATGTTGCGATGAGCTTTGCTTGACGAGTCATCTCGGGAATATCATCTGCAAAAACTTCAAAGGAGATTGGTTTTTGCGTCACCACTTTTAAAACTTCTTGGCTAAAACTCACATAATCATGAATGCCTGCTTTTTTCATTAAAGAAGGATTCGTGGTCATGCCTGCGATTTCTGGATCCTGATTGTATTTAAGGATTTCCTCTTTATAGGCCCCATCACAATAAAGTTTTACTTTTAAACGCTCAAAGCTCATTGATTTATATCTACTTCAGAAAAGAATGTGAGGCACTTTTTAGAAATATTTTTATAGGGTTTTTAAGTTCGCCCAAAAGTTGATCAAAACTCTACGCGAATGCTAGTCCTACATTGAGGGGTGCAACATGAGAGGTGGTTTAGAAAATCCTACGATCTCGAACGTTCAAAATATATGTAACGAAACCCTCAGCACCGAAGCCTTTCAACAAATCTGTGGTCATCTAGCGGGAGTTCCGTTTGTCAAAGTCGTGATTGATCGCAACCAAAACACCGTTCACTTTTTAAATCACGCATCCTATTCTTTTCATGCAAATTACATTGCCGATTGCCTTCTCAAAATCCCCCTCAACGAACTCGAACAAAACATAGACCAGTTCAATGAAAGTTTTTACCAAAGTGAAAGTCGCCGCTTCTTCTTGGGGATTATCGCTCTTCAAGATCACGCACAAAAAAAATTCTTCACTCTTGAAACCGTTGAAGTCGACACAATGAATCTCAACATGCTCGAAGATTTTTATAAAATTGTTCGAAAAAATCTTGATCCCTCGCTTCCGCTTTACATCAAACCCGCAAATCATTTTCAAGAAAACTTTATCAAGGATGAAGACTCACTTCGCCTTCCTCGAATCTATGCCCATGAACTTTTCGCTTCGGCAACTTACATTCCGCTGAATCCAGGAAAAACAGTTGGACGCATCCGTGCTTTTGACAACCTAGAAGACTACCAACTTCAAAAGAGCACTCTTGAATGGCACGACATCATTGTCATGCCTCGCGTACCCGATGACATTCCTCGCCTTTCTGGAATCATCAACGCTGAACACACAACACCTCTTTCACACACAAATGTTTTGGCAAGTGGCTGGCAAATCCCCAACGCGATTCAACTGGGCATTCTTCAAGAAATATCAAAACACTCTTGGCAAAATTCCTGGGTTGAATATCAAGTTGATAACAACGCCAATCATGTTCGAATTCGTCCCACAGATAAACCCACTGATCTTTTAAAACCATCTTGGAAAGCAACAAAGATCAAACTCGACGAACCACTTGTGACGAATGTTCCTATTACCTCACTTGAAAACTTACGAGTCGAAGATCGATTTAAGTACGGAACAAAAGCAGCAAACTTAGGTGAATTATTCCATGTTTTAAATGAAGGCTCTCAGCGGATTCTTGGTTTTTATCAAGTGAAACGCCCTCCTCGAGCGAATCTTTTGAACTATCTTGCAAAAGCTTTAAATCATAAATTACCTCCGAAAATAACCTCTCAAGATATTTCAAAAATTTATGAACTCTCTCACAACTATTTAAAAAATTCTGTAAACCTTTCAAAAGGAATTGCTATTCCCTTTGCAATTCAACAACAATTTCTAGAATCATCTCCCAAAATTCAACAAGCCATTGGAAAACTTAAGATGGCGCTCGAGCTGAATGCTCGGCAGATCGATGCCCTCTGTATCAATCTGCAGCACATGATTTTAGAAACAAGACTGCCAAAGCATTTAAAGAGCTACATCGATAGCGAAATCATGATGAACTTAGGCGGAGTTTCAAGCTTTGTTGTTCGAAGCTCATCTAACGCTGAAGATCTCTATGGATTTTCTGCTGCTGGAATTTACGAAAGCATCAATCACGTGACGACTGCTGATAATATTTTTGAAAGCATCAAACAAGTTTGGGCCTCTATCCTTTCACCTCGAAGCGTACGCCTTAGACAAGACGTGGGGATATCACTCGACGATGTGTACATGGGAGTCATTATTCAAGAAGAAATTCCTTCAAAAATGGGTGGAGTTTTAGTCACAAGTAACCCCGCAAATAAAAGTGACTTTCGAAATGTTTATATGAATATTTCTACTAAATCTGCCGTTCAAATTGTTCAAGGAAGCGAAGCTCCTTATCAATATCTCTACAACACTGTCGAAGGTGGCGGCCGAACCGTGGCAAGAGGTAAAGAACAAGAGGATTTAAGTGATGAACAAAAAGAAACTCTTCAAAAGTTGGCGTATTGCGGGCGTTTTCTTCAATCACACTTTTCTCCCGACTATACTTTTAGTGCTCCGGTCGATATAGAATGGCTTGCAAACTCTGACGGACTCTACATTCTTCAATTAAGGCCCTATAGCAAGTAATGATTTTATGAAAGAAAGCAAAAAGGTTATCTATCTTTATACTGCTTTCCAGTTTTTCTACACTCTCCTTGTTTGGGTTCCTGTATTCTATGAATACCAAAAACTGAGTGGAGTCAGTGACTTGCAAATCTTCCGCATTCAAAGTCTTTACTATATTGTGTTTTGTTTTTTAGAAATTCCCACAGGATATCTTGCAGATCGTCTGGGTTATAAAAAATGTCTCATATGGGGAGCGGGAACTCTTATCTTTGCAAATCTTCTTCCTATTTTTGCAGCTCACTACAGCGGATTCTTATGGCATTTTTTACTGATTGCGCTTTCAAGATCTTTTATATCAGGCGCTTCCTCAGCTTATCTCTATGAATACCTTCAACAAAATCAAGTTCAGCACGAATACGCAAAAGTAGAAGGTAAGGCACGTGCTATAAGCCTTTTTGGAAAAGTTTTTTGCTGGGCAATTGTAGGATTTCTTATGAAATGGCACCTGACCCTTCCTTATTGGATCACAACTTTTAACGCCCTCGTTTCACTTTTCTTTGTCCTAAAGCTTCCAGAAATTTCTTTTCAAAAATCTACACACAAGAGCTCACTCCAGGGGACTCTCAAAGCTCTTAAATATCTTGGATCTAATTTTTATTTGCTCTTTATTATTATACAAGGAATAGGAATCTTCACCCTGACTCGCTTATGCCAAGTCAATCTCTATCAACCTATCTTAAACTCTAAAAACTTCACTCTTTATTCATTTGGATGGATTATGTCGCTTATGACTTTGAGTGAAGCTTTGGGCTCATTTTTTCCACAAATTTTTCAAAGTTTTAAAAAAAATCGCCAAGCTGTTTCTTTCGCAACGATTGCAATGGGACTCACTCTTTTTCTCATTCCTTATGCTGATAAAATTTTTACTCTGATTTTACTTTTAATTTTTTCTCTCGCTTCTGGAATTGCTTTTCCTATTCAAAAACAACTCATCAACGATGCAATTCAAGAAAAAACACAATTTCGCGCAACACTCCTCTCGCTTGAGTCGATCGTCGATCGAGCTGTCTGCGCCTGGATGGCCGCTCTTATTGGGTCTTCACTCCAAGAAGGAAAGTTGAATGACCTTCTGACTCAATCAGGGATTTTTAGCTGTCTCGGAATCCTTATTCTTTCTCTTGTTTTTATGATGACGCGATCTCATCACAAATCGAAGAGTCTTGATTTATCAACTTCACTTGAAGAAGGAGCTTTCTCATGAAGTTTTACTTTTTAACGTTTTGTTTTTTATTTTTAGGTTTTTACGCTTTTGCTCAACAACGGCGTTCTTCAAAGAAAAATGTTTGGATTTTCTTAGACCTTGGGAACACTCTCATTGATACCAAGACAAACAACTACAATCCCATGTTTTACATGAGAGAGGTTCACTCCAAAAACATGTATGGAAAATTCAAATGGTTAGACGGAAGGCGCTATGAATCCGCTCGAGATTATATAAATGATTTGCAAAAAAAGGGCCTCAAACTAGGAATGCTCACAGACGTACCTGAGGAATGGGGAGTCAACTATCCACCAGAAAAGCCTCTCAAAGATTTAGCGAGCGCAAAGATTCTTCGATTAATTGATTTTTTATCCGGAAAAGTTCCTGCAGATAAAACAAGCTGGAAAGAGGATGAAGAGCCTTGGGATTTTTCTCCTTTTGGTAAATTCAGCGGTCATGATGAGCATAGAGTTTTCAAGGGATCGCTTTTTATTCCACAAAAAAATACAGAAAGAAAAAACAAAGGTTCAAAAATTCTTTTTGAGCGAGGCCTTGTTCTAGCCAATCAAAGTAAAAATAAAGCTATATATATTGGAGAAGACCTCGAGGAAATGCAGCTTGCAGAAGAGACTGGTATGATTCCCTTTCAAATAGGTGTGACTTCAAAAAAATACTTTTATCTCCCACCTTCCAAAGCCCTTTGGTATGTTCAAAATTACCAAAAAGGGCTTTGGAAGGGCCTTGGAACTCAAGATTTTCCCTAGCACCATTCACGATCATCAAAACAACTTATTGACTTGACGCGTCAAAAGACCTATATTCAGCCTCGTTAAAGAGTCAAAAATGCAAAATAACGTCATTGAATTTAAAAAAGCTCACGATGAATTTGCTCACCAAAAAGCGTGGGAATCGACCTATAAAAAAGAAACAAAAGAATTTCTTCTTAACCAACTTTTAGACCAACAAGAGAAAGACTTTCCCCTCAAAAAAGGCAGCCTCAAAGAGCAAAAACAATTTAAAGCACTCATCATCGCACTTGAAGAAAAAGTACAAACATCTTGGCTCAAAGAAATTCTCAAAACTCTTAAAAGTAATTTCGAAAATTAACTCAAATTTAACCGACAAATTACCCACTCGATCTTAAGAGTTAATTCACATTCAAGTTCAACGTGCACCCCGATAAAAAAAGGTGCGTTTTCGAGTTGAAGGGCCTCAATCAGTCTTTTGTGGACGATGTGCCCATCCATTACCAGATGAAACTCAAAGTTTCTGCAGTACATGCGGCGCTGCTTTTTCTATATATCCACCCACCAATGATTTTATTTTAATCATTGAACATCAACTCAACGTCATCAATAAGAAGATCAAACACAAGCAAATCGCCACCCTCCTTACGTGGGCAACGATTTGTATTGTTCTCTTCTTAAGTGCAGCTTCAATTTTTAAAGAAAATAAACTTTCAAAAATATCTTCAGAGCGTGAAGTTGAGTTTTATGTCAATAACTTTGAAGGATATCCCAAAGTTCCTGAATATATAAATCGCGAAGCCATTCTTGTAAGCCTACAAAGCTTTGAAGACCACTTTGGAATCAAAATTAAAAAGTGGCGCTTCATTCAAGATCAAATTCCGGATGAAATTTCCCCCCTCTTAAGCTCAGTCGAAGCAAAAGAATTAGAAAACCTTTCTTTTTGGCAATCTTTTTATAGAAAACAACTCCTTCCCAGGTGGAAGCTTAATCCCTATCAGCCTTTAAAAATATTTATCACAAACATGCCGCTTAAGGCTCCAGACTTTATGAGGATGGAAACTCGCCATCTCAGTTCCTCGCGATTAGTGGGCGGTTTTGCGAACCCCTCTTTTGTGATCATCTCTAGTTATCGAATGCTTACTGAGATCAAAGAAAACAACCCCTCACTTCAATCTCGATACTTGGGTGAATTTTTGATTGCTCATGAATTAGGTCATGCCCTCTTAGGATTACCTGATTATGTTTCAACAATTGGAAATCAAGAATTTGGAGCTCGAGGCATCGCCTCCGAATATAAATTAAATTATTCCAACTGCCTCATGCATACAGACCAAGGCGGAGGCCTCACCGCATGGAAAGCCCTTCGAGAACGCCCCCTAAGAGAAGAAGCTAGATGTGTGGCTTATCAGGAAACCCTGCAAGCCCATAAGCTTAGGCAAGAAGCCATAGAATTGGCTCATCAACGAAATTTCAAAGAAGCTCTTCGGCAAATGGATTTAGCTATAAGCTTTCTTCCAACAGATAATTCATTATCCTGGATAAAAGAGCTCTGGACTCAAGAACGAAAAGAACTTTCTGAATTCTAAAGAACCTTTGTTTTTTCTCACGACTTGCTTAGAATAAACATATGTCTAATTTCGACTTAAGCCCTGAACAACAAAGCCTCATTGAACTCGCTCGCGATTTTGGCGAAAAAGAAATGCGCCCACACGTGGAGCATTTTGATCAAACAGGCGAATACCCATGGCCTATTATCAAAAAAGCTCATGAGCTTGGACTCATGAACACACACATTGCTCCAGAGTACGGTGGTTTAGGACTTTCAGTTTTAGATGGCTGCTTAATTGCAGAAGAACTCTCAAGCTATTGCAGTGGCATGTACACTGCACTCGAAGCCAATGGACTTGCACAAGCTCCTTTGATTGTTGCCGGAAACGATGAACAAAAAAAACAATTCCTCGCACCCATGACTCTAGAACCTATGATGGCTGCTTATGGTGTGACTGAGCCTCATGCTGGATCAGATGTTCAAGGGATTAAAACAACTGCTAAAAAAGTGGGCGATGATTATGTCATCAATGGATCTAAGATGTGGATTACCAACGCCTCTGTTGCAA
The DNA here is from genome assembly GCA_947467125.1 of Bacteriovoracaceae bacterium. Lineage (GTDB taxonomy): Bacteria > Bdellovibrionota > UBA2428 > UBA2428 > UBA2428 > CANIGN01. The sequence goes on along the minus strand of CANIGN010000005.1, from coordinate 15,335 downwards.
GCTGGTATTTTGTTCTTGCTTACACAAATAAAGAACTTGGCTTTAAAGGAATGACAGGATTCATCGTTCCCGCAAGTACTCCGGGAATTGAAGTTGGAAAAAAAGAAAAAAATCTTGGTCAAAGATGCTCTGATACAAGAGGTCTTGTTTTCACGGATGTAAAAATTCCCTCAAAGTATCGCCTAGGAGCAGAAGGCGATGGATTCAAAATCGCGATGAAAGCTTTTGACCACACTCGCCCACCTGTTGCCGCAGGTGCAGTCGGTGTTGCAAAAGCAGCCATGAATCATGCAATGAAGTATGCAACAGAACGCAAAACATTTGGTGTACCTATCGCAAAACATCAAGCGGTGAGTTTTATGATTGCAGAAATGGCAATGAACATCGAAGCAGCCCGTCTTCTTGTTTGGAAGTCGGCACATGAAATCGATCAAGGCCGAAGAAATACAAAATTTGCAGCCATGGCAAAAGCTTTTGCAGCCGACATGTGTAACAAAGTCTGCACAGATGCCGTGCAAGTTTTTGGCGGTTACGGATACAGCACTGAATATCCTGTAGAAAAACTTTATCGTGACTCTAAGATTTTTCAAATCTACGAAGGCACAAGCCAGATTCAACGCTTAATTATTTCAAAAGAAATTTTTGAAAGAAATGCTTAACGAATAAATCAAGAAAGACCAGGAGAAGGGGGCAGCGACGTCCCCTTCTGTTCAACTAATTGAATTGCTTTCAAGGTTGCTTCCACAAAAATTCGCAAATCTCTTAAGCTAGGTTGTCGCTGAAGCGGCAACTTAGAAATCAACGGTCTTATTGAGCGCAAATCAGGTTCTGTGTTCATTAGAAGAGCCCCTAAAAGCTCGTATATTCTTTTTTGATCTAAAACAAATTGAGACAATTCTTTTTGAGAAGCCCCAATTAACTCAGAAAAACTAATCCCAACTCCTACCGGATCCGTTGGATCCGCTGACCCCTGAGAAACCCTACGGACTTCAACTTGAGCCGTCAGAACCTGTCCACCTTCATGAAGTACAAAATCACACTTAAGAAGATCTCCACTTTTCAATCCCGTCACATCAAGAAGCTGGACAAAACCTCCACCAAAAGAAATATTTGTACAGCGACCTGTAAAAATTTTCTGAGAATTCCCCAAAATAAAGCGCGCTTGACTGGGAATCCTATAAAATTTTCTATTTTCAAACATGATTACAATAGATTCGATGCTAATTCTGCAAGCATCGAGCGCTCTCCTTTAACCAAGCTAATATGACCAGAAATTTCTTCCTGCTTCATACGCTCGACAACATAAGCCAAACCATTGCTCGTGCTATCAACATAAGGATTGTCAATTTGGTAGCAATCACCCGTTAATACAATTTTTGTATTTTCTCCCGCGCGAGTAAGAATTGTTTTAATTTCATGTGGAGTTAAGTTTTGTGCTTCATCGACAATCAAAAACTGATTCGGAATACTTCTTCCACGAATGTAAGTGAGAGCTTCAACTTGCAACATACCTTGATTAATAAGTTCCTGCATTCCGCGCACGACACTGCTACTTCGACGACGATTCTCTGCTCCGCCCATCAAAAACTCAATGTTATCAAACACAGGCTGCATCCAAGGATTTAATTTTTGCTCAATATCACCAGGGAGGTAACCTACGTCTTTACCCATTGGAAAAATTGGACGCGAAACGAGTAACTTTTGAAATTTCCCCTCATCCAAAGTTTTTAACAAGCCTGCAGCAATCGCAAGCAAAGTTTTTCCTGTTCCCGCTTTTCCTACAAGAGTCACCAATTGAATTTCATCATTCAAAAGCAAATCGAGAGCAAAACTTTGCTCAACGTTTTTAGGATGCAAACCCCAAACTCCCTCTGGAGATTTTATGATAGGAAGAATCGCTCCTTGACGTAAATCATAACGCCCGACAGCTGAGTGACTGGGGTTCAATTGATCTCTCAAAATAACAAATTGATTGGGATAAAGATCCGGACGCTCAAAAGCTAAACGACGATCCGTATAAAAAGCTGTAATTTCTTTGGAACTAACTTCAAAAACTCCCATCCCCGAATACAACTCTTCAATGCTGACATGAGAGGTTTCATAATCTTCAGCGGGAATTCCCAAGGCATCTGCCTTGAGGCGTAAGTTTGTATCTTTTGTAATAAAGACAACAGCTTTAGCTGATTTCTTTTTTAAAAGATTATAAGCAACAGCAAGAATTCTATTGTCTGCTTTTTCGCCAACAAGCATCGCAGGTAGTTGCAATTTCTCATCGTTCAACTCAACACGAAGAGTTCCACCCGTCTCGATTTTAATTCCTGTCGAGAGAGATCCCTTCGACCTTAAATTATCGAGGTTGCGACTAAATTGACGAGCGTTGCGACCCACTTCATTCAAATCTTTTTTGAAGCGATCTATTTCTTCAATGACTGAAATGGGAATAACCACATCATTGTCATTGAACTTATAAATTGCTTGCGCATCAAAAAGAAGAACGTTCGTATCGAGGACAAATGTTTTTTTGGCTCCCACAGCCTGAGTTTAGAGCCACATTCCACACACTTCAATGGGTGCTGTAAGAGGTTTCTTTTAAACCCAACTCAGAGCATATCCAGTTCCACTGCTTAGCAACATGACGATTGTTGAGAAGATCTTCTTGAATCGTTTTGAGAGCATGACAAACAGTAGAGGGATCTTTTTCTACATAGTGAGCAATGGAAGTATTCGTCATTCCCAGCATGCGTGAAAGAGAAAGAAAGATAAACTTGCGAGCCAACACCACATCTGCGCGGCGTCCTTTTCCTAGAACAGCACTCGTGCTGATACCAGAAAGTTTTGCAACTCGCTCTATCAACTGACGAGGATTCATCCCCGTTGAGGTCATCGGAAGAACTTGAGGAGCATGAATGCCTTCAAATTCATAAACATCTTGCAACTGCAAACGACCCGATACACTCAGACGCGCAATTGCATTGATGAAAACAGTTTGAACTTTTCGTGCTGTTGAAAGTTTTAAATTGAAAAGTTTTTCAAGAACTCCCAAATCTACTTGAACCTCAGATAATCCATGTTGAGCCATTAAATGACGCCAAAGATTTTCTTTAAAGCTTTTATCAGGAGCAGCCAATTCCACAGCTAAACCAGACAAAAGACGACTATAAAGCTGTGGATCCAAATCTTCTTTTAAATCTTGAGGAGAAAGAGAACTTGAAACCGCAAAGGAAGCCCCTCTATCAGAAAGCGTATTCAAAGTGAAAAGAAGCTCTTGCTGAGTTCCGACTTTTCCTCTTAGCTCTTCGATATTTTCGAGAACGAAAACATCCGTTTCTCTTCGATATTTTTTAATGAAAGCAAAGGTGTTGTTTTGATCGAGAGCTTTTCTCCATTCGTGGAAAAAAGACATCACATCAATAAATTCCATTCGATAATCAAGACTGATCCAATGGTTGAGCTGGCGAAGCAATGTGGTTTTTCCACTTCCAGGCGCTCCATAGACCCACAAAACTTGATTTCCAAATTTGATTTGATTTGCCCAACGAGAAACTAACTGAGTGGGAACTTCTAACGCAGGAGAAGAAACAAAATAAGGCGCCACAATTCGACGCATGCGTTCCCTTTCCACTCGATCTACTTGTGGATTCACGGGTGAAAGCTGAATAGAAAGTTGCGTAGAAGGAAGCTGAGTGGAGGATTCGCTCTGTGCAGACTGCTGAGATTGCACACGAGAAAAATCAACTGACGGAGTTTTTTTCTCTTCTCGCGAAACCTCAAAGCCTACAATTTTTTCATTGAGTGTCGATTCAAGAACTTCTTTCCAAGGTTGAATAACTTTAAGATGAAAACTTGTCGGAACAATGAATAGAAGGCCGCCTGCTTCTTTGCGAATTTTTGCTCTTGAAAGATAGCGCTCACCAATTTGCGCAAGGCCTTCATGACGTTCCCAGTATTTTGTAAGAGCTAAAGACGTGCGAGAATGAGAATCTCCGTTTTTTTCCGCACGAGTTGCCGTAGAGGCAATAAAATTTTCCCTCACAATAAGAGTTTCTTTCTAGAGACTTACTGTTTTATTACAGACTTGAAGAAAAAGTGCCCCCAAATTGTCGCTTGTGCGGCGAGCCATAAAGCCCCCCTGCTCCAGAGTTATCCACAGGCTTTCTACAGGACTTACGATCTGAACTCTCTTTTAAAAAGCTCTTACGATTATGTGGAAAGTTATTCACATAAAATGTGGATAACTAAAAGAACCTGTTTTCGCCTGATTTTAGCTATTTTTAGCTATTTTCATCTATTTTCAGGTGTCGAGGCACTTGTGGGTCAAAGCGGTTATTTCGACCAAATACAGAGTTTTCCTCAATTAAAAAATTGATTTAAAATTTTAATATTGACCCCTGAAAAAAAGCTACAGGTCATGTGCGTAAACTTCAAACTCCCGAGGCAATAAGTCCTCGTCCACCCGAATCATGACTCGCTTTGAAAGCTTTTTCTCCAAATCTTCCAAAAAACCCTTCAGCGACTCTGTTACAAAAGTGGCCATATCCGGAGGCAGATACAAAACAAGCCCCTGACCTTCGACCGCTAGCTTTGATTCTTTCTCACAAGCTCTAAAAATTCTATAGGCAAAGGTTTCTTTTGACTCAACGTGTCCCCATCCATCACAGACAGGACACGGACAAGTCAGAGTTTTAGACAAACTCTCTCTTGTTCTCTTTCTTGTAAGCTCAACCAACCCCAAAGGACTCATTGGATACACCTGAGTCTTCACAGGATCCTTTTTCATTTCTTCGCAAAAAGATGAATAAACCTGTTCGCGATGTTCAAGTCTTTCCATATCAATAAAATCAACAACAATGATCCCCCCTAAATTTCTTAAGCGAATTTGATACGCAATCTCTTTGAGAGCTTCTAAATTTGTAAGAAGAAGCGTTTCCTCTAAATTTCTTTTGCCTACAAAGCGCCCCGTATTCACGTCGATCGAAATCAAAGCCTCCGTTTCATCAATCAAAATATATCCACCGGATTTGAGCCAAACCTTTCGAGCAGTCGCTCGATTCACTTCCGTTTCAATTCCATATGTTTCAAAAAGAGGCGTTGTTGTTTGGACAAAAAGCTCTACTTTCTTTTTCATTTTTGAAGAAAAAAGTTGGATAAATTTGGTCATCTGTTTAAACAGATGTAAATCGTCAACAAGAATTCGCTCCACATCATCCGTCACTCGGTCCCGAACGATTCGAAGAGACAAATCAAAATCCTGCCATAAAAGCCCGATTGATTTTTGCTTTTCAAAAGACTTTTTTAGATTTCCCCAAACCTTCAAAATATATTCAAGATCATCTCTTAAGTTTTTTTCGCTTGCACCTTCTGCAACAGTGCGAACAATAATACCGCCTTTTGGAGGACGAATTTTTTCAACAATTTCTTTGAGACGATTTCTTTCTTCTGCGTCTTCAATCCTTCGTGAAACCCCAAGGGTATGACTGTCCGGAAGATAAACCAAATACCGTCCCGGTAAACTCACATAACCCGTAAGACGGGGGCCCTTTGTGCCCATAGGTTCTTTGGTAACTTGAACAAGAATATCTTCTCCTTCGCGGAGCAATTCCTGAATAGGTCTATTTTTTCTTCTCTCTGGGTTCACACTAAACTCAGAAGCACCCTCTTCCTCATCGTTTTGAGAATGCGCTTCTTCTGGATCAATCACATCTTCAATAGCCTGACTGTGTTGAGCTTCAGGATCTACCACAAGATCAACATATAAAAACCCAGTTTTTGATAATCCCAAATCAACGAATGCCGCCTGCATTCCCGGAAGAACTCGAGAAACTCTTCCTTTGTAGATTCCTCCTAACAAAGATTTAACATTTTCACGTTCCACTAAAAATTCTGTTAACTCACCATTTTCTAAACGTGCAACGCGAGTTTCCCCCACGCTCCGACTGATTAAAATTTCACTCGAACCCATTCAACATTCTCCTAGCTTTTGATTGGCTGTCATAAATTTGTCGCTTCCACAAATTTAACAAGACTTTCTTCTAGTTCCTTATCGAAAGTCCGATAAAAACTTTGATGTCTAATTTGATGACTCTTTTACAAACTCTTGTCAAAGAAAAGGGATCCGACCTCCATCTTGCCTCAAACTCTGTTCCCTTTGTCAGAGTGAGAGGTGAAATGTTGAAGTTGGAAATGGCACCCTTCAACCCCAAAGTTCTTGAAGAAATGTTAGGCTCCATCATTTCAGCTTCAAACAAACAAGAACTCGCTCAAAACAAACAACTCGACTTTTCTATTAAGGTAAATAACTTAGGAATTTTTCGCGTAAATTATTTTTATCAAAAACACGGAATATCCGCTGTCTTTCGAAGTTTGCCTTCTACTGCGCCCACAATTGAAATGCTCAACCTTCCTCCCATTTGCAAAATGGCTTGCTCCTTTCCAAACGGTCTCGTCATTGTGACAGGACCTACTGGATCGGGAAAATCAACAACCCTTGCGGCGATGATTGACCACATTAACCGCAACGATAAGGGTCATATCATTACTCTCGAAGATCCGATTGAGTTTCAGCATGAATCTCAAAAAGGCCTCATGAACCAACGCGAACTCGGAAAACACTTCACATCCTTCAAGGACGCCCTCAAGGCTGCTCTTCGTGAAGACCCCGACTGTATTCTTGTGGGTGAGATGCGTGACCAAGAAACCATACAACTTGCAATTACAGCTGCAGAAACAGGCCACTTAGTTTTTGGAACCCTTCACACAAATAGCGCACCCAAATCTTTGGACCGTATCATTGATTCGTTTGAAGGAAGCGCTCAAGCGCAAATTAGATCAATGCTTTCAGAAAGCTTACGTGTGATTATTTCTCAAAAACTCGTCCCTACAAAAGACGGAAAATCACGAATGGCTTTTCACGATATCCTTGTAAACAATTCTGCAGTTGCAAATTTAATTCGCGAAGAAAAAACCTATCAAATTGGATCCATCATGCAGACTGCAAAACGAGAAGGAATGCAAATTCTCGATCAAGCTCTCCTTGAGGCTGTTAAAGCAGGTGTAATCGATGGAACCGTTGCATGGGAAGCTGCGAATGACAAAAACCTCTTCGCACAATGGACTCCAAAAGAAGTCCAAAATCTTGCCACAAATGTCTCTTATGTAGGCAAGACGGGGCTAGACACCGCACTCTTACATAAAAAACCAACAGGATAATACTTAATTATTTAGAGCTAGCAGAAACAAGTTTTGTTGCTTGATCAGGGAAAGTAAGAGTCTCAGCGGATGTTCCACTTGTTTGAATTTTGAAAAATGAATCATTGATTTGAATCTTCACAAAAGAAGGATGAGAAAGAGTTACTTTAGATTTTCGATTAAAGGTGATCTTTCGACTTTGACCCTTTTCAAGCTTAAAGCTTTCCAAAGAGTTATCATCTGTTTTTAAATTCACCCAACAATCCGCAGAAGAAACAAGTGTAAAATTATAAGGAGCTGTATTTCCAAAAACTCCTGTGGAAACTGAAGCATCTGAAATCACCTGATCCACAATCTTTGTCTGCGAAGATGACTGTTGAGATGTTTCCTGAGAACTTGTCATTGTCGCAGAAGCTTTTTCATCACCTGCTTTTTTGCCAATTCTCATTAAAAAAATTAAAAGAGCCAAGCCCAACAAAACACCCAAAGCATAAATAATACGTTTGGTAGAAAGCCAATGCGCAATTTGTAATTGATCCTTGCGCTCACTATAGCTTCCAAATCGCAAAGGCTTTCCAGAATTTGCTGTATAAGTTTGGGGAGGAGTTGATTTAGGGGCTGCCGCTTTTTCTCGAATAGCCTCTGGAGCCAATTTGCGAAATTGATTCAAGACATCTGCTTCATCCAAACCAATATGCTTTGCGTATGAAACAATAAATCCACGAACAAAAGCAGGAGCAGGAGCCGACCCTTCCCATCCCTCTTCTAAACTGCGCAATTGACCAATATGAATTTTGGTAACCGCTGCAATTTCTTCAAGAGAAACTTTTTTAGAAACTCTTTGATCTTTTAACCAAGCACCAAAGGTTAAGGGTTTTTGAACTTCCTCAGACGCCTTTTCGAGATTATCGGACATAGGCTTGGTGTAGCCTAGATAGCCGTTAAAGTCCAAATGGGCGTCAATATTTTAGTCCCCATTCAAGGCTATCTAGGTCAAAATAAAGCTATGAGCCGAGGTTTTGCGCAAAGAGTCTTATTTCTATCCTTTTTCTTCCTCTCCGTAGGCCATTCACAAAACGAAAACACTCCCCCTAATTCTAAAGATATTCTCAATATGGCAGAGCTCATGAGGCATTATCAACAATACCCCGAGTTGATCACTCTTTTAGAAAAAAACGTAAAAGACGAAACAGAAGCTTATAAAAAATTCGACTCCAACACACTTAAGTCTCTCCCAACTGCTTCTTTCAAAAACCTACAAACTCGTTTTTATACGGACTTTGTAAGTTACAAAGAAATCCGTGCAAAAATTCAACAAAACGTCAAAATTCTCGAAGAAAAAAAAATCGCGCTCCCTCTTTCTCAAAACAAAGAGATTATCGAATTAAACCTCAAGATCACAGCTTCTAACGATCAGCTCAAACAATCTAAATTTGTTCTTTTTGATACCTCCCTTAAAGCAAATAGAGCTTTAAATGAAATGCTCAAAAGTCCCTCTGTTCAAAAAGTCATGAGCTCTACATTTCAAAGTAAAGAAACAGATTCGACCCTTGCAAAAAAAACTCCCAAAATGCCTGGAATGTTTCAGGGCTCTAGAGTGGATCGACTCAATACATCTGAAGCTGAAAAACTTAACCTGACTCCTGTTGATCCTGAATTTTATAAAACTCAATTAGGCAAAAAACTTGAAAAAGATTTAGGCGGCCGCGCTGATTACTGGAGCTATGATTTTGATCAAGACGAGCTCTATGTTGTTGTCGGAAAAGACACTGGAAAATTACGCGTGAAACAAAAAGATCAAGGAACTCGTATTATCCAAACTCGTATCGGAAGTGATTTTCAAGATTTTCCATCCGACTATCAAGGAGATGTTGCGGTTGATCTGAACATCGCAAAAGGTCGATTCCTCACTGGCGACAAAGCCGATCCAACTTTATTTGGAGAATTTCCCACGACTCCTGGCTTTGAAGGCGCTTCTGAAGATCCTCATCAACATTCAAGTAAAAAGAATAAACATAATCATTAAAAACGTTTTGAAAGCAGCCTGCTCAAAAGATAACTCGCAAGTTTGATACTTTGCGAATCTTGATCAAACTTTGGATTCAATTCATAAATTCCTAAATGACGAAGGTCTTTAGAGACTGCCTCTAAAAGCTCAACAATCATTTCAACACTCATTCCACGAGGTGATGGAGCTGAAACACCTGGAGAAATTGCCTGTGAAAAGACATCCATATCAAGACTTACAAACAAAGGCTTACCTTTTTCAACTTCACTTAAAACTTTAGATAAGATAGTAGAAAAATTTTTTTGCACTTCATCCAAAGACCACAATCCTTCAAAATGAGTTTGAGCATATTTCCAATGCTCAGGAGAATTGTATTCAGGCTGAGCACCCAGGCACCAAATCCGCGCTCCTTTCTCCGCTAAATATCTAAAAGGCATTCCTGAATGAATATTTTTTTCAAAAGGCCGCACATCCAAATGCGTGTCGATATGAATAATCTGCGCATCGCTCACATCAAAATCAACCGCTGCCCAATCATGCCCACCCCCGACTGTCACAACTAATGAAAAGTTCTTTCTCAATTTTTGCAAAATCCTTCGAGCTTCTTCATGAGATTCCCGAAGTCCCCCCTTTGAAAACAAATCTCCCACGTCTACTAGGGTGCAAATTCTTGAAGCCGACATTTTATAAAAAACTTTTCTAAAAGCAGCGGGTGCCAAACGAGCTCCCAAGCGCCCTAAATTATTTTTCACACCTCGATCATCAGGATAACCAAGCAAGACAAGATCTCCTTTTGCACTTTCAAGAGTTTTTGTAGAAGGCGTCACTGTTAAATGAGCCCATCTCTTGAGCAACTCATCGTCTGATCGAGCTTTTAAAAGGTCTGCGGGCATTTTGAAGCTTTTAAGCATAAGAAAATATTGATACTCATTCGCGTTCTCTGCAAGCCCTACCCAGAAAGACAAAGTTCGGATAGAGTGTGTGAACCCATGTCGAGCCCCAAACACGCTTCCGCTTTTTTAAAAGACATCGAAATAGTAGGAGCCCGACAACATAATCTTAAAAACATCTCGCTCAATATCCCACGAATTGGACTGAGCGTTATAACGGGCCCTTCAGGATCCGGAAAATCGAGCCTTGCGTTTAATACTCTTTTTGCAGAAGGGCAGCGTCGCTTTGTAGAATCCCTAAGCTCTTACACGCGTCAGTTTTTGGAAAAACATGAAAAGCCCGATGTCGATGCGATCAAAAATCTTAGCCCTACAGTTGCGCTTGAACAAAAAAACTACACCAAAAACTCTCGCTCCACCGTTGGAACAAGCACTGAAATTTATGACTATCTTAGACTCCTTTTTTCCAAAGCTGGACAAATGGTTGATCCCAAAAGTGGCCGCGTTGTTAAAAAAGACCTGCCATCGGAAATAAGCGATGAAGCGTGGAAAGAAAAAGGAGACAAGGTTTTTGTTTTTTATCCTTTTCTTCCACCCACTCAAAGCGACAAAAACTTTGACCCCAGACAATTTCTTTTAGAAAAAGGTTTTTCAAAAATCCTCGCTGATGAAAAATCATTAGAGCTTGCAGAAATAGAATCCTCTGATTCAAAAAAACTTTTTAAAAAAGGCGAGATCTGGGTTTTAGTCGATCGATTCCCTAAAGAAGAAAGTGAAATCAATCGCTGCTCAGAGGCGATTGCAACCTCTTATCATTACGGAAGCGGACGATCTCGAGTCGTCGTCGCTCAAGGATCAAAAATAACCTGGGAAAGGATTTGCTCTGAATTTCCATCCGTCGATGGAGGAGTCACGCGTTTTCCTGAATCTTCTCCCCTACTTTTTTCGTTTAACTCTCCAGCGGGAGCCTGCCCCGATTGCAAAGGTTTTGGAAATATTCTCAAAATCGACAGAGACCTTGTCGTTCCTCGTCCTCAACTTTCGATTTCTCAAGGCGCTATTGAACCTCTCACCAAACCTTCTGCCAAAGATTGGTACAAAGAACTCTTGAGTTTTTGCCAAAAGAAAAAAATATCGATTCACCTTCCCTATGAAAAACTCAGCGAAACCCAAATCGAGTTAATCTGGAAGGGAGACGGAGACTTTCAAGGAATCAACGGAATCTTCGAAGAACTCGATGATTACAAATACAAAATGCAAGTTCGAGTTTTTTTATCTCGATACCGCAGCCCCTTCCCGTGCACAGGCTGCAACGGAGCAAGACTCAAAAAAGAAGCTCTTCAAGTTTTTATTCAAAAGAAAAACATTTGGGATCTCTCGCAACTTTCGATTGAGGATTTACAAAAGTGGTTTCAAACAACTTCATTTAGCAAATATGAAAAAAGTGTTGCGCATGAAATCTTTAAGCAAATCGAAAATCGTCTCGATTTTTTAATGCGAGTGGGACTTGATTACCTCACTCTCTCACGTCTCACCAAAACTTTATCCGGCGGAGAAGCTCAAAGAATTGCTCTTTCAAATCAATTAGGCGCTCGGCTCACTCAGACCTGTTACGTCTTGGATGAGCCCAGCATCGGACTTCATACTCACGACACAGAAAAACTCATTGGAATTCTCAAAGACCTTGCCGACCTCAGAAACACAGTCGTCGTTGTTGAACACGATAGCGACATTATTCGCTCTGCTGAATACCTCATCGATCTTGGACCAGAAGCTGGTGAAAAAGGCGGAGAACTTCTTTACGCAGGACCCAGCAAAGACTTTGAAAAGAAAGGCTCCAAAAACAGCCACACCTATCAATTCATGATGGGCCAAGAGCAAATCCCCATTCCTTTGCGACGTCGATTGCAACGAATGGAAGAACTTCAAAAAACAACGCAATGGCTTTCTATTGAAGGATGCACTTCATTCAATCTCAAAAACGTAGATCTCAAGATTCCTCTCAACACTCTTACGTGCATTACAGGTGTTTCAGGATCTGGAAAATCAACTGCTGTTCGCAAAACTCTTTACCCTGCACTTGCTAAGTTACTTCAACAGACCACTTTAGAGGTCGGTGAATACAAAAGAATTTCAGGCTTTGAACCCATCAAAGATATCGTTCTCATCAGCCAAGAGCCCATTGGACGAAGTCCTCGCTCAAATCCCGTTACGTACATTCGCGCTTTTGATGAGATTCGAAATCTTTTCTCACAAACGAAAGAAGCTCAACGACATAAATTTCATGCTGGATTTTTCTCTTTCAACGTTCCAGGCGGACGTTGTGATCATTGTGAGGGAGAAGGCTACAACCGAGTAGAAATGGTTTTCATGGAAGATCTCTTTATTCTTTGCGACCACTGCGAAGGAAAAAGATTCAAACCAGAAATTTTAAAAATTACCTATAAAGAAAAAAGCATCGTTGATGTTTTAAATCTCACCATTAACGAAGCGATTATTTTCTTTCATGAATCCAATAAACTTCGTCGAATGTTGGGTGTGCTCGAAAAAGTAGGATTAGGATATCTGCGACTTGGTCAACCAGCAACCACACTTTCTGGCGGTGAATCTCAGCGCCTCAAAATCGCTCGTGAACTGATGGATATCGACCGCACGGGTCTCTTTTATGTTCTCGACGAACCTACAACAGGCTTACATTTACGCGACATCAAAACACTTAACAGAGTTCTTCATCATCTTGTTGAAAATGGGAATACAGTTTGCGTGATCGAACACAGTCTTGATTTTATAAAAACTGCAGACTGGGTCATCGATTTTGGACCTGGTGGAGGCGTTCACGGCGGAACAATTGTTGCCGAAGGAACTCCCGAAAAAATTGTGAAGACAAAGGCCAGTTTAACGGGAAAATATCTTAAAGATATTTTAAAGAACTCTCCTCAGCTTGAGTGGAAAGAAATTCTTCTAGAAAAAAGAAAATAAATTTTATTTTTTTAAGAGAAAATTAATTCTTCTTTTTGCAAACGAGTCAGCTGCTTAATGTTCCATTCTACTTTTTGAGCTTCACTTCGGTTTTTATATTTTTTTAAATAAAGTAAAAGTGAAGGAGGATTGGAGCGAAAAAATTTTGCTCCACCTTTCAGCTCTCCCTTATGCTGGCGAAAACGAAGATTTACGTCTTTTGCGACTCCCGTGTAGTAACTCCCCGATTCAGTTTCGATAATGTAAACCCACCACATCAGCTCTCATTATAACCCTCTCTCGTGAATTTCTAAGCCCATTAAATCCTAGTATTGGCCCATGAAGACGTGTATAATATGCACTCTTGTATCGGTGTAGTTGCCTTAAAGTGTTATCGTTTATACAAAACGCTCTCGACATCAGTCCTCTTTGTCGGCCCTATCCCACTAAGGAGTCTCATTGAACCCAGTTATGAATTCGAACAATAAATACCCCAAAAAACCTAAGAAGAAATTTTTCTCTCGTTTTAGCGAGAAGTTTTTTGGTAGCAAAAGTGAAAAGCCTGCCGAGAAGGCTGACGTCAAAGCATCTGAACAACAAAATCCCAGAGCCCCTAAAAAACGCTATGGCCCACCTAAAGGTCGTAAAAATAACGAACAAAGAAACGACCAAAGAGGTGAACGCAGAGATTTCAATCGCGGCTCCAATGGCTCTAGCAGTCACTTCAAACGAAGCGAGCCTCACAAGGGTCCTCGCCGTTGGCAATCTAAAGGATTTAAAAACTACGCCTCTATTGCGCCCTCTCAACAAAAGAACGAACTTTCCGAATTTCTTCAAATCTCTCCAGACGAAACCATAAACTCAACATTCGAAGAATTTAACTTTGTAGAACCTATTCAAGTTGCTTTGAAACGAATGGCTTTTGAAAAGCCGACTCCTATTCAAGCGAAAAGTATTCCCGAAGTCTTGGCAGGAAAAGATCTTGTCGCATGCGCTCAAACAGGCACTGGTAAAACAGCAGCCTTTTGTTTGCCCATACTCACAGAATTTATCAAAAACCCTCAAGCGACTGGCCTTATTTTGGCTCCCACTCGTGAACTTGCTCAGCAAATTGGAACTTTTTGGCGAACTCTGACAGAAGCTATGCCTGAATACCGTAGCGTTACTGTGACGGGTGGCTCTCCTATGGATCGTCAGATCAAAGCACTCGCAAAAGATTATCGCTTGATTGTGGCAACTCCTGGTCGCTTGCTTGATCACTTAAAGCGTCGCAAGTGTAAGCTCGACAATTGCTCGATTCTTGTTCTCGATGAAGCCGATCGCATGCTCGACATGGGTTTTGCACCTCAATTGGCTGAAATTGAAAAGTTCGTTCCACAAAAAAGACAAAACCTTCTTTTCTCTGCAACGTGGAATAAAAACGTCGACCAACTTTCAAAGAAATTTCTTGTAGAACCTCTTCGAATTGCTGTGGGAAGCGTTTCAAAAGCAGCCGCTTCTGTAAAACAAACTTTCAAAACAACTTCTCAACTTGCAAAAAACGACACTCTCATCAACGAAATCAGAAAGCGTGAAGGAAGTATTATTATCTTCACACGTACAAAATCTCGTACAAATAAATTGGCTCGTTTCTTAACATCGCTTGGAATGCAAGTAGAGCAAATGCACGGAGACAGGACTCAAGGCCAACGCCGAGCCGCTCTCGAAGCTTTTCGAAACGGTGAATCACGCATTCTTGTTGCAACCGACGTTGCGGCTCGCGGGATTGACGTGGCAGACATTGGACATGTGATTAACTACGACTTGCCACAAGTTGCAGAAGATTACATTCACCGCATTGGTCGCTCTGGTCGTGCGGGAAGCACCGGACAAGCTCTGTCTTTGATTGCTCCTGAAGAACATGATCTCTGGGAAGAAATCATGCGCTTGTTGATCAAAACAGGATCGGCAACACCTCAGCAAGAGAAGTAAAACTTAAAGAACTAAATCCAATCAAAATGAGAGGAGAAGTGAGGTAGGGCTTCTGGCCTGTACGTAAACTTCATCCCTTTCATTTCTTTTTTGCGTTCTACAATTCTTGAAAAGACCTCAATCACATAATCAAAATGCGACTGAGTATAAACTCGTCGTGGGATAGCAAGCCGTACAAGATCTTGTCTTGCGGGCTCAATTTTTCCATTCACGATTTTTCCAAACATCGAAGTTCCAATTTCGCAGCTTCGAATTCCACCCTCTTCGTAAAGAGCAACGGCCAAAGCCTGACCAGGCAACTGCGCAGGCTCAATGTGTGTGAG
>CANIGN010000004.1 GCA_947467125.1 Bacteriovoracaceae bacterium | reverse complement strand
ATTTCGAGAAAGCTCAACGAGCGTCAATAAATCTTCAACTTTTCGCTCGATCATCTCTTCCGTCAAATAACCTTGATGCTCACGCAAAGGAAAAGCCACATTGTCATAAACATTCAAGCTATCAAAAAGAGCAACTTCCTGAAAAAGCATTCCAAAACTTTGACGAACTTCGCGAAGGGCCTCACCTTTTAAATTCACTACATCGTGCCCTTTGACAAGAACATGCCCCTTGTCGGGCTTCATCAAACCCAAGATATGTCTCAATAAGACAGACTTTCCCGTACCTGAGAACCCCAGCATGGTCACAATTTTTCCCTTGGGGATTTCTAGATTAAGACCGCTTAGAATCTTTCGCTCTCCAAAACTTTTCCAAACATCTTTGATGCTAATGATCACTTCTTCTTTCATGACAAACGTCTTCCTGTAGGAATCAAAACTGTTAAAAAATAATCGAGGACAAGAATGGTCACAATACTGAGAACAACGGATTCATTCGTCGCACGACCCACACCTTCTGCACCATTTTTTGCACGATAGCCTTTGTAGCAACTAATCGCAGAAATCAAAAAGCCAAAGCAAGTCGCCTTGATCATTCCATGATACAAATCCATCGGGTCTAAATATTCTTTGAGTTTTTGAATATAAATTCCCGCATCCACATTACAAACACCCACACCCACGATGTAGCCGCCCACGTTACCGATCAAACAAAACACTGCGCACAAAAGAGGAACACTAATAATCGCTGCAATTAATTTAGGAGTCACAAGATACTGCAATGGTGAAATCGCCATCAACTCAAGAGCATCAATCTGCGAAGTGACTCTCATAATTCCGATATTGGCAGCCATCGCAGCCCCCACTCTTCCAGCGACGACAATCGAAGTCATCACAGGCGCTAACTCTCTGAGCAAAGCCAAACTCGTACTCACACTCACAAGTGATTGAGTGCCCACAATCGAAAATGCAAGCCACGACTGATAAGCAAAAACAGCACCCGTAAACAGCGAAGTCAGACAAATAATAAAAAGACTTTGATTTCCAATAAACTCAATTTCATCCACTAAAACATTCATTCGAAAAGGAGGAAGAAAAAAAGCAGCGAGCGCATCCTTTGTGAAAATTCCAAAAGCCCCCAACTCTTTTATCCAAGCAAAACGACGAACTACAAAATTCTTCATACAATCACCCTCTCCACTCTTGCACTCAAGCTCGTTAAAACTTCGTAGGGAATTGTTTTTTGCGCTTCTGCAACTTTTTCAAGCGACTGCTTTTCCCCTACCCATTCAAACTCTGACCCCAACGAAAGATTCCCTTTTATATTTGTACAATCCACAGCACACATATCCATAGAGACTGTTCCCAAAAAAGGAACTCGTTTTCCCTCATAGTAAAAAGAAAGTCCCAACTTCCAAGAATCACGCCTCAATCCATCAGCGTATCCGATATTTAGAATTCCAACTCTGGTTTTTTGAGAAGCAACAAAACGTCTTCCGTATCCCACGCCTTCGCCCTTTTGAATCCACATCAACTGACGTAAAGGCGCTCGAACTTGAACAACATGAGAAATCTTGACAAGTTTTTCAGGGTCCTGCACTCCCCACAAATGAATTCCTGGACGAAAAGCATTCAATTCTTTTATTTTTTTTCCAACTCTATTCAAAACTCCTGGGGAATTTGAAAGATGCATCCAAGGAATTTCCTCATTCCACAAGTTTTTTACAAAAGAAACGCCCCGTTCAAAAAGCTCTTCTTGATCAGATGTAAAAC
Organism: Bacteriovoracaceae bacterium; assembly: GCA_947467125.1. GTDB lineage: Bacteria > Bdellovibrionota > UBA2428 > UBA2428 > UBA2428 > CANIGN01. The sequence continues at coordinate 31,730 of CANIGN010000004.1, read as the reverse complement.
GAGAACGGCGATCTTCTCCCATCGCAAGATGCGAAAGAATTCCCTGCATTTTATGTCCGCGTTTTTTGACTTTGAGAAGTAATTTTTCAAACTTTGCCTGCAAATCAGAAGAAGCAAGGATGTCTTCAATTCTGATACCCAAACGATTCATTCCCGTATTTAACTTGAGATGAAAAGACCTCTGTTGCTGAAGATCTGCTAAAACTTCTAAGTCCTCAAAAGAAGTCACGCATATTTCAACTTTATCTGCGGGGAGATGCTGGATCTGCTGAGGCCATTCACTCAAAAGCAAAAGCTTTCTCTTGGTCGAAAAAGCAAGAGCTTGTTGAATCTCATAAACACGAGCCAAACAAAAGTACGGCACTTGCTCTAGAGAAAAAGAATCCTCAAAACAACTCGCCACTTCCTTGAATCCAAGACCATACGCATTGGCCTTCAAAACCGGAAAAGCACACCAATCTCCCGCGTGATCAATGAGCGCGCGCAAGTTTTTTTCTAATGCCGATCGTGAAATTAAAATACGAGCCTGCGGCATGGCTTCAGTCTATGTCTCAAGAGGGTCTTTTTATAGAAGGCGTAAATTTTTTTTGTAAAATTCAGGCTTGCAAGTTGAAACAAAAAAAGCTGAGAGCTTTCGCCCTCAGCTTTTTTAATCGATCAAATTTCATCGAGTTCTTATGCTTTACGTGCAGCGTAGTGCTCGGCAACAAGACCTGATTCAAAAGGAAACGGAATGTGGCTCTTGTTAGGAACTTCTTTCAAGAGACCAATCACTTCTTCACCACTTTGCTCAGTTCCAAGATAATCAGCAAGAGCTAAACGCTGAGCCTTTTGAGCTTGCATAAAGTTCACGCTCTTATAAGCAGCCGCGATCAGTTTAACTTTATCGCCTGCTTTTAAAACAGCTGAACCAACAGTTACTTTTTTACCGTTCACAAGAACGTGTCCGTGGCTAATCATCTGACGAGCCGCTTTTACGCTTGGAGCGAAAGCTAAACGGAAAACAACGTTATCAAGGCGTCTTTCCAAACGACCTACGAGTGTATCTACCCAGTCAGTTGCTTTTCCTTTTTTAGAGTCGCGCACGAAACGACGAAGTTGTTCTTCGCGAAGACCGTAATGGAAAATCAATTTTTGTTTTTCTTCCAAACGGAGTGCGTACTCAGAGAGTTTTCTTTTTTGATTCCCGTGTTGTCCAGGAGGATAAGGACGACGATCTAAGGCACCCGATTTACCGAGTCCAGGAAGTTCAACTCCCAAACGACGTTGACGTTTAAAACGGGGACTACGACTTACAACATTTTTAGCCATTAATTTAGTATTCTCTTTCTATTCCTTGGATTCACATTTATTCCAGACCTTGCCCCCTAAGTCAAAGCAGAGATAGAGGATAATTCACGAGTCTCACAATAAAAAATACGAAAGCAAAACAAAATAAGCTCAAACCGAGAAGAAACCCATGAAAATCAATAACTTAGAAACCGTGATAGCCTGAACGTGAATAATGAGCACAAATTTTTCCACGTAAATTCACACCTAAAAAGCAACTGTTTTTAGAGAGACTTTTAAGATCCTTCACTTCAAACTTTGATTCTTCGGAAGAATCAATAAAGACCGCTCTAAAAGCGCGCCCCACTCGAAGAATTCCAAACTCACTATCCAAACCTAGAAAAGCTGCAGGACGTGTCGAAAAAATTTCTTCTAAGCGCTCAGCCTTTAACCAACCCTCTTCGATTCCCGTAAGCAAAACACGCAAAGAAGATTCTAAGCCAACTGTTCCAAAAGCAGCTTTTGCAAACTCACTTCCTTTTGCTTTTTCCTCATGTGGAGCGTGATCTGTTGCTACAAAATCCAGCAAGCCTTCATTCAAAGCAGAACGAAGAGCTTCACGATCTTCATCCTGATGCAAAGGTGGATTCATTTTAAAAGAAGTATTTTTGGAATCGATATCATCTGCACAAAAAAACAAATGATGAGGACTCACTTCTGCAGTGACATTCAATCCCCTGTCTTTTGCTCGACGAATAAAGTTCAAACTCTCTCGAGTGGTGACATGCAAAACATGATAGCGAGCGCCGGAAACTTCTCTGAGTAACTTCAAATCTCTCTCTACAAAACTCCACTCTTGTCTGCGATCATACGCTTTCAATCCCAAACGACGAGACAAAACACAATCCGCAAGAACTCCTCCATGCCCCGACCACTCCGCATGCTGCAAAACCGGCAAGTCTGTTTCTGCACTTGCACGAAAAGCTGCGCGCATAAATTCATCTGGCTCAATTCCTTTGCCATCATCCGTAAAAGCTCTTGCTCCCGCATCGGCCATTGCAAAAAAATCAACTAACTCCTTGCCTTCAAGGCCCTTGCTCACGCAGGAAGAATAATAGGCAGCGATGCCTGTTTTTTGAGAAGCAGCTGATGTTTGAGCATAAGCATCTTCTAAAATTTCGGGATGATCTAAAGTCGGTTTTGTATTGGGCATCGAAAGAACCGCGCCATACCCACCATAAAGAGCTGCTGTTAATCCAGTCTCAGGAGTTTCCTTTTCACCCTGACCGGGAGTCCGCAAGTGTACTTGCACATCCACTCCAGAAGCCAAAACACTTTGCCCTGAACACGTATAAACCTTTGCACCTTCAGGGTGTTTTTCTGCTTTCACAGGAAGTTTTTTGATAAGAATTCCGTCTTCAACCCAAAGGTCATACGGCGTTTGTTCGTTCCAAAACTTAATGTCTGAAAATATTTCCAACATAAAAGAGACCTTCCTATTTAAAATCAATTCTCAACGATTTGGGCCAAGCCTCAAACACCACTCGATCACAACTTTCAGGATTGAGCTTAAGAATATCTTGATCTGCAGCCAATACAAAACTCCACACTTTATCTCGTCTCAACTCTTGAGAAGAAACCATTGTGACAAGAGTTAAACGATAGGAGGGATATTTTGAAAGAATTTCTTTTTGTAAAAGATAGGCGTGTTTAGAATCGCACAACTCAAAATCCACAACCTCAAAATCAGGAGCAAGTTGATAGGCTCGAAACTTAGCCTCTAAACCATTTCTGTGTTCACGAATATAAAAGTGACTTAGCTCTTGAGCCTTTAAACTCACTGCAGACCATGCACCACTCGGCCAAAAAAAAGACTTTTCCGAGGGCGAAAGAGAAATATCCCATTCGGGCTTTTTCGATTCGACATAGGAAACCATGTCTTTGTTATTAAAAATAAAATGGGAACGCTTATATGGATCTAAACGCAAACGATCAACACGTGAATTACCCAAAGGAGGATTCTCTTTTAAAGAATCCTCACCTAAAACAATTCCCTCAGGTATATTCTGCCAATCCTCTAAATCTTTTTTAGGAGGCAAATAGACAAGCGCAAACAGTAGAGGAAAAAGCTTTTCCCAATATTTAAGCCTGAATTTCTTCAATTCTTAAATTGAGAGTTATTGACCGTAAGGAACAACAATGTCTCGAGCCATAACTGTTTTGCGGCCTTGAGACTTAGCGGCTTCAATAGCCTTATCAAGAACCTTCTCAACAGCTTGAGAAAGAGCATCGATTGTTTCAGATGCGGTATTACACTCACCTTTATCTTTGATGTATGAACGTACTTTGCTCGCAACGACTAATACTTCTGCCATAGTGGGCACAGTATAATCCTGTTTAAGTGGCTCATGGCAAGAGTTTGGAACGGCGCGGAACGCATTAAAATCTCTCATTTAAGTATTTTTTACTCTTTTAAGAAGCACTAGCTTATGGCAACGAAGCTTTTTTATGATTCAAAAAAAATTACCCCTCCAAGCGTACCGACTCTCTACCCTTATTATCTTATTTTTTCTCATAAGCTGCCAAAGCAAACCCAAAGAACCTGTTCTTGAATTTAGAGATTTAACAAGTCGCTTTGAATCCCTCGACAAAGAAACCCAAAAACAAGCGCTCGAAAATAACTGGGCTTTTTTTTCAAACACATTTCGATTTGAAGATTTTGAAAAAAAATTGCTCGAAGAATTCCCCTCACTCAACACTTTCCCTGCGCAACCCGTTCTGAGTGGAAAAACATTTTTAGATTTTTCGTTTACCAATAAAAAAGACGCCAATCACGCTCTTCTTTTATTGTCGATTGATCTTGAGATGGAACTCCTTGCTCGTTTTCACTCAAACGATGGAGTCAACAGTCCCCGATGTCTTGAATCATTTTGGTCTGAGTGGGGCTTCCCCGTTCCCCCTGTAAGCAGAGGAACTTTTACCAATATCGACCTAGCTGAAAGCCTTCAGGAAAAAAAAGCTTCGAGTGTTGATGAAAAATCTCCCGCAATACCTGCTAAGCCCCTTAATGAAAATGAAGAAAAAATGGCCTCCTACCTAAAACTCAGTCTTGGCCTCGATAAAAAGACAGAGGTCACTCCGCTCTCAAGTGAAGGATTAAAACGCGGGAAATTTAAACTCAAAACAGGTGAGGTTTACGAAATATTTGCATCTCCCATCAACTGTAAAGCTCTTGTTGCAAAAGAATCTCTCATACCTCTCGTTGGAAAACTCACTTGCCTTCAAAAACAATCCAGCACATGGGTGAGCTTTCTCACTCAAGAAAACACTCTTTTAGAGAATCAATGGGCATTAGAAAGTCAAAAAAGATGTCAAAGATGGATCAGACCTCTTTCAGACACCTTACATAAAGAACATAACGAAGCGATACAGAAAGCGGCTCTCTCAAAATCATGGAGCCTCTACCCTCGATTGAGAGCAAGAATTATTCGCGAGGCAGATCGTTTTGAATCCGCCTTTCGAAAAAGTTTAGAATAAACTTATTCTGCTCTTTGAATCCGACCAAAGTCTCGACTGCGTATTTCACGCTTCTCTTGAACCTTGATCGAAAACCTTGCCCAAGGAACCACTTGCAGACGCTCAAAGCCGATAGGCTCTTCTGTCTCTTCGCAAATCCCATAGCAACCCTCTTTCATTTTCAAAAGAGCGCGATCAATGAGTTGCAAGCGAGACTTCAAAAAATCAAGCTCTTGCAAGTTTGCATTACTAAGTCGCTGTTTCTCTGCAACCTCTGCATCATCTCCTTGCAGTGTATTCTCAAGCACATTCGCATGATTGATCACTGATTGAGTTTTGAGTTCCACTGAACGAGTCAGCTCTTCCCTAATCTCAGTCAATTTCAATTTGAGTTGCTTAAGTTGAGCAAGTGACAGCTCAGAAGCACTACTACGAGCGACAGACTCGTTTTTTTGTTGGTTCAATGAAGTTTCTATTTTGGCAACTGTTTGCCAACGGCTATTTGCCTTCTTAGTTGTCTGAAGTGATTTTTTCACAAAATCCCCCTCCCTTTTCTGGAGCACTCTCTCGCAAAAAAGATACGAAGATCTTTGTTTGGTGGAACCTAAAGCTTTGCTCTAGATCATCACCACCCTCTATATTTTTTAAGTCACACCCCTTATGTGACTTAAAGCCTAGAGAGGTTTAGCGAGACTTACTCCTCTTTCCCCTTGTATTCTGTAAAACAAAAAGCCTCTCATCAAGCAAACAAGAGGGCTTAAAAAAAACGCTATCATCGACTCAGTGCCCCTTTCCTCAAGCTATTGATTTACTATGCTTTTTCATCCGCAATGGAAATACGAACACCCCAACTTCCGCTCAAAGAGACTCTGCTCTATTGGGCCCATCAAATTAAAGAGAGGCGTTGGACCTATCTTTTAGGAATAGCGGCCGTTGCCGGAACAAACCTTGTCGACGTCAGCATTCCAAAACTTTTAGGGATGAACATCGACGCTCTCGAAAAGGAACATACCTTTTATCCAAAACTTATTGCCGCCTTAGTTCTTATCTATATTTTGCAATTTGCATGTCGCTTTACGTGGCGAAGAACCTTGGCCCTTCAAAGCTTTCAATGCTCTGCAAACTTTAAATCAACACTTTGGAATCGGGCACGTTTTTTTCCCTTGTCTGTTTTTCACAAAAAATTTACTCGCGGCGAACTCATCAATTTAGGGACAGGTGACATTGCCAACGCACAAAATGCTTTTGGCTTTCACTTTGTAGCGACAACAGACTTTCTTTTTCTTTTCTCTCTCGCAACAATTGCAATGTTCATGATCAACGTGAAACTGACATTGATCTCTCTTGTCCTCTTTCCTGTGATTCCGATTCTTGTTTATTTTATTTGTGAAAAAGAATCCAAACTCTACGAAGAATCTCAAAACTCTCTCTCAAAATTAAACGACACTGTTGATTCCATTGTGGGCTCCGCAAAACTCATGAAGCTACGCCCCCACGCTCCCCTCTGGAACAATCAGCTTAAAAAAGCCGCTCTTCACTACCAAGACCAAAGAGCCACTCTTCTAAAAACAGAGGCTCAATATTTTCCTGCTTCCGCACTTCCACCGGCTTTATCTGTTATCTTTTTTCTCGTATTCGGCATTCAATCTTATAAAGAGGGAAGCCTTACGACCGGACAGCTTGTCGCCTTTCACTCTTATCTCTTTATGATTGCAGATCCTCTCTCCGAGTTGGGCTGGATTGTAAGCGACTGGCAAAAGTCACTCACAAGTGTTCAGCGACTTCTTGCCGTTTTTGCTGAACCTCAAGACCCTATTTTTAAAGCAGAAAAACTACCTGAGAAAACTTTTCTGCCTCTTGAAATTACAAATCTAAAATTTAGCTATGATTCAAAAAACATCATTCTCTCTATACCTGAACTTCACCTGAGACCTCGAGAAAGACTGGGAATCTGCGGAAAAGTTGGAAGTGGAAAATCAACGCTTGGAAAAATTGTTGCGGGGCTAGAAGCCAATTACACAGGAAGCGTGAAAGTTCTTGGAACAGAAGTCAGAGACTTTCAAAATACAGAGCTTCGTAAAAAAGTTCTTCTTGTAGATCAAAATCCTTTTCTATTTGGAAGCAGCATTCGAGAAAATCTTTCGTTGAATCAAGAATTTACGGATGAAGAAATCTGGCACTGGCTTGAAGTCGTAGACCTTGTGGATGATTTTAAAAAAATTCCAGACGGTCTTAAAGCGCACTTAGGAGAATGGGGGATCAATCTTTCTGGCGGCCAAAGACAAAGGCTCACTCTTGCTCGAACTCTTTGCCGAAAGCCTGAGCTTCTTATTTTAGATGATGCTTTGAGTGCTGTAGACGTGATGACAGAAGCCAAAATCATCAAAAACCTTGAACTCAACCTCAAAGACTTAAGCGTCCTTTTGATTTCACACAGACCCTCTTCGCTTCAGCTTTGCCACAGGCAGTGTTACATCGAAAATCATTTTCTAGGAGAAGCTTATGTCTGAGTTCATTCAAAAAGACACGATTAAAAAAGAAGCTTCTGTTGTGGAAACTTTTTCTTTCCTTTGGACGTTTACCAAAGGCCATCGTCTTCGTTTTTCTATGTTTTGCGCTGTTCTTTTTGGCGGGGGGATGCTGGGTGCTTTAGCAAAAGCTCGTTTCGGAAATTTAATCCAAAAACTTATTACCCCCTCAAGCACTTTAACATTTCAGGATTCCTTTTTAATAGCTGCTTTTGAAATTCTTGCAATTGTTTTGATCTTTATCGGAACAAAAGGACTCTCAAATACTGCACTTCATGCAATCTTTAACTTGAGAGAACATCTCTTTCTGCACATGAAACAACTTCCGCTCTCCTATTACGACCGAGAACCTGCAGGAAGAATCGTCACTCGACTCACTCACGACGTAGACACTTTAGAATCTTTTTACAGCGGAACTCTTGCGCGACTCATTCGAGTTTTCTTAACAGCTACCACCGTTATCATTGTCATGCTCCAAGTGACATGGTGGCTAGGAGCCATTGCAGCCCTTCTCACTCTTCCGAGTATTCTTTTAGTTTGGTCCTTTCGAAAATACTCCTATGATCTTTATCGAAAATACTCCCGCACAAATAGTGCCATTACCGCACGCCTTGCTGAATATTTAAACGGAATGTCTGTGATTCGATGTTTTGGATTAGAAGAATGGTCCCAAAACAAATATGAAGAAAGAGTCAAAGACTTTGCAACAGCTTCTTCTGAGATCAACTGGTTTAATTCATGGATGCGTGCGGGAACACTTTTTCTCACACACCTTCCCACAATTTTTCTTTTCTCAATTGGGAGTCTTTTATTTATCAAACAAGCTCTTCCTCTAGGCATTCTGATTACCTACATACGACTCTCAGATAACCTCGCACGTCCCGCAGGTGCCTTGATGATGGAGATTCACCAAATACAAACTGCCATGTCGAGCACAGAGCGTTTAACAACTTTTCTCTCCGAAGAAAAAGAAAACTTTGAATCCATTCCTTCTGCTTACGAAAAAATCAAAGGCCACATTCAGTTTCATCATGTCTCCATGAAATACAGCTCGGCTCTTCCGTGGATTCTCAAAGATTTCAATCTCAACGTGAAAGCAGGCGAAAAAATTGGAATCATGGGAAGAACCGGAAGCGGGAAAAGCACACTTATCTCGCTCATCACAAGACTTTACCCCTACCAAGAAGGAAAACTCTTGATCGATCACCTCCCCATTGAAAATTATGATTTAGGTTTTTTGAGATCTCAAATTGCGTTTGTTTCACAAAGTACTTTTCTCATGCCCGGAACGATTCGAGACAACCTTACACTTGGGAATAGCTTTGAAGATAAAGAAATAGAATTCGCTTGTCAGCAGACAGGCCTCTTTGACTTACTTCTTTCAAACAATAGAAACCTTGATTCCTTTGTTCAGTCTCAAGGAAGTAACTTTAGCCAGGGAGAAGCTCAACTCTTTGCTCTCACTCGAGCTCTTTTGCAAGATCCTTCCATCATGGTTCTCGATGAAGCGACTGCCAATCTAGATTCAGTTCTTGAAGAAAAAGTTCAAAAAGCAATTGAGAGAGTGAGCGAAGGAAGAACAAGTCTTTTTATCGCACACAGACTCAGCACTCTAACTCGATGTGAGAGAGTTCTTATTTTGCAAGATGGAAAACTCGTGAAAGAAGTAAAGGGAAGCGAACTTTTGACTCCCTCTGCAGAAATTCTTGCTCACCTAGAAAGCAGTGAGTCCAACACATTGCTCACCTCTGAAGAGACTGTTAGAAGCTAAAAAATACATATGAACGCCATGATTCTTGTCGCAGCACTGGGATATTTTGTAGACGTTTACGACCTCATCCTTTTTTCAATAGTGAGAGTTCGAAGCCTCCAAGATATCGGACAAAGTGGCACACAACTTCTTGATAACGGACTTCTTATTTTAAACCTTCAAATGATCGGAATGTTGATTGGTGGAATTCTGTGGGGCGTTTTGGGTGACAAAAAAGGACGACTCTCCGTCCTCTTTGGATCCATTCTTTTGTATTCGCTTGCAAACATTGCCAACGGATTTGTAAATTCTGTAGAGCTTTACGCGATTTTACGTTTTATTGCAGGAATAGGACTCGCTGGTGAATTAGGCGCTGGAATCACTCTCGTCTCAGAAGGTTTACCCAAAGAAAAACGTGGCTTTGGAACAACCATTGTTGCAACCGTGGGAGTTACAGGAGCTATTGCGGCCGCGCTTGTTTCAAATCTTTTTCACTGGAGAGACTGCTACTTTATAGGTGGTGGCTTGGGTCTTTTACTTTTACTTCTTCGCATTTCCGTGCGCGAATCCTCCATGTTTCAAAAAACTCGATCCCAATCGAAAGTTGCACATGGAAGTTTTTTCATGCTCTTTAACAACGGACCTCGTTTTAAAAAATATTTGAACTGCCTTCTTGGCGGACTCCCTATTTGGGGCGTTCTCGGAATACTTGTTACTTTTGCACCCGAACTCGCTAAATTCAAAGGCATCAGCGAAACAGTTGAAGCAAGCCAAACGGTTCTCTACTCCTATATCGGAATGGTCATTGGAGATTTAGGCTCGGGTCTCTTGAGTCAAATTCTAAAAAGTCGCAAAAAGGTTTTACTTATCTTTCAAAGCCTCACACTATTCACAGCGGTTTTATATTTAAAATATCCTATCTCAAGCGCCCATGAGCTTTATATACTTTGCATTCCACTAGGAATTGCAATTGGATACTGGGCTGTATTTGTCACAAGTGCGTCTGAACAATTCGGAACAAACCTCAGGTCAACTGTCACAACCACAACTCCCAACTTTGCGAGAGGCATGATTACACCGCTCAGTATCTACTTTACTTTTCTCAAAAGTAATATGGGGTTTGACGTTGTGAGCTCCGCTCTCATCATGATTAGCACTGCAAGTTGCCTCGCACTTTACGGGACAAGTAAACTTAAAGAAAGCTTTTCAAACGATTTGGACTTTGTGGAACTATAAAGCTGTAGAACTTTAACCTGTAAAAGTTTAACCTTAGTTAGCTTCTTTTAACAATTCAGACTTAAGCTCTTCACTCACAGGTTTTGAACCCAACCAAATACCCGCTAAAGATTTTGCCAAAGATTTTTGCTTTGATTCAAAAACAAGCGCACTCGCTTGTTCGTTTGCTTTTTCATGAAACTCAACATGCAAAGGAATAGAATCATTGAATGTTATTTCTAAAACTGAATCGCGATCAATCTTTAAATCAGAAGACCATTTGATAAACTTTTGTCTTTCCAATTCTTCTAATTTATTTTCGGAAGGAATTTTAGAGAATCCTTCACTAAAAGCAGCAGATACTTTTTTACCCCCAATCCCACGTAAAAAACTTAATTTAAACTTAAAGGACTTAGAGCTGGCTTCAAACACCGAAGTCCAATCTGTAGCTTTCGCGTTTTTTCCAAAAAAACATATGTAGTAAATTTTTACCAACCCACCAATTGCTTTGCGGTATCCGCAAGATCCAGGAAAATAGCCTTCCCCTTGAGGAACGACGAGAGCTCCGCCTTCAGGAATATTTGTATCCTTCTTCTTATCTCCCGTTTTATCTTTAAGATCATTCTGAGTAACTTCAGTCTTAGGACCCTTATCAGACTTCTTTGCCTGTCCAGCAAAGCTCAAAAAAGAAGTAAAAGCTAAACTCATGATGCAGAAGCGAAAATACATAGTTTTCATAACTATAGATTAAACTCGCTCCCAAAAATAGCCAAGACAAGCAAAGTAAAAAACCATAGAATTCAGACAAATGGCAAAAAACTACCTCAGCCCAAGTGCTTTTGATGCCATGAAGGCAGAACTGAGAGACTTACTCGAAAAAGAACGTCCCCAGGTTGTAGAACAAGTGAGTGCCGCAGCCGCTCTGGGTGATCGTTCCGAAAACGCAGAATACCTTTACGGCAAAAAACGCCTCAGAGAAATTGATCGACGTGTTCGGTTTTTGCAAAGTCGCCTTGCTGATGTCGAAGTGATAGCAGAAAACGACTTAAGCAATCATGAGGTACGCTTTGGTACCTGGGTCAAAGTCCAATCATCTCTGGGTAGTGAAAAAACATTTCAACTCGTGGGTCCCGATGAGTTTGATACTTCAGGAGAAAAAATCACTCTTCAATCTCCCTTAGGCCGCTCTATTTTAGGGAAAAAGTTAGGGGAGAGTGTAAAAATTCAAAGCCCTAAAGGTGAAATCACATATACGATCCTGGCTTTATCTCGAACGAAACCTTAAAAGATTCTTTTTTTGTTAGCAAAGACTGCAAAAAACTTAGGCACTTCGTCTAACAAATTCTGCCAAAGCTCCAAAATAACCGCCTCAGAGCTTCTTTTATTTGACTTTAAAACTTGGCACGTTTGCATCTTAGTTATCTTGCAGCTTTAAAAGCAGTTTTAAAAAACGAAAGAGGTGCGTATGCGTAAAGTAAATTATTTCGGAAACAGTCTTCCCAAAATTCGTCTCAATGGATTTTTAATGGCAGGTCTTCTTGGTGGAGCAACGAACTTAAATGCGACACCAGGCACGCCCACCCCGACAAGAAAAAGAGAAAATACTCTTGCGGGAACAAAACAAACAGAATCTGTTTCTGAAGCCAAAAAAACCGAAGAATCCACAAAATAAAAACCCAGTAAAAAACAATTAAAAACTCTGACAACTTGCAGTGAAAGTGGCTCCAAAACTCGCAGTTCTAAAGAGCTCTGTTAGACTCTTATTAGAATGTCTCAAAAATCGATTGCTTTAGTTGTTGCTTTTTTTTCGCTCCTCCAAGTTTCAAATGCCGGCTCTCCCTTCATCGAAGAAGGCGTGTGGATTAATGATCCGCAACTCAAATACTATACCTTTCTTAAAAACAACAAAGAATTTGTCATCGACCATCGCAAAGCAAAAGGCTTTGAGCTTTACGGATCAAAAAAACTTTCAAAATTTCTAAAAGAAAATCACATCCCCTTTGTAAAGCTTGATCTGGTGGGATTCCAAAAGAGCGCATCCACCTACCCCTCCTTTGAACAAGTCGAAGCAAAGCTCAAAACTCTTCACAAAAACTATCCACAACAAACTCAATTAATAAGTGTCGGAAAAAGTGTTCGTGGTAAAGATCTTTATTTTTTAAAAATCTCCAAAAACCCCGCGTCTGATCAGAGACTTCCCGAATTCAAATACATTTCAAGCATGCATGGAGATGAAATCACAGGACGAGAGCTCATGATTTCACTCGCAGGTGATCTTCTTGCACAATACGGGAAAGATTCAAAGATCACAGAGTTGATCGACAATACTGAAATCTACATCATGCCTTCCATGAATCCCGATGGATCAGAACTTCACCAACGTTTTAATGCCAACAACGCAGATTTAAATAGAGACTTCCCTGATTTTACATCCGACCCAAACAACTCTCCCGAAGGACGACAAATCGAAACGGCTGCCATTATGAAATTTCAAGCAGACAGAAACTTTGCACTTTCTGCAAATTTTCACGGAGGTTCGGAAGTCGTCAACTATCCTTGGGATACAACAGAGGCTCCCCACCCCTTTGATTCTCTCTTAAAAGAACTCAGCCTGAGTTACGCGCAACTTGTTCCCTACATTTTTCAATCAAGAGAGTTTCGCCAAGGAATCACAAATGGTTTTGCATGGTATGAAGTCAATGGTGGGATGCAAGACTGGAGCGAATTCTACTATCACGACTTACAATTTACAGTTGAACTTTCAGATATGAAGTGGCCCGACTACAACAAGATCCCCGCCTACTATCAAGATAACAAAGCAGCCCTCCTTCAATTCATTAAAAACATTCACCAAGGAGCAGGATTTTATTTTAAAGAGACCCCAGACATGACCGGCTCCGTGAGTATCTCAAAAGCTGGAAAAAATCTTGGCGATTACAGCTTTAACCATGGTGAGTTCTACAGAGTTCTCGAGCCTGGATTGTACGATTTCGAAGTCAAAAACTCTGATGGAAAAACCATTAAGTTCACGACAAGTGTCAAAACAGATGAAATTAAGAGTGGAGCCAACTACACAGTTCTTTAAAGATTTATACTCAAAATTACTTTTGAAAAAAGTTAAGAATCTTCAAAGTTTTACTCTCTTGAACAGGACAAATATTCAGCTTTTTTTCCAGAAGAAGGCCTGAATACTCTTTGTAGCGCTCTTCAGCTTCTGACAAGGAAACTCGAACAGAAAGCTCATAAAAAGAAGTTGAATGAGGCAAAGTTACTTCTTCCAAGACAAAACCTTTTGAGCGATGAAAAGTCCATACAGTATTTGAAACAGGCCCAAAGGGAGTAAGGCCTTCAATCTCTAAAGAACCCGCGTAAGATTTGTTCAAAAAAGTTTTTTGATGCTTCGAAAATCGAGCTTCTTTTTGTGGATGAAAACTCTGACTCAAAGAGCAAAAGTAGTTTATTTTATCTCGATACCGATCTTCTTCGCACTTATATTTCTCATCATTGGAACTTGTGTCTTCCTTTATGAAAGCATTCACCCCAGAGACCTTAACCTTAACCGTTGAAGTAGACTCATCTGAGGCACTTGAACGAAGCCTTAAAATAATTCCTTGAGAATAAAACTCATAACTCCCATTGGGATTTTTAAAATCATAGAAGATTGAGGAACGTTCTTCTTTATTTGTAATTTCCAAATCAAGTTTACGAAGAATTTCCTTGGAAGAACTTTCACAAAGACTCCAATGAAGTTCGCTTTGAAGAGAGCCGTCACTTGTAAAATCGTTTTTAAGTGAATTTTTTGAATAAGAAAAAGCCGAATTTAAATTGAATAATAAAATAACGATAAGCAGCTTTTTCACAAGCTGAACTTAATTCCTGTCTTATTTGTGTCAAAAAGAATTTAAGCCTATACGTAAATGCATGAAAAATTGGCTGATTTTAACAATTCTTTTTTGTGTTTCTTGTTCTTCCAATAAAGTTTTTCAAAACAAATCAGACTCACCTCAAAAATCTGCTCAGTTTTCTTATGAGGTCTTTAAACTTGATCCTGCTCCTCTTCTTTTTGGTGGAGACGGCAAACTCCGCATAGGAGGATTTTCTGGTCTTTATTTCGAATCCCTGAACAAAAAGAAAAATAAACTCATTTTCACAACTCATACCGACCGGGGACCAAACGGCGACATCGAAAAAAAATCAAATTTTCCTGCTCGACGCTTTTCCGTCCCTCAATTTGCTCCTTTAGTTGTCAAACTCGAACTCAACACACAAAGCAAAAGCCTCAAAGTCCTCGAACAAATTCCACTTCTTAACAAAAATGGAAAATTTATCACCGGTCTCCCCAATTTAGATCCAAGAAGCAAAAGGTCTGATGCCGACGAAATCCCCCTGGATTCAAAAGGGAATGAAGTCCCGCTTGATCCCATGGGTCTCGACTTAGAAGGGATCACGAGAGACGAACGAAAAGATATTTGGATGTGTGAGGAATATCGGCCTTCTATTCTTCATTTTTCATCAAACTACATGTTGATCGATCGCTTTGTTCCAATTGATTCTCATGAAAAAAATAAATTTTTTGGAAAAGAAGTTCTCCCTTCAAGTTTAAGAGACAGACAACTTAATAGAGGATTTGAAGCGATCGCCTACGATCAAAAAAAGATCTACGCATTTTTACAAAGTCCCCTCAAGAAAAGTCTTGAAGACAAAAAAATTGAAAAACAAATTCCTATTATTGAATTTGATACTCAACAAAAAAAGGTCACCAATGAATTCACTTACGAACTTGATTCCTTAGAAGCCGATAAGATTGGGGATGCGGTTGCTCTTGGTGGGAAAAAGTTTCTTGTCATTGAGCAAAACTCCAAAACAGGCAACAAATCAATTCACAAGATTTACAAAATCGATCTCAACAAAGGCCCTCTCGCACAAAAAGAATTCGTCATAGATCTGACAGCGCTTGGTCTCACTCAGCTCGAAAAAATCGAAGGTATCGCAAGAGTCGACGCTCAAACGCTTGCTCTTGTGACAGACAATGATTTTTCTGTTTTCAAAGAAGCAGAAACAAACCTTGTCCTCATTCATTCTAACGTCGATTTGTTTTAAAATGGATTCATGTTTGATGCTTTAAAAGCAACTCTTCACAAATACAAAAAATGGGAACCTCTTGCTTTTTTTATAGCAGGATTTTCTTTTGATGCGTTTCTTCTTCATCGAATTGACGATCCCCTAATGCTCATACACCAGGCAACGTACCTCACCCTGTCGGCGCTTATTATTGCTTGGGATTTATTTTGCGAAGAAAAGGCAACCCAAATCCCGTCTTGGTTTCTTAAAATCTGGGCTTATCGCGAAGGGATCTTGCATTTCATGCTCGGAACTTTGCTCAACGTTTATACAATTTTTTATTTTAAAAGCGGATCTTTCGTCAGCTCTCTCTATTTCTTAGCTCTTCTTGCGCTACTTTTATTTTTAAACGAAGTGAGACCCGCGCAAATTTCCAAAAACTTTTTACGGAACGCTCTTTTTGGCCTTTGCTTAATTTCTTATATGAACATCTTGCTTCCCATATTGGCAAAAACGATGGGCCTCTTAATCTTTCTTCTTTCAATTGCGGTCGCCTACGCAATTCTTCACTTTTTTTTACGTTTCTTAAAATCTCGAATTAAAAATCGAAGTCTATTTAAGGATGTTCAATTTCCTTTTATTTTTGTCATCACTCTTTATTCACTTTTATATTTCTTCAAAGTTCTACCGCCTGTTCCCCTTTCTATGAAAAACATTGGGATTTATCACTCGATCAAAAAAGAAGGCACGCAATACAAACTTGGACTCACTCGATCTAAGTGGCTTTTTTGGCAAAGCGGAGATCAAAGCTTTGAAGCCCAACCAGGCGATCGAATTCACTGCTTTGTTCAAATTTTTTCACCCACTCGCTTTCAAGATCAATTGACCGTTCGATGGTTTTTTAAAAATCCTAAATTAGGCTGGGAACCCAGAGACGCAGTTCCTTTGAATATCATTGGAGGCCGCGAAGATGGGTACCGAGGATTTATCGCAAAAGCAAACTACGAAGCAGGCGACTGGAGAGTTTCGGTTGAAACAACGGATGGACGCGAAGTTGGGCGTATTCATTTTGAAGTCACTCAATCAAGCGACACTCAACCTGCTGAAGTTAGATACGAATACCGCTAACTAAAGCTGAAGAGTGGCCTTGTATCCAACTCCAGGAATGGCATCGATATGCAAATTGCTTTTTGAAATCTTCTTTCGCAAGTGACTTACGTGAGCATCGACAGTCCGATCAACAAGGCTCACACCCTTTCCCCAAACTTCATCAATAATCACATCGCGCTCATAAATTCGTTCAGGGCTTTTGAGAAGTAATTGAAGAATCTTAAATTCAAGAAGAGTCAAAGGAACAACAAGTTTTTCATCAGACAAAGAAATAATCGCTTTCATTTGATCTTTGAAAAGAGTGAGATTGCCAACTTTCAATTCATTTGGGGATTGAACGCGATTTTTCTTAAGTCGAGCTTGAACGCGAGCTCTTAATTCGGCTGGTTCAAATGGTTTTGTAATGAAATCATCGGCACCGAGAGAAAAGGCAGCTAATTTTTGCGAGAGATCCGTTTTTCCAGTGAGAAAAAAAGTAGGGAGCGAAGAAAACTCGGCTCGACTTTGCAATTGAGAAAAAAATGAAACACCATCACCATCCGGAAGCTCAATATCCAAAATCAGGATAGAAAATTTATTTTTCTTTAATTCAGCTTCAGCTTCTTGAATGCGAGAGCAGGCGTGAACCTCAAAATCCTTGAGTGATGCCTGTACAACTATTTTGACCTCAGGACTGTCTTCAACAAGTAAAATTTTTTCCATTTTTTTATGTTGCGAATTTTATGTTGCGAAAATTTCACAACTCTCTCGGAACAATCGCAACACTCTCATGAGAAGTTTAATCCATGTCGGAGATTGGGGCGAATGTATTGCTGATCGAAGAAGACACTGCGCTGCATCAGTTTTGGTCTTTACTCATCCAAAAAATTCATCCCAAAAGTCACCTTACAGTTACAACAAACGCTGAAGACGCAGAGCAGCTCATCTCAAGTGCGCTTGAAAGCGCTTCTCCTTTTAGTCTTGTGATTAGTAATCTCTTTTTAAAAGGTGAAATGACAGGACTGGAATTATGGAAACTTTTTTCGGAATCTGAAATTCTCTTTCCTCAATTTATTATCGTTTCAAGTGTTCCCAGCACTGAGTATGAAAGATTACTGAGTGATGAAAAGCGGAAGCCATTATTTGTGCGTAAACCGCTCGACCCCAATTTTTGTGGGGATCTCATTAGCAAAACGTTCTTTGAAATATTTCAAAGAACTCAAATGCAAAAAACTTGAAAGGAAGAAATAGAACATGAAAAAATTTACATATTTAATGATCGCTGCCCTCACAACTGGAGCTGCTTTTGCACAAGACGCTGCCCCTGCTCCAGAAGCAGTACCAACTACAGAAGCAGTACCTGCTGCAGCTCCTGCAAAAGCAGAAAAGAAAGCTAAAAAAGCCGCAAAGAAAGCTAAGAAAGCTGAAAAGAAAGCTAAGAAAAAAGCTAAAAAAGAAGCTAGCTCAGCAC
Source organism: Bacteriovoracaceae bacterium (assembly GCA_947467125.1). Taxonomy (GTDB): domain Bacteria; phylum Bdellovibrionota; class UBA2428; order UBA2428; family UBA2428; genus CANIGN01. The sequence goes on along the minus strand of CANIGN010000004.1, from coordinate 13,831 downwards.
CCGCTATGTAATTTAACTTCTAAAGCCTAGACTTTAGAAAACAAAAAACGACTTTCACTTCAATGTGGGAGTCGTTTTTTTATTGCTGCAAAATCAAATCCCGCTATCATATCGATTCATGAGAAAGATCAATCTTAGTTTCATACTAGGATTACTACTACTCGCAAGTGTCTCCACTGTTACTTACCTCACCATGCAAGACATTGTTGAATTAGGGCACTCCGAAAGACACGTGTACCAAGTTCAAGCCAAATTAAATGATATCCGAAACCCCCTTAAAGATGCAGAAGCTGGACATAGAGGATTTCTTTTAAGTGGAGAAGAAGATTATTTAAAAAAATATCACCAAGCCTCAAAAAATATTCAAAAACAACTTAGTGACCTCAATAAGCTTTTATCAAACGACAGATCTCAACAAAAAAACCTTGGTCAATTAAAAGAACTTACTTCTCTTAAATTCAAAGAAATGGATCTCAGCATCCTTGAGATGCGTAAAGGAAACACAGACACGGCTCTTGAATTATTCTTTAAAGAAAACGCTGTCGATCACCTCAATACGATTTTATTACTCATCGACTCAATCGATAAACACGAAGAAGAAACATTACACTCCAACATGAACTTTATCGAAAAAAGCGTGAGTCGATCGATGAAGATTCTAGGATTAGGATCAACATGGGCCTTCACAATTGTGCTTTTTGCTTCTTATTATTTTTATCTTGAACGCAAAAGACGGATACAAAGCGAAATTTTTCTGAGGCAAGCTCGTGAAGAAGCCATCCGCGCCTCACATGCAAAATCAGAATTCTTAGCAAACATCAGCCATGAGATCAGAACCCCTCTCAATGGAATCATCAGCACGGCCGATCTTTTTGAAAATTCTGAAAGATTAAGTCCCGAAGACCGTCACTTCGTTCACATCATTCGCACATCGGGCGAATCCCTTCTCCGAATAGTAAATGAAGTCCTTGATTTCTCAAAGATTGAAGCAGGGAAGCTCAATTTAGAAGTCGGAGTTTTTTCTCCAGAACATCTCCTGCGTTTTGCATGCGACCTCTTTGAAGCTCGCGCTAAAAATAAGGGGCTTCAAATCTCAACTTTTATTTCGGATAAAGTTCCCCCCCAAGCCCTGGGTGACGGGGGTCGCATTTCTCAAGTACTTGCGAATTTTATTTCAAATGCTGTTAAGTTTTCTGATCAAGGCGAGATCAAAGCATCGATTGAAATCGCTCAGGATTATGACACTCAATCAAAACTTTTGAGATTTAGTATCTCCGATTGCGGTCCGGGACTGGATCTAAATCTCAAAGAAAATCTCTTCAAACCCTTTTCCCAATCTTCTACCACAAATGGATCTAAGAATTATGGAACAGGATTGGGTTTAGCAATCTCCAAAAAACTTGTTGATCTTATGAAAGGGAGCATTGGAGTTAAAAGTGATGCAGGTAAAGGGGCAACATTTTATTTTGAAATTCCTCTCATACTGCCATCACACACAAACATAGATAAAAAAATAACCGAAGATAAAGAACTTTCTCCACCTCAAAAAACTCAGTCTTATAAAAATGTCTCTTCTTGGAAAACTCCGTCAAAAGGAGCTTCCGTTCTTGTTGCTGAGGATGATCCCGTAAATCAAATAGTTATGCTCGAACACCTCAAGCGATTTAACATTACAGCAGATATTGTTGATAATGGAAAAAAAGCTCTCATAGCGGCACAAAAAAATGAATACAAAATTATTCTTATGGATTGCCAAATGCCTGAAATGAATGGATTTGAGGCAAGCCAAGAAATTCACAAGATAAATCCCCATATACCCATTGTTGCAATGACCGCAAGCGCCCTCCCCGGCGACAAAGAGCGCTGTGCTGCTGCAGGAATGAAAACTCAACTCATTAAGCCTATTCGAAGGAACGATCTAGAAATCGTTTTAAAAAGTTATTTTCTGACAAACGAGATACCCGCTCATTCCTCAATCCAATGGGAAATTCTAAAAAAGCTCGCAGAACAAACAGATCTTTTAACTATCCAAAAAGTTGTTGATTCTTTCTTAGAAACTCTTCCCAATGCCCTTGAATCCATCACAAGCTCTCAAGCCAATCGTGATTTAGAAAAGATTAAACAAAGTGCTCACCGTCTTAAATCAGGAAGCTCGACAATTGGAGCTACAAAGCTTTCTTCAATCTGTGAAGATCTCGAAAAAACACCTCAAAACAATGAACTCATCGAACAACTTCAAAAAGAAGCTTCTCTTCTTCAAACAGACCTTCAATCTTGGAATAGAAATATTTCATGAAAAGTTTCTCACTCAAAGAAACTCAAAAAGCTCTTCCTAAGAGAACAGAATCCGCCTATAAAAACATGGGAGGAAAAACTCTCATTATTGCGGGCTCTCCTCAAATGCCTGGAGCAGCCATACTTTCTGCGACGGCAGCCTCTCGTGTGGGCGCAGGATATGTTTATCTTTTAAAAACTTCTCCATATTTTATTTCCAAAAATTTTCCTGATTTTTTAATTTGTGAAAAAAAATCTCTCAAAAAAAGTTTAGCCCTCTTTCAATCCGTTGCTATTGGTCCTGGCCTTGGCAAATCCTTAACTGCTCAAAATCTTTTAAAAACTCTTCTTCTCTCTCAAAAACCAAACGTTGTCCTCGACGCTGATGCCCTCAATATATTGGCTCAACTCAAAAACATTCAATTACCAAAATCGTGGATACTGACTCCTCACGAAGGAGAACTTGCTCGCTTACTTAAAAAAAAAGCTGTTGAAATTCATGAAAACAGACTTAAATACATTCTCTTGGCTCAAAAGAAATTCGGTTGCCACATCCTACTCAAAGGGAAACAAACACTCATTGCAAACGATGACGGCATCATCCAGATTCAAACAGGAAACAAAACTCTTGCAAAAGCTGGGACTGGAGATGTTTTAACAGGAATGATCGCTGGGTTTTTAGCTCAAGGACTCTCTCCCTTAAAGGCTGCCTGCCTTAGCGCAACCCTACACGGAAAAATTGCAGATGAATGGATCGAAAATATAGATTATTTAGGTTTGATGGCGAGTGATCTTTTGACTGAAATTCCAAGGATCATGAAAAACTTAAGAGCCTCACAAAAACCATGAGTCGACAATACAAACCCCACAACCGCTGCCAGACTTGCCAAATGTTGCTCAATTATTGTCTTTGCCTTGAAGCTCAAGAATGCAAAAAGTCGCTTCAAAACATTCAAAGCTCTGTGCACGTTTTGATGCATCACCGAGAACGCTTCCTCACAACAAATACAGCTCGCCTTGCAAAACTCTGCCTTCCTCGTTGTGAAATTCACTTGAGAGGCATGATTGAGCAAAGCGTCCCTCTTGAAGAAATCCTTAATTCCGCAAACACTCCCCTTCTTCTTTACCCTTCAGAAAAAGCTGAAGTTCTAACGCCAGAATATCTTTCTAAAATTTCTCGTCCGATCACCCTGATTGTTCCTGATGGGAGCTGGCGCCAAGCCTCTAAAGTGGCAAAAAGAGAAAGCCTCCTCGAAGACGTCCCTCATGTAAAAGTGTTCAAAGGGAGCGAATCACAATACAAACTCAGAAGAGAACCCAAGTTTTCTGGACTTGCAACCTTCGAAGCTATTGCCCTCGCACTGGGTGCAATCGAGGGTGAAGAGACTCAACAAAGACTCGAGTCTGTTTTTCTAAAAATGGTAGAACGAACTTTAAAAAGTCGCGGAATAAAAGATACAACTACAAACTAAGACCAAGTTCGCTGCGTCAGGGTTTGGCAATTTGCAGCATAATTCTACTAAGCTCATTTCATGAAAAAGATTTTCTTAATCGTTTCTTTTATTTTTTTAGGTCAAACTAAAGTCCTTATGGCGGCACCCAAAGTCGGATCAAAAGAATTCTTTTCTAAACTCACAGCTCAATCCATGAATCTTGTGGATGAATTTTATGATTCCAAAATTGTCTTCCGAGATCCTATCAACGAGCTACGTGGTTCTGCGCAAGTAAAAGATTACTATTCTCATCTTTATAAAAACGTTGATTATATTAAATTTGATTTTGAAAAACAGCTCGTCAGTGGAAATGAAGAAGTCTTATTTTGGGTGATGCACTTGAGAGCAAAGGGACTCAATTCAGGAAAAGAAATTGCTGTCTCTGGCAATTCGCATATTGTCTTTTCAACTGAAAGTGGAAAATGTATTTACCACAGAGACTATTTTGATATGGGCGAGTTTATCTACGAACAAGTTCCTGTTCTTAAGAACGTAATTTCTTTCGTCAAAAACAGACTCAAAGCACAAGAGAAATAAATTCACATCATGGGAGCTCTCTTTGATTTACTGTCCGTTTTTTCAGTAAATTTCATCTTATTTTCTTTTGCATGGATTTTTTGCACAACATGGGCGCGTGTCTCTTGGGTTGATGTGTTTTGGGCTGCTTCTATTGGAATGTGGAGCCTTGAACACTTGCGCTTTTGGGAAAGCTCTTTTTCATTTACAAAACCAATCACACTTCTTTCACTTCTTTATTTAATGTGGAGTCTGAGACTAAGTTCTCATCTCTGCCAAAGGTTACTGAGCCATAGAGAAAAAGAAGACCTTCGATACGAGAAAATCAAAAACAAGGCTCAAGAAAAATGGCGAAAAACAAGCTTTTTCATTTTTATGATGAACGCCTTACTCGTCACTCTTTTAGTTCTTCCCCAAAGACTTTTGTTGTGGAGCGATTCAAGCCAAATTCAACCGACACTCATTCTTGGCATTCTCATAAGCCTTGTTTCTATCTTGGGAGAAGGAGTTGCTGACAAACAACTTAAAAATTTTCTCTCAAACAAAAAAAATATCGGAAAAACTTGCCAACAAGGCCTCTGGCGCTACTCCCGACATCCTAATTATTTCTTTGAATGGAGCTTTTGGGTGGGTATTAGCGTGATTCTTATTCATTATCCCCGTGGCTACCTTGCTTTACTGTGTCCGCTCACGATGTATATTTTTTTAACTCAATTTACGGGAATTAAAATTTCTGAAGAAGGCTCAGCTCTTAGAAGAAGCGATTTTCAGCCTTACAAAGAAAAAACATCTGCGTTTTTTCTCCTTCCCCCTAAAAACTAAAGTTCTTCTATCTCAAGATCGTGACCGTACTCCTTTATTCAAGTAAGTTAGTTTTGTGTCGCCTAAAAAAAAGAGTGAATCACAGACTTCTTTTTTAGATGCTTTCGAAAAGCCAGAAGAAAGCACGCCTCCGCCTCAACTCACTCAAGCAGCCCCAATAGCTCAAAAAAAAGAACCTCGAATTTGGTCTGTTTCTGAACTCGCTAAAGATTTGCGCGAACACCTTCGTTCTCAGTTCAGTAAAATTATGGTCAAAGGTGAAATCTGCGACTTCAAAGGGATGCACCGCTCAGGCCATGTCTACATGGGCCTTAAAGATGAAAATTCTCAAATACGCGTTGTTGTATGGAAGGGAGTTGCTCAAAAAATTCCCTTCGAAATCAAAACAGGATTAGAAGTGATCGTCAGCGGAAGTGTTGATTTTTATGGTGCAGGAGGGTCTCTTCAAGTTGTGGCTGAATCTATCGAGCCTCTAGGGATCGGTTCGTTGCAGCTGAAATTTGAACAACTTAAGGAAAAGCTCTCCAAAGAAGGGCTTTTTGATCCTACTCGAAAAAAAACTATTCCAGACGCTGTTTCTCGAATTGGTCTTATCACCGGAAAATCAACAGCCGCGCTTCAAGATATGCTCAAAATCTTTGCCCAACGTTATCCGTTAGTGGAGCTCTATTTTTTTCAAGCAAGCGTCCAAGGTGAACAGGCCCCTAAAGAAGTTTGTGCCGCGATTAAAAGAGCTGAAAAATTTTCACAAAATAAAAAACTCGATATTTTGATCATCGCTCGAGGAGGCGGGAGCTACGAAGACCTCTTCTGTTTTAACGATGAAACTCTAGCTCGCACAGTAGCCGCTTGCTCACTTCCCACCATTTCAGCTATCGGACACGAGATAGATTTTACGATTTGTGATTTTGTGGCTGATCACCGAGCCGCTACCCCTTCTCATGCCGCTCAAGAAAGCACGCCTGATATTCGCTTTCTAAAAAATCAAATTCAAAATAATTTAGAAACTTTCAAAAAAAGTCTTCGCATCAAAATGAATGATCTTTCACAAAAGATTGATTTTTTCTGGTCACAAATTATTTCCAAAGCTCCTCACAATCGCCTCAAAGTTCAACAACAAGTGATGACTCAGCTCTCCTTACGCATGCAAAGAGCGATGAAAGTTCGCCTTGATCAACTCAACGCTAAAGTTCAACAATTCGCCGCTACACTTGAAGCCCTCTCCCCACTTAAAGTACTGGAACGAGGCTACTCAATTGTCGAAAATGAAAAAGGGCTCGCCATTCGATCAAGTGACAAAATTCAGACTGGCGACCTCCTCAAGATACGCCTTCACAAGGGCTCCGTGCTTACGATCGTAAAGCAAAAAAGCGAATAGATTCAAAACACTTCTTGGGGCTTGGGGCCGATGCCTGTTACACTGTTAAAGGGGATGGCACGACAGTGACGGGACAAATTTTTGAAAAGCTAGATGGCCTTGGCGACTCTTTCGATCAAATTGAAAAAATGGCGATCGGCGGAATGGCCGAAGTTTATCGTGCTCGCCAACGCAGCCTCGATCGACCTGTAGCCATCAAACGCATACGCCCCGACCTGCGCGACAACAAAGATATTCGAGAAAGATTCAAACGCGAAGCTCGTGCAGCTGCCAACCTACTTCACCAATACCTCGCCCACGTTTACGACTATGTCGAAAGTGCAAATGAAGCCTATATCATCATGGAGTATATCGATGGTTTTGATGCCGCCGATGTGATTCACAAATCAGCTCCTCTTCCTGTTGATGTTGCGCTTGGAATTGCTTCTAAAGTTTTATCGGGTCTTGCCTTCGTCCACAGCCACGGAATGGTCCACCGCGATCTAAAACCTGAAAACATTCGAATCACCACTCGAGGGGATGTGAAGATCATGGATTTTGGAATTGCTTACGATCCAAGTGAATCCAATCTCACCCAACCTGGTGTTTTGATTGGCTCACCTCACTATCTTGCACCCGAACAAATCCAGGGCCACAAGATCGATTCAAGAGTCGACCTTTTTGCATTTGGAATTACTTTTTATGAAATGCTGACTGGAAAAAGACCTTTTACAGAAACAGATACTGAAACTGTTTTCACAAGAATTGTGAGCGGAAAATATACTCGCATCGAAGACATTCGCTCGGATGTATCGCCTTTTATTATTCGAACGATTGACGATTGCTTACAAGTTAATCCCAGCAAGCGCGCGGGATCTGCAAAAAAACTAAGCGAAGGCTTACAAAGTTTTATTTTGCAGAATTATCCTGCCTCTCTTGAATCACGTGTTCAGCAGCTACTTATGAAACAAGGTTTCTTAGCGGGTGATTACCAAAAAGTTGAGATCTCCGAAAAAACGAGCACTCACGGAGTTAAGGTTGCTTCAAAAAACAAGAAAGTAATGGGAATTATTATAGCGGTTGCCACCATAGCGATAGCAACCGCAGTTTATTTTTTTAAATTTAGAACTTAGAAAATATAATCAAGCGCTAAATTAATACCGTAGGTCGTTGCATGATATGTAGTTTTAGTAGCGGCGTATGAAGATCCCTTTTCATATTTTGTAAAAAACTTAAAGGCTCCTGATAAATCACGATGAAATTGATAAACAGGGCCCGTTGCAAAAGAAAACTCATAATTTGGATCTGTATAAGATGTAGACTTATCTTTTTGTCTTTTACCGGGGAGACGCAAGCCTAATTCAAAGTTAGCGGCCCATTGTGGATCAAAATCATATTGAAGAGCGGCTTTTCCACCAAGATCAAAGCGAGATTGAGTAATAGAATCAGATGCTGAACCCCCAGTTATTTCTCTCGAGAACCAAGTGCTATAGAGACTTAGCTTATAGGCCCAAGCATAAAGCTCTTGACCAATAGCAAGCTCAAAATCTACCTCAGTAGAGCCACGAAGCACATTATTGCTACGATTTTTTCCAAAATACGGGCTCAAAGCTAAAGACACATCAAAGAAAACAGGGGAATAACTTTGATCATAAACTCTATAAAGAATGGAAAAATTTGGGTCCAGCAAACCACTTGTTGAAGTTGATGTCGTTTTTGTAAGGTCCTGCTTTAAGGTTTTAAAACCTACTTGGGCTCCCACAACAAGATCATCGTAAAACGCATAACTAAGACCTTCACCCAACGTCAAAGATGCTTTACTTAGATCGAAAGGACTCGTTCCTTCAGTTGTTTCCTTACGAGTTTCATAATTAAACTGAGACTTACTTTGAAACTCACCACTCAAAGGCAAGAAAAAAAGATCCCGACTTACCAATCCTGGCTCTGCAGAGGCAAGAGTTCCCAAAACGAAAACAGATAAAAATAATTTATTTATGTTTTTAAACATAAATCCGGTTTAACAACTTGATTTTTTTAAAGCAATTCAACGAGAAAAAAAAACAAAGCGCGTAAAAAATAAAAGAATAGTCTTAGAAAGCGTAATTTAGATTCGCCATCAAACCATAAGAGGTCGTTGTATATTTATAAATATTCGGACTTCTACGCATATCCCCTTGCTCATAAGAAGCCTTAAACTTTAAAGAAGACGAAAAAAAATCACTGAACTGATACGATGGACCCACGTCAAAAACAAAAGCATAGAGAGGCTTTTCATAATCTAAATCATTTTGATTTTGCACCTTACGAGGAACGCTTATCCCAAACCCCATATCCATAGAAAAATCACGATCAAAATCATACTGAAGTAAAGTCGAAGCCCCTAATGCATAAGAGGGATTTTGATTCACGATCACATCTCCATCTTGAACTTTTGCAAGAGCGTAATAAATTCCGAAAAAAGAAAATTTATACTCAAAATTCCAAAGAACCTGTCCGCAAGACAAGACTCCTTCTAATTTATGACCGCCCCGCAAAGCATTGCTATACAAGCTTTGCCCAACAGAAGGATTAAACAAGATCTGTAAATCCAAAAAATACGGAGCCTCTTTTTGATCGACTGCTCGATAGAGAAGAGACAAAAGAGGATCTTTCATGCCGGATAAAGAAAAAGTTTCTTTTCCAGAAGCCTTCATATCTTCAGTTTTTCCACTTAAAAAACCAAAGCCCCCACCCAAAAGAAAATTATCCCTTAGGGCGTAGTTTAAAGTTTCAAATACAGAAGCACTTAGTTCTTTTGAAGTTGTTTTATTTGCGTCAGAAAAAGCAGATTTTTTAAAATCAAAAGACAATTCGGTTGAGCTTAAAAAACCACCTTCTTCAGGCAAAAAGAAAACATCTCTTGTTCGAAAAGCAGCAGGTGATGCCACCAAATTGGGTAAATGATCTTCGTAATAACCCAATTCTGCTTTTGCAAGAGAGACAAAAAGAAGAGCAAAAATCAAAAATAGATTTCTAAGCCCGTTTTGCATGAAACCTTATTTTCTAGCAGCAGATTCGTCTGCACGTTTCTTTTGATACTTTTTGATCAATTCTTCTTGCACAGAGCGAGGTGCCGTTTCGTACTTCTCAAATTCCATCGAGAACTCACCTTTACCCTGAGTTGCTGAGCGCAAATCAGTTGAATATCCGAACATTTCCGCAAAAGGAACGTTACAAATAGCCGTAAAGTAACCTTCGTTTGTGCCTGATTCCATAATCACCGCACGACGTTGGTTTAACTGACCGATCACTGAACCTTGGAATTCTTCTGGAGCAGAAACTTCCACCTTCATGATGGGTTCAAGAATAACTGGTTTACACGCTTGATAATGCTCACGAACCGCTGCCATAGCTGCCAAGCGGAAAGCCAACTCTGAAGAGTCGACCGCGTGATAGGAACCGTCGCTCACAACACCTCGAACACCTACAACAGGAGCTCCGATGAGCAATCCCTTTGAAAGTTGTTCTTGGAATCCTTTGTCTACTGCTGGAATAAACTCACGAGGGATAGATCCACCCACAACTTCACTCACGAATTCATAAGGATTAACCGCGTCTGAAGGAAGTGGCTCAAAGCGACCTGAAACTTTTGCGAATTGTCCCGCACCACCTGTTTGCTTCTTATGTGTATATTCATAAGGAGTCACATTTGAAATCGTTTCACGATAAGCAACCTGAGGATTACCCACTTCTACTTCCACACCGAATTCACGCTTCATACGTTCAACGTAAATTTCAAGGTGCAATTCACCCATACCCGCAATCAAAGTTTCACCTGATTCTTCGTCACGTGACACACGGAAAGTAGGATCTTCTCGAGTAAATTTACCCAAAGCTTTTGAAAAGTTTGCAAGACCATCACGATTCTTAGGCTTAATTGAAAGCGAAATAACCGTGTTCGGAATATGCATAGAAGTCATGGAGTAAGAAACGTTGCCATCTGTAAATGTTTCACCTGATGCACACTCAACTCCGAAGAGAGCCACGATTTCACCCGCACTTGCGCTATCAATGTCATGCATTTCGTTCGAATGCATGCGCACAATACGAGGAATCTTAACTTTCTTCTTACCTTGGTTAATGTTGAAAATAAAATCACCCTTTGTGACTTTACCTTGATAAATACGCATATAAGTCAACTGACCATAGCGACCATCTTCAAGTTTGAACGCCAATCCAACAAACGGCTTTCCTGTCTCAGAACTCAGAATAACCTCTTGTTCGTTGTTATTTTGGTCGAGAGCTTTGTTTACTTTTTCAGTTGGGTTTGGCAAGTAGCTACAGATACCATCCAACAAATGCTGAACGCCTTTGTTTTTGAAAGCAGTCCCACAGAAAACAGGAGTAAAGTTCAAAGACATGGTCGCTTTACGAATGATTGGAACTAATTCAGCAGGGGTAATTTCTTTACCATCCAAATATTTTTCAGCTAAAGCGTCATCAAAATCTGCCAACGCTTCGATCAATTTATTACGATAATCAACAGCCTTGTCTTTGATATCTTCCGGGCAATCTTCACGACGAATATTTTCACCGTTATCACCATCAAAATAAATCGCTTGCATAGTCAAGAGATCCACAACACCTTTGAAGTTATCCTCTGCTCCAATAGGGTAAGTTACCAAATGTGCATTGTGATTGAGTTTTTCGCGAAGCATATCTACAACGCGGAAAGGATTCGCACCAGCACGGTCCATTTTATTGATGAACGCCAAACGAGGAACGCCGTAACGTTTCATCTGACGGTCAACTGTAATTGACTGAGATTGAACACCTGCAACGGCACAAAGAACGAGAATCGCTCCGTCCAATACACGAAGAGCGCGCTCTACTTCGACCGTAAAGTCGACGTGTCCTGGGGTATCGATCAAGTTCATGTGATAATCGCCCCAATCACAGTAAGTCGCTGCTGATTGAATCGTGATTCCTTTTTCACGCTCCAAATCCATGGAGTCCATGGTTGCTCCAACGCCGGATTTTCCTTTTACTTCTTCGATCTTGTGAATTTTTCCAGTGTAATAAAGGATACGCTCAGAAAGAGTTGTTTTTCCTGAGTCGATATGCGCAGAAATACCAAAGTTACGTGTGAAAAGTAATGAATTATCAATTGCCATAGAGGTGCCATGAGCTTAATAAAACTTTCTGGCTTTGCAAAGGCATAGATCCCAACGAAGATACTATTTTTAACTGAATAACAGTATTTATCTGCAGAAAGCCGAAACAGGCTTCAAAGCATGCTATCTCTTAAGTCCGCATTTATGTTTCAACAAAGAGAGTTACAACGCAAGCAAGGCATGAACTTGCTTAAACCCATGCTTTTTGTCATGGGCTTTGGACTTTACCTCAACGCGGTCAATGCAAAACCTGAAGAATCTCAAAAAGTCCCTTCTTCACTCAAAAACTGTCTCTTTTCTTTAAGAGTCATGAATAAAATCAGTCCTCTTAAAGAAATAGAAGCCTTTTTAGAGAAAACTTCCGAACTCGAAGAAAAGCTCAAAGAACTTCTTTTAGAAAAAGGCCCTCATTATTATGGCGACCGCGACATGTCTGCCTTCAAGGTCAAAGAACTTCGCGAGCTTATAGCCGAATACGAAACCCTTAAAAAAGAAACAGAAGGCTTTGAGCAAGACCGAGAAGCCGCTCTCGATTTAGGGCTCAATCCCGAAGAAGAAACAGCCCCTCGATTAGTCAAAATTCAAAAAAGCTTCGTACTCGTCAACAAATCGCTCATTAACTTTTTGCAACATAAGGCCCCCGAAGCCACACTTGTAGAACTGACCGTACGAAACGGCAACGAAAGCACTCTCGCCATACGCCAACTGGCCGACCACTATATTGAACTTGTTAAAAAATTTGGAATTCGAGTTTCCGAAAGCATTGAAGATAAAATCTCAAACAAGGGATCTCGTGTGATTAGCAAAATCAGTCTTCACATCTACGATCCACGCGCTTGGATTCTCTTAAGAGCTGAAAGTGGCAAGCACGTTTTTCAAATGCACTACGAGAAAAAGTTCAATCCGCGATACAATTCTGATGTATGGGTAAATGTTGTTCCCGAGCGCCCATTAGAGAAAGTTCATTTTTCTGAAAAAGAAATTCAACTAGAGTTTGCAAAGTCCTCTGGAAGCGGAGGCCAAAATGCCAACAAAGTAGAAACAGCTGTTATTGCAACAGATCCCAAAACAGGAATCTCTGTTAAAATTGAAAGCGAGCGATCGCAAGCAGCCAACAAACTCAGTGCCATTAAAAAGCTGAAAGAAAAAGTTCAATCCGCGATGTCTGAACAAGACCTCAATTTTAAGCAAGAACTTAGAAAAGCGAACATGAATAATTTGGTTCGCATTTACGATCTCATCAACGATCAAATCCGAGACCACCTTACCGAAAGCACTCATCCTGCTGAATTATTTTGGGGCTCCGAAACTTATCAACTTGAGAACCAAGAAAACTTCAACGCGTATTACCTCGATCGTCTTCTCAAAGGTGATGATCCCACTTTTGATTATTATTAATTGATTATTATTAATTTTTTAAAGCTTCCGAACAATCCCAAGCCCTTCGCTTGTGGGGAGAATTGTTTTTTCTGCCTTATCTCCCAAATCTTCTAAGCGTTGCCACAGAACTTTCATCGCGGTTCTTTGGGTTTCAGAATAATGCTCCCAAAATCTTTTGGGCGTATCCTTTTCTCGAGAGGGAAAATCCTGCTTTCCAAAATAGACAGCCCCTCTTGCATAAAAGTTATCAAGCAAAATTACTCCACCCTTTCGGATGTGAGCCCAAGCCCACTCAAAATACGCAGGATACGCTGCTTTATCTGCATCGATAAAAACAAAATCCAAATCAAAAACATTCGAAAACTTTTCTTCCAAAGTTTTTTGAGCAGGGCCCACATGAATATCAAAAAGCCCCTTCCAAGGAGCGAGATTCTCATTTGCAATCTCCGCAAATTTCGCGTTCATCTCTAAGCAGTCAAGGTGAGCCCCCTCTTGCTTTTCAATCGCACGACAAATCCAACTTGCGCTGTATCCACCCAAAGTTCCAATTTCGATTCCTCGCTTGGCTTGCATCATTTGAAGCATCAATAAAATTAAATGTCCCTCAAAAGGCCCAACTTGAATCTCAGGCAGCCCAACCTCCACTGAGCGCGCAACAATTACTTTTTGAGAAGGAAGCTCTCCCGCAAATCGCTCAGCCAAATGATAGTCCAGCCACACCGAACGACAGTCCGATCGAGTCATATGAAAATCTATGTTCTGAATGTAATGCAGGGGATGATCGGGGCTTTCCAAATGAGCACTCATGGCGCTAAGAATAAACCTAAATGAATCTT
>CANIGN010000003.1 GCA_947467125.1 Bacteriovoracaceae bacterium | reverse complement strand
TTAAAGAAAAGAACCTTTCAGCAAATAGAGGCTTTGGGCGAGTATTCTTTACTCACCGCTGAGACGATTCGTGTGTGGATCAAAAAACCTCCCGCATTTTCAGAACTGACTTACGAAATGAATATGCTCGGAGTGCAATCATTCCTCATCGTTTTTGTCGCAGCTTTATCAACGGGATTGGTTCTTGCTATTCAATTTGGTTTTGGTCTCGAGCGTTTTGGTGCAAAGTACTACGTACCCAAGATCGTTGCGATTTCTTTGTGTCGTGAGTTAGGTCCGATCTTTACGGCACTCATGCTTTCGGGTCGAGTGGGAGCGGGAATGGCTGCACAAATCGCTTCGATGAAAGTCAGCCAGCAGATCGATGCGATTCGTGCTTTGGGCACGGATCCTATTCGCAAAGTGATTGCACCCAAGGTTTTAGCTCTGACACTCGTAACGCCTTTGCTGACTTTGCTTGCTGATTTAGTTGGAGTGTTTGGCGGGATGATGGCGTCCTCTTCTCAGTTAGGGCTTCAGGCACATGATTACTTTTTTAAGTCGTTTGAAATTATCAACACTCGCGACGTTGTGGGTGGTTTGTTGAAGGGATTGGTCTTTGGGTTTTTGATTTCAACGATTAGTTGCAACGAAGGATATCGTGCTCGTGGTGGAACTGTAGGAGTAGGAAATGCCACAACAGATGCTGTCGTTAAATCTTCTATTGTCATTTTGATTGCAGACTTTGTTCTCACAAAACTTTTGTGGATGATCGAACACGAAATGATGAGGAGTTGAATATGGATCCTCTTGTAGAAGTTTTAGATTTTAAAAAAAGTTACGGATCTAAATTGGTTCATAAAGGTGTTAACTTTAATCTCCAAAAGGGAGAAATTGTTTGCTTATTGGGCCAAAGTGGCTCTGGAAAAAGCGTTTTCTTAAGAGCTCTTATCGGCCTTGAGAAACCTGATTCAGGAACGATGCGCTACAAAGGTCAAAACATGTCTTCTTACTCTGAAGAAGATTGGTTTAAAGTGCGCAAAGAAATCGCCTATGCTTTTCAAAACGGAGCGCTTTTTGATTCCTTCACAGTCGAAGAAAATTTACTCTATCCTCTCGATGCGCATACAAATTTGTCAAAAGCACAAAAAAAGAAACGCGTGAAAGAAATTCTTGAGTTGATTGGTCTGCAGGGAACCGAAAACTTATTTCCCTCTGATTTATCTGGTGGAATGCAAAAAAGAGCGGGTTTAGCGCGCGCGATTATTCTTGATCCTGAAATTATTTTGTACGATGAGCCCACTGCGGGGCTTGATCCCCTCAACACTCGCGTCATTCAAGATATTATGCTCGATCTCAAAAAACGTGGAAAATCGGGAATCCTTGTAACTCATGATATGCCCACTGCGATTGCAGTGTCTGAGCGGATATCGCTTTTGAAAGATGGAAAGATAGTTGTTTCAGGAACCGTTGCAGAAATGCGTAAAGACAAACGCATTGAAGAGTTTATGACAGGAGTAACAAATGGAAGCACCGAACGCTAAAGGATCATCAACCCTCATTGTTGGATTATTTGTTCTTGTAACCCTGATTGTGGGTGCGGGATTTGTTGTCTTCATGGGGGGAAGTGGAGTCTTCAATAGCGAATTAAGACTCAATGCTCTTTTTAAAGATGCTCGTGGATTAAACGTGGGGGCACCTGTTTACATGTCGGGTGTGGATGTGGGCCGCGTCCTTCGCAAAGCGCTTCCGCCTCCTGGTGAGAGAGGAGTTTTGATTGGATTTTCTGTTGAGGGTCGTTACCGTGATCGATTGCGTTCCAGTCTAAAGGCTGAGATTTCATCAGCGGGTATGTTGGGTGATAAAACATTAGTGTTGCTCGAAGGAGAAGGTGGAGATCTTTTGCAAGAAGATGCTCGAGTTGGAAGCCATGAAGACGCAGGACTTCAAGGATATCTAGAAAAGGGCGGAGAGGCTTTAGAGAATATTCGCGAACTCACCCAGAATATGTCGATTATTTTTAAAGGTGGAAAAACTGGAAAAAGAATCGATGAAATTTTAGAAAATATGGTGACAGCTTCTGCAAATTTGAAAAAAAACACTCAAGGCAATTGGGGACAAAAATTAGATCAAAGCCTCACTCACTTGGATTCAGTGTTGGCGAAAGTTGATAAGGGCGAGGGAACTTTAGGTGCTTTGGTCAATGACGCGTCTTTGCACGAGGATTTAAGGGTTTTGTTGGGCGGAGCTAAGCGCTCGAATTTAATCAGGTTTTTAGTGAACACAGCTATTAAAAATAAAGAAAATAAGACTGCTTTAGATGAAACGAAAATGAACGCAGAATAATTCTCGAACGCGAACAGCTTGTCTGGACATGTTCCTTGAGGATGATAAAAATTAGATTGTGGCCCGTTCGACGCTTTATTATGTTTTTGCAGATCAGAGCTGGCCTGCTGAAAGTATAACAACAATTCTCTCTGCTAAAAGTGCTCTGGGTCTTTGGATTGATGGCCGCGGTTGGATCATCACTCCTACAAACGGATCAAGCTTTGTGGGTCGTTCTGTTGAAAGTCCTCGTTTAGCTGCAGAAGAGTGCTCTCTTCCTGATCCTGCTAGAAAAAATGTTGTCGCTATTTTAGGTTTTGAGGATATTCATCGTACTGAAGAAGTTGAAAGTATTTTAAAAAGCCGACTGCCCACTATTCAGATCCTCAGACTTGGAACTCGAATTTCTAAAACAGCTCTCGGCCAAGTTCGGCGAAGTGTTGCCTGGAAAGATCTCATGGAGTCGGGTTTTGCTCATGAGCTGGATCTTTTGGGCATACAATCCAAAATTGTAGGTCTGCAGAATTTACTAGTAGACGCGGAACGAGTTGCGATTTTATTACAAGATGATCCTGATCCAGATGGTTTAGCGGGAGCTCTTGCACTTCGAAAAATTTTGGGAAGAAATGCACAGACAGCTCCGATTGTTTCTTTTGGTCGTATTTCTCGCCCCGAAAACTTAGCGATGGTTCAACTTCTTGAAATCGAAGTAGAACGTGTTACTGAAAAAACGATCAACGAATTTGATAAAATCGTTTTTGTAGATTGTCAGCCTTCTTTCTTTAAAGGTCGAGATATTCGCTGTGATGTCGTGATCGATCATCATCCTCGTGGAGAGAGTCCTGCACTCGATTTGTGTGAGTGGGTGGAGATTGATGAAGAGCTAGGATCAATTTCAACTCTTTTTACTCTCTATCTTGAAGCTGCAGGAGTAGAGGTGAGTCATCGTTTGGCGACAGCTCTTCACTACGGAATCAAATCCGACACTTTGTTTTTTAATCGTGGAGTTTCGGAGAAAGATCTTGAAGCTTTTGTAACTCTTTTTCCAAAAGTGAATGGACCGCAGTTGCGAAAAATAGAACGTCCTGAACTACCCGTGGGGTATATTGATTCTTTGCGACGGTCTCTTAAGACTTTTAAAATTCGCTCTAGCTTAGGAGTGATTGTTCTACCAGACATTGTTACTGAAGATTGGATTCCTCAAGCGGCAGATTTTGTATCTCAAATTCATGGAGTTCGCTTGGCGGCGGCTGCAGGTATTGTGGATGATTCGATTGTTATTTCTGGTCGAAACTGGGAAAACGATCTTCATTGCGGAGAAATTTTTAAAGAAAATTTTGACAAATTAGGTTCGGCTGGTGGGCATAGAAGTATGGCGAAGGCTGTCATTCCTGTTTCTGCTTGGAAAGATCGTTTTGGCGATGGTTCGCTTGCTCAAAACAAAATCAAACAAATCACTCAGCGACTTCTGTTAAAGAGCATGTCCGAGTTTATTTAGTTTTTTTAACCTTTACCCAAATTTTTTATCAAAATATTGGAGCAAGGTTTGTTCGGAGACTTTGCGGCCAATGATTTTTTGCATTGTTTCGGGTGAATCGTAGTGAGCGGCTAGAGGATACACTCGATCGGCCATAAAGTTGCGCACAAATTCAAAGTGGCCCTGTGAAACTTTTTCACTCCAATCGGGATGAGCTTTTTGAAAATCAACGAACAATTCTGCTGCAAACATATTTCCTAAACTGTAAGAGGGAAAGTATCCAAAAGAACCTGAATACCAATGAGTATCCTGCAAACAACCCAAGGAGTCTTTCGTGACTTTAAGTCCTGTGAGTTCTTGAAAGCGAGCATTCCATTTTTCAGGAAGGTCTTTGACTTCAAGTTTTCCTTCCATGAGGTCACGTTCCATTTCAAAACGTAAAAGAATATGGAAGTTGTATGTAACTTCATCGGAATCAACCCGAATGTAGTCGAGTTTGATGGGGTTTAGGCGTGAATAGAGTGCTTCTGCATCAACGTTTAATTTTTGAGCAAGATAATTGCTAAAAGCGCGAGAGCGACCAATGAAGTTTTCAAGAAAGCGGCTTTGTGATTCATGAACGCCCATCGAGCAAGCTTTTCCGGCAGGCTCGTAAGCTGTTTTTTCGGGAAGACCTTGTTCGTAGAGTGCGTGACCAAGTTCGTGCAAAGTGCTGAATAAATCCTCTACGGCATCTGTAGGGTTGAGCCTTGTTGTGAGACGCACGTCCCCTGTGGTGCCACCACAAAAGGGGTGGGTGCTTTCATCGAGGCGGCCTTTCGTAAAATCAAAAGCAAATTTACCCATAAGATCTTTGCAGAATTCTTTGTTGATGAGTTTGGGGTCGATTTGAATATCTTTTTTATTTTTCTGCGCTTTTTCGATGAATTGAGGAAGGCGATCTTTTGTTCCTTTGCAGAGATTGGTGAGAAGCTTTTCCATCTCCGTAATATCAAGACCAGGTTCAAATTGATCGAAGGCCACTCCATAGAGACTCTTGTTTGCATAGCGAGATTTGAGATCAGGAAGGTTTTTTATTTTTTCTAAGTTTTCACGACAAAGTGAAACTAATTCCTTAAAAAGTGGTTCAATACTTTTAAAGTTGGAGTCTTTTTTGGCTGCTCTCCATTTGACGTTACATTCTGTAGAAATCTTAGAAAATTTTGCGACGAATTTTTCGTCTACAGCAGAACTTACAAGAATGCTTTTTGTCCAAAGTTCCAGATTTCTTTTTTCAATTTCATTAGAAGCTTTAATTTTTTGAGAAAGGACAGCTTCTTTAAATTTTGGATCATTTGTCCACTGGTGAATAAGTCCGCTTATGAGAGTTAAGTGAGCTTGGCGCGTAGGAGTGGAACCTTCGGGCATGTAAGTTTCCATGTCCCAGTATAAAATACTCTGAGCAGATCCTAGAGTTTCAATTTTTTTCCAATGCTCAAGAACTTGTCCGTAAGTTTGCATGAGAAGAGCTTAAAAAGAGAGTTGGAAGTTGGCAATCACGAGGCTTCCCTTTGATGCATTTAATGTTTTTGGTGAACCCATATCTGTTGTTGCATTATCTAAGAATGCATAATTAAGTTGGAGTTTGGCTTTGGATTCTAAAAGTTTATAGCTGAGTCCAATATTGTAAATATGTGAGACGAGATTGTTTGCGTCAAGGTATTCGTAACGGACAACTGGCAAGAGGATTGTTTTATAGTCATAAAACAAATCTGCGTAATAGCCAGTAAAGGGAGTACCCGCTTCTTTTCCGGTGATTCCTTCAGCTGCTAGGGTGAACGAGTTCCATGAGAATTTAAAGTTTGCACCATTTCTGTAAGCTTTGCTTTGTCTTGTGTCTACGTAGGTAGCAAAAGTACCAAGGCTTATGTTTTCAGTGGGCATGTAATCAATTCTTGCGTTTAGATCTTTTGCAGAATTGTCATCGTTTGTGTTTGTTTTTCCACCGTTCGAAAGCATGAGTTTCGTTTTGAGTTTTTCGTTTTCAAAGCTCAGCATGAGGCCGGTTTCACGGTTATCTCCGTAGCTCCTGCTTTGGATTGCGCGTTCTGCTAATAGAAGTTCAGAAGACGAGGTAAAACTTTCTACTGTGTTCGGAGCTTTGAACTGTCCTGCGGTGATTTTAAATTCTGGAGTGAGAGAGTATTCAATACCGAGATCCTGAAGAATTTTATTATCGTTCGCTTTGGACACGGCGCCTTCTTTTAAACTTTTTGCCGGATCAATGGATACAAAGTATCTTAATTCCGGACTGGTTTTTCCGCCTAATTTTATTTCGGCTCTTCGAATTCGAAAATTAGCCTTTGCCTCAAGAGTTGTATCGTTGAAGGCCCAGGTTTGTAAAAGTAAACCAATCTTTGGAGTGATGTCTTCTGCAAAAGATAGCTGCATTGTTAAAAGAAGAAGTGCTGTTGATTTTATATTTTTAAAAGTCATGTTTTCTCCTAATTCTTTTTTGCATAAATCGTTTTCATTGCTGAAAAAAATTCATAACTGCTTTGCGGATCTTCTGATCCTAATCCAGCGAGCCCTCTTCCTCCATAAGGCAGGGAATCGACGCGCACAGAGGGTGCAATATTCAGCGCAACGCCTCCAAAGACGAGTTCTCTTTCAGCTTTTTCAAGTGACATTGAGTCGCTCGAGTAAATCGCAGCTTGTAATCGATGAGGAAGGTGATTTGCAAAAGTTATAAATTCATCAATGTTTTTAACTTTAAAGACGTTTAGCAAGGGTGCAAAGAGTTCCTCGCTTTTTAATTTCTCAGAAGGGTTAAAAATAAGAGTAGGGGCTACAAAATTTAAAACATTTTCTGGAGGCGATATCTTTTGAGAGTAAAGTTCAGCTCCATCTTTTGTTGCATGATTGAGAGTTTTTTGAATACGATTGTATGCGTCTTCATCGATCACTCCTGAACACAAAACTTTTTCTGCGTCTGCACTTCCTGATGGAAATGTATCAACTTCTTTTTTGAGTAGGGAAACAGCTTCTTCAAAAATATCTTCTTGGATTGCTAAGTTTTGAGCAGAGATGCAGCTTTGTCCTGAAAAAGAAAAAGCACTTACTGCGATTTCTTTAAGAGCGTTTTGAAGTTCTAAGTCTTTCATTTTTTCAAGGTAGACGGGTGCTGTTCCACCAAGTTCTAAAATAAGAGGTCCCTTGAATCTCTCTCTTATTTGCCAGCCAATTTTTTCTGATCCCGTAAAGGAAACACAATTTATTCGTGAATCTTCTAAAAGGTTCCAAAAACTTTTATGAGTCATGGGAAGAAAAGCGATGAGCCCTGCGGGAACTTTTGCTGCATGAAGTACATCGACCAGCGCAAGGTTTGTGAGTTGGCATTTTTCAGAAGGTCTCCAGATCAAAGGAGATCCCGCTAAAAGAGCGGGAGCAATTTTATGCAAACTCAAGTTATAGGGAAAATTGAAAGGTGTAACGCCCAAGGCTATTCCTCGAGGTCTTGCACTAGATGATCCTCTAAAAGAGCCTCGACCTTCGGCTTCTCTTGTAAGGGGTTTTTTGAGTAATTCTCTTCCGAGTTCAATCGTTGCTCTTATTGTGTCGAGCGAGCGCTCGCATTCAAGTTGGGCTAGGGCAGTGGGCTTTTGGATTTCCATGGATAGAATCGCAGCCAAGTTGTTGAAGTTCTTAGAGAATTCAGCTTCTATTCTTTCAAGGCATTCAACTCTTTCTACTAGAGGAAAGAAGCCTTTGAGAATTTGTTGATGCGTTAAAAGCATCCCTTCAAGCGTTTCTTCCAGATTTGCTTTATCTTGGGCTTTTGACGTATCGAGATAGCTCAGTTCCCATGTCTCATAGTTTTTAAGTAAGGGATTCCAGATTTTTTTACTCAGAGCGTTTGGAAGACTCAAGTAATGTCCAAGTGTGTAAATGCCAAGACGCCGCGCCATCGTGAGTAGATTAATACTCCATAAAGCGATAAGATGTAAGCGTTCAGGGGGATTATCGAGGTGGCCGGGTTTCCCTAGGAATGGATTAAAATGATTGCACCAGATACCCTAGAAAAAACCATCGAAGCTCTGGCCTCTTTTCTCAAAAAAGTTGAGGATCCTACGAAAGACGATTGGGATCCTATTGAGTTGGGGATGTGGGTTTCAAAGCTTGAGTACCCCGCGCTTGATGTGAAGGCTCAGGTGATGGCTTTTCGAGAATCGCTCAAGCCTGCTCTTAAGGATTTCCCTAAAAATAAATCTATTCGCGAGCAAAGTGAGTTTTTGCTGACGGTTTTTCGAGAGGCTCTGGGTTTTCAGGGCGACACGAATAATTATTACAACGTAAAAAATTCCTTTATGAACGATGTTCTTGTTCGTCGAAAGGGTATCCCTATTACTTTGAGCTTAGTGTTTTTGGAGCTTTGTCGAGCGGTTGAACTTAAGGCTGCGGGAATTAGTTTTCCAGGTCACTTCTTGGTGAAAGTTTTAGATCAAGATAAGGATCGTGAAAAAGCTTCTGAAAAAAAGTCGAACGAAGAATGGTTTGTTGATGCTTTTGAGGGAGCCAAAATTTTAAGTCTTGATGATTGTAAAGAGCGCCTTGAAACATGGACAAAGGGAATGATTCCCTTTGGTCCTGAGGCTTTAAAGATTGCTCATCCGCGTGAAATTGTTTCGCGCATGCTTCGAAACTTACGTGCCATTTATTTTGAAAAAGAAGATCTCACACGTTTGTACTGGGTGTTGACAGCACTGTCAGAATTATGTCCGGTGGAACGCACAGAAGCTCTTCGTGAACGTGCTTTCTTATTTGCTCGAATGGGTCGTTATCGGGCGGCTATTCAAGATTTACGTACTGTCATAAAATCGTCTTCAAGCTTACATAACCGGGATCATCTTGAAAAAATCTTGCGCTATTTTGAGCTTCAAAAAGAAGTTACGAATTAATTTTTAATTCTAAGATTAAAGATCAAAGTCTTGCCGTTTTTTAAATAAGATAAATAAAGTTTGGTTAAAGTTTTGTAAAGGTTCTTCCGAATATAAAATTGTCGTGAAGAAGTTAGATACTCAAGAACTTAGAAAAAGTGCGGAGCATAGTTCTCTTGGACAATTTGAAGTTGTTGGACCAGGTCTATTTAAAGAAAACAACAATGATTCTGAAGAGTATCTTGATGTAAGTGATTTTCTTCGGAAAGGTTTTAGACATAAAAAACTCCTTTTTATTACAGCTATTTTATTCTATGTCGCATTGGCTTTTTTATATGCTTGCAAAGGAACATGGTACGAAAGAAATATTACAGCAATATATAATAACTCCAAAAACAATACTCTTTTTAGCGCCTTGGATATGACTGTTAATACTGGAATTGATTCAAGTGATGTTGATGTTGGTAAGGCTTTGGCTAGTTTGAAGTCAGAATCTTTTTTAAGTTTTTGCTATAAAGCAGCTTTAGGTGATGCTGATATTGCAAAAATATTTGGTATTGATTTGAAAGGAGTTAACTCAGCTTCTTTCGAGGATCGAACAAAAGAAAAGATAAAGTCTTTTTTAAATAGTCGAATGACTTTTAGTGTTGAAGCGTCAAGGAATAAAAAAAACACTCAATCTAATTTTTCTGTGTTATTGAACGACGAAAACCCCGTTTTATTAAAGAATTACTCAGAAAAAGTTACGAAACTTCTTGCGGACTATTTTGCAGTGAATGATCAGGAAGAGCTTGTTGCGGCTCGAAAAATAATCGAAGAAAAGGTTGATAATGTTCAAAAAACTTTAAATGAAAGTAATGATAAAAAATTGAAGCTTTCTCAATCTATTCCGCTTGTCGATACGGCGGTTATCTATTCTTTGCAAAGTCAATTACAAGCCACAAAAATGGCTATAAGTGGAAATAAGGTTTTAGAATCACAGTTTCAAGAAAAGCTTACTGATATCGAAAAAAAGATTAAAGGCATAAGAAGCGCTGATGACGACGCTTACGGGTTAAGTCAAGAGCTTGCGGGCTTATCAAAACAAAAAAGTGAGTTGAGGGCACAAGGGATAGAAAAGGACAGTTTTGTCTTTAAAAATTTGTCTAATTCATTAGCGAATACTTTAAAGTATTTGGAGAATTCCAAAAGTCCATCTAAAGTCCCTGGAAAAAATGAAAATTCGTCTTTCAATTCAGAAAAGGTTTCAGAGTTGAACAATGTTTTTGACGAAATTAATTCTTATTTAAATAAAAAGATTGGGACACGAGAGTTAGGCGTAGAATTAAAAAATTCACTAAATATAACTTTTCCAGAAAATGGTGATACGAAGCCAAATGAATCAAGTTCAATCCCTATAATAAGTAAAGAAATTATTAGGGATTTAAAAGATAAAGTTCAGTCGGCAAAGAATGCTATTCAAGGCAATGCTTTTTTTGAGTCAAAGCTTAACGAAAAGATTTCAGGGATTGAAAAAAAACTTGATTTACTAAATGAGAAGAGCAAGATAGAAAAAAATTACTATTCAACCACTATTCAAGATATTTCGAATATGGCTTATTTGCAAAATCAACTAAAGATTCAAGGAGTTGATGAGGATAGTGTCATAGCTAGGCGAGTTTCGGAAAGTTTACAGAAAGCGACTAAAGAAGTAGAAAAGAAAAAAAATATTTCTTTAAAAGACTTAAAGGTTGATGACTTGTATATGCCCGATGAGTCTTCACTTTACCAACAAAGGGAAACGTTAGAGAAAATTAAAGGTGAGAATTCTTTCTATGAGGCAAAGGTCCTAGAGTTAAGTAAAGCTTTAGATGAGTTAACTTTTATGCTCAATGATAAGACGGCAAAAGAAGCTCAGTTAGCAGAGTTGAGCGATTATATTAAAACGAATCAGTCAACTTTAGAACTTTTAAAAAACTCTCTTTTGAAAATGGAAATAGTTGAGTTTAAGGGTCGAAAAAAGATTAGTTTTTTTTATGATCCTATAGAAGAAAAGAAACCAGTTTCTCTTTACTTATTTTTATTGATTTCTTTATTTTTAAGCTTTTTTGTGGGATTTTGTGTCTCTTTTTTAAAAGAGTTAGGTGATCCAGTTTTAACAACAATTAAATCATTTGAGGAGCGTGGCAATTCTGTCTTAGGAGCTGTGCCTTCAACTAAAAGTAACTTATTTCAGGAAGGTTCTCTGGTAGATGGCGTAACTGACTTGAGTTACTTGCGTATGGGAATTAAATTGGAAAACATTTTCTCCTCATTGGCAGGTAAAGTCGTTCTTTTTACTTCAAGTGAGGATTCCTTGAAATCGGCAATTATTTCCCTGAACTTGGGTGCTTTTTTTGGAAGTACGGGAAAAAAGGTTCTTATTTTAGAGTCTGATTTGACGAATAATTCAATTCAAAAAATCACTGGAGCTCCTCTCAATGGAGGGGTAAGTGAACTTTATCAGCATAAAGAACAAGTTAATATTTATCCGTTTAAGGTCAATGAGGGGTTAGATGTCATCACTGGAGATCCTCTTCAGGTTCCTTCTGTCTATAGATTAGCGTCACAAAACCTTAAGGATTTATTAATCGAATTAAGTCTTCAGTACGATTATATTTTTCTACACACTCGTCCATGCTTAGAGGCGCCAGATGCTTCTGATTTATCTCGATATGCTAAAGTTGGAATTGTTTGTTGTGATGCCAACAGTATGAACATTCGAAAATTAGAAAAGATCAATCAAGAAATGAAAGCGTTTTTATCTAAAGAAACATGCTTTATTTTAGAGAATGCTAAAGATATTGAAGTTGGTATACGTACAACTCTCGAACCTAAAAAAGTAGCTGCTTGATTTAATGAGGGTTTTCTTGTTTTGAGTTTTCTTCAACTTGATACTTCTCAAGCTCAGCTTCAAGCTCCTTGAGTTTTTTCTCTAAGTCTTCTTGAGAAAGTTGAGCGTTGTTGACGAAGTAAATGGCGACTGCTTTCCATAATATCGGAGCAATTTTTGTCCAAAGGGGAACCCCTACAACGAGGCCCACAACTTTTGAGTTTGTCATGCGCACACTTGCGATACTAACGGGGCCGCTTTTGGAAGCTGCTTCGTCTGCTTTTTCGATCATTTCTTTATACTTGATAAAACGTGAATCTGAAGAAAAAAGATTTCTCAATTCAGTCCATGTATTGATACTTGTAAGGTCTGCATCGGCGGCAAACATGTGCAAAAACTCTACGCCTGTTGCGCCGTCTGCTGCATAAGCAAGAAGCTGGCTTGCTTTAAGGTCAATGGGATCTTTGCTTTCTGCGATTTCACGGACTCGCTGAACAAGTGTCGCTCTTTCATCAAGCAAGATCATGTTGCGAAAGAAGGATGAAAACCCAGGGCCTTTTTTGGCAATAATTTTTACAATTCCTTCTACGAGAGGAACGATCAAGGTCAGGTCAAGTGCTTGTCGAGTTGCGGTTGCAACGAGTTCTTGTCTGAGGCTTTTTTTAACATGTGCTTCGCGAGCAAAAATATTTTGGTCGTAAAATTTTTCGATCTCACCTTTTTCTGGGTTTCCTTGGTTGAGGCTAGGGTAGCGAATGCCTTTTCTTTTACTCCATCCCACTTCTTTGAGAAGGAATGTTCGTGCGTCTTCCCATGTTTTTTTTCTTTTTTCATATCCTGGATTTGTCACTTCGATGATTTGGTTGTCAGTCGCTTTTTCTTCTACTTCGTTCTTGGGATTTTCTTCGCGAACAGAAAACAAATCAAAGCGGTGTTCAAAGTCAGCGCCCAAGTATCGACTTGCTAATTCGTAAAGAGGAAAGTTTCGACCAATGTTTT
The DNA here is from genome assembly GCA_947467125.1 of Bacteriovoracaceae bacterium. Classification (GTDB taxonomy): domain Bacteria; phylum Bdellovibrionota; class UBA2428; order UBA2428; family UBA2428; genus CANIGN01. Next base: position 23,113 of record CANIGN010000003.1, on the reverse strand, counting down.
GGATAAGCATGAGGTCGTATGTTTCGAGAAGTTCGTAGATGCTAAAAAGTCGATCGAGAACTTCTTGTTTTGAAATAAGGTAATCGTCTTGAAGGAGCTTGTTGAGGCTGTGAACTTCTTTTGCAACTTTAGAGTTGGTTTTGTGAGTGCTTTCAGTAATTTGAAAATTCTCTAAAAACTTTTCTTGGAGATTTAAGAGAAAGGCAGGCTCAAGTGTTTCTCCTTGGATTTCAATTTGAGCTCGCAGGTTTGAAACCTCTTTCATGGCGGCAGTCACTTGCTCGTGTTGACGAAAAGAAATTGCGGCTCCATCAATCATGGTGCGAGCAATATTGACAGCAACAGTTAACTTGTCGTTGACCATTGCATCTTCGAGTTCTGTGATGAGGTTTTTTCCGATTTGAACTTCGCGAGGAATCGGATCTCCTCTCCAGTTTCGAGCCCAGCGATGAAGAGATATATAGCGACTCATTTCTTCGGAGGGAAGAACCTCGTTGGTAACGGTTCTAAGGGAGCTCAGTAAAATGCGGCAATTCTCATTTTTAGAAGGATGAGTGCCGGCGGCTAAGCTTTGCTGAGTAAGTCCAATGATTGCTAAAAAGCTTAATGTTAGAGTTTTGAGGGAAGGAACTGTCCAAAATATTTTCATATTAAAGTTCATGTTTAAACCTTGTTTTACAGTCTTTTAAAAAGGACCGTTAAAGACTTGGTTTTTATAGCAGAAATGAGCATTTTTCTCGACAGATATGCTGTTACTCAATTATATATTTGAGCAATATTTATGGGTCTCCGTAAAAAAACCAAGAAAACTGCTCAAACGATAAAAAAAGCGACTAAAAAAGCTAATATTGTTCCCACTTTAGCTCCCAAGCCAACCTTTGAATTGAAGGTGGGTCTTGCTCAAATGCTCAAGGGCGGAGTCATTATGGACGTCGTGAATGCTGAGCAAGCTAAGATTGCCGAGCAAGCGGGTGCTGTTGCGGTGATGGCTTTGGAGCGTGTCCCCTCTGATATTCGCAAAGAAGGTGGCGTTGCACGTATGAGTCCCCCAGAGCTTGTTGAAAAAATTATGAGCTCAGTGAGTATTCCAGTGATGGCAAAATGCCGTATCGGACATTTTGCAGAAGCTCAGATTCTTGAAGCTTTGGGCGTAGATTTTATTGATGAAAGTGAAGTTCTCACTCCTGCGGATGATGAGTACCACATTTATAAACATTCTTTTAAAGTTCCCTTTGTCTGCGGTTGCAAAAACTTAGGCGAAGCTTTGAGGCGTATTGGTGAAGGTGCGGCGTTGATTCGTACCAAGGGTGAACCTGGAACAGGAAACGTTGTGGAAGCTGTTCGTCACCTTCGACAAATAGCTCAAGACATTAAGCGTGTTCGAATGCTTGATGAGAGTGAGTTGATGACGGAAGCAAAAAATCTGGGAGCTCCCTTTGAGCTTTTGATGAAAGTCAAAAAACTAGGAAAACTTCCTGTGCCTAATTTTGCAGCAGGCGGAGTTGCGACTCCTGCAGACGCTGCCTTATGTATGCAGTTAGGTGCAGAAACTGTTTTCGTAGGATCGGGAATTTTTAAATCTGAATCTCCCGAAAAATTTGCAAAAGCGATTGTCAAAGCTGTTGCTGGTTTTGATCGTCCTGAAGAAGTTTTAGCAGCTTCAAGAAATTTAGATGCAGCGATGCGCGGGCTCGAAATCAAAACTCTTCCTCAAGAAGAATTGATGGCAGAACGCGGCTGGTAAAAGCAAAACATGAGCGCATCCAAAATGAAAATCGGTGTGCTGGCTCTTCAGGGTTGCGTAGAACCTCATAGAAAACACATTGAAGCCTTAGGCGCTGAGCTTGTGGAAGTTCGGCGTGCAGAAGATTTTAAGAACATTTCTGGCTTGATCCTTCCTGGTGGCGAGAGCACAACAATGCTTAAATTAATTGAGCACTTTCAAATTTGGGATGTGCTAAAAGAATACGCTGAAAAAATTCCATACTGGGGAATTTGTGCGGGGAGTATTTTGATGGCTCTTCGTGTGACGAATCCAAAGCAAAAATCTTTAGGTCTGATGCATTTGGATGTTGAACGTAATTCTTATGGTCGACAAGTGGATAGTTTCGAGGAAAAGATTGATTCCTATCCTGTTTCTTTTATACGCGCTCCTCTGCTTAAGAAATTAGGAAAAGCTTGCCAAGTGAAAGCTTCTACAAAGGGTAATCCTGTTTGGGTGACAGAGGGAAAGCATATGGTGACAACTTTTCACCCTGAGCTTTCTCTTAAAACTCCATCGCCCTTTCACAAGTATTTTGCTGAGAAGATTTCTTAAAAATAAAACTTCAAATAAGCTTTCGAGAAAACGCCTTGCTGATTTTTTTGTTCAACGTGCATTGTGGTTCCATCGTAGGATTTGCTTCCAAGCTGATTAAATCCATATCCGAATAAGAAATGAAGAGAAGCGTTTTCAGCCCAAGAAAATCCAAATCCTCCTGCTAAATGACCGCGTAAGAAAGGGCCCTTGTCTGTAAGAGTTACTCCATTTTGAGAGGTTTCTCTGACTTCAATGGAACCGAGTGCTGTTCCGATTGCAGCTTCTCCTTCGGGTGCCCAAGATTTGCGAGGCATGCGGTAGCGAAAAATTCCCATCAAAGGATAGAGATTGTATTGAGCGATGTTAAACTTTTTTGAATTTCCAGATCCTTCGATATATTGCTGAGTTTTGAAGTTATCGTAACCAAAGCTTGCAGCCACTTCCATGGACTCATTGATTCCAAAAGAACCTTCAAGTCCAAAACCTACAGGAACTTGAAAGCGCATGTCTTCTTGTGATCCGGAAGGTAGTCGAGCCGAATAAGCACTTGAAAGTGGGTAGGTGCTTTCTGCGTAAAAACCTATTCCAAAGACATGGTGGCCACCTATAGGTGTGAGAACGTCTGCTGAATTCGCAGTTGTTTGAAAGAAGGGGGAGTTTTGAGCTTGTGCATTTAAGCCTGCGAAAAGAGTAAGGATTGCAATAACTTGGCGTAAGGTAAGCCTCTTCATACCTTAAGAATAAGGCAGGAACGGGGTGCAGGCAGCTAGCGAAGAGTCATGAATTTGACCGCGTTCAAAGGAGGGCTCAAAATTGTCTACGCTGTTTAAGCTTTGGGCTAGGGGATTTCCCCTAAAGAATGCTGAGAGGCTCTTGAAAGCCTCAGCGGGACTTTTGGCGATTGAGCACACTCCTTGCATATCTGAAATGCTTTATGAAAATGAACGTCATATCAAAAGTTGTGAAAGAGAAAGAAGTCAAAGTGAAAAAGCCTGAATACGCATTGCGTGTTTCTTCGGGTTTAACTCAAGGAGCCTTGGTTCCTTTGGGTAAAAAGAAAAACATTTTGGGTCGTAGCTTTCGTGCGTGTCTTCCTTTAGAAGATGAGCGCGTTTCTCGTGAGCATGCACAAATTTTGATGAAAGAAGGAAAGTTCTTTTTATCTGATATGGGTTCCACAAATGGAACTTTTTTAAATAACGAAGAAGTTCGTGGCGAAGTGGAAGTGAAGTCGGGCGATGTGATTCGTATTGGAAATAGTATCTTTAGGCTCGAAACGATGAAGTCTAAGGATCCAGGCTTTCAGCAAAAATGGAAGAGCGCAACGTCTGTTATTCAGCGTGCACATTTTAGCTTTGATGAATTAGCGAAGATCAAACCTAATCGAAAATTGATGTTTAAGAGAAATCTTAAAATGTTTTCTAAGTTGATGGATCACTTGAGAGTAATTGCTTCGAAAGAATTAGAATTGTCATTAACGAAGCTAGAACTTGCTTTGACAAAGGGGCTTTTTAAATTTCAAAAAGTTCTGAGTCGAATAAGTTCAGTGAAATAAATTAGATTAAATTATTTTTTCAATTGGAATTTTTGAACATTTCGATTGTGAGTTGCGTAGTCTTTTGCAAACTCATGAGTTCCATCTCCACGACCTACAAAATACAAATATTCTGAAGCGGCAGGATGTAGAACCGCTCGAAGTGCTTTTTCTCCTGGGTTACATATAGGCCCCACGGGGAGTTCTGGAATCGTATAAGTGTTGTAAATAGAAAATGTTTGAAGGTGGATCTTTTTAAGGTTCCCATCAAAGTTGGGCATCAGTCCATAGATCGTTGTGGGATCTGATTGAAGGCGCATTTTTTTATTCAAGCGATTCCAAAAAACAGAAGCCACAAAGGGTTGCTCGTCGCTCTTGCCTGTTTCTTTTTCAACGATCGAAGCAAGTGTGAGAAGGCGGTAAAATCCAAGGGGACTTTGTGCCCATGGGTGTTGGTTGAGAATGGGGCGAGCTCGGCGTTCAAATTGAGCGAGCATTTCTTCTACAATCACTTTAGGTGAATCATATTTTTGAAAATTATAAGTTTCAGGAAAAAGATAGCCTTCCAGGCTTCTGAAGTTTGAGGAAACTTTTTGATCTTTTAAATGATCAAGTGCAAGTAAATGATCAAATGCAAGAATTTCATTTTCGCTTGGTATTTTAGCTTTTGAAAGTAATTCAGGATTTTGAATAAGTTTTAAAAATTGAGTTCGGTCAAAACTTTTGGAGGCTTGTGACCATGAGTCTGCAATGTCCCATTTGCTATGACCTTCTTTGATGAGCAAGGGGTGCTGAAGACCTTTGTTGGAAGTGAGTGCTTTTAGAATTCCAAGTGAAGAAAGGTTGGGTGTGAGAAGATATTCGCCTGCTTTGACCTTACGGTCGAAGTGAAAAATTTTGGCGCTGATTTTTGCTTCTGTTTCGGGGATCTCAATTCCATTTGCTTTGAGTATCTTCAGCATGCTTGCAAATGAAGTTCCTGGGTTGAGGTCGATAATGCTTTCTTTTTGTAAGGAAGCATTAGGTGAAATGCTAAAATCGTAAATCAGATACGATATCGACAAAGAAAATAATAAAAACAAAAGAAGAGAGAGTTTCTTCATATCTTTTTTTCCTTTTCATGGAAGTAGTTTTTTAAAATCAAAGCAGCTGCTTGAGCGTGTTCGTTGTGAGTGGATTGCTTGGCTTCCCAGCTTGTAAGATGTTCGTCTACCATTTGTACGGGAATTTGAAGCTGTAGAGAGAGTTGTTCTGCGAGGGCAGACACCTTTGAGGAAGTTTCCTCCGAGTGAGGGGAATTCGTAAGGGGCAGTCCAAGGATTATTTTTTCAATCTCCCAATCAGAGACAATCTTTTTTAATTCAACTAAATCTTTTTGAAAAAGTTGCCATATTTTATCCTTAGGAACTTTTCTTTCGAAAAATCCTCGAGGAGTAATCACAAGGCCATCTGGACTTGCTGTTGCAAAGCCAACAAAGCGGGCTCCCCAATCCAAACCCAGAATCGACATCTTACTTTCCAAAAAGTTTTAAGATATGAGACAAGAAATTCAATTTGGACAAATCGTTGAACGTTACAAAGAGAGCGAGTCCAATCAACATAAACGCGCCAACGGTCGCCCATCCTTCAATAATTTTAGAAGGAATCGGTCTGCGAATAATTCCCTCTATTGCGAAAAGCACTATGTGCCCACCATCGAGAACAGGAAGCGGCATAAGGTTGAGAATACAGAGGTTGAGAGAAATGAAGGCAAGCATTTTCATGAAAGAGTCAAAGCCTAGTCTCAAGCTATCGCCTGCAATCTTTCCAATCATAACGGGCCCGCCCATGGCTTTGACTGAAACTTTGCCCGTTGCCAAAAAGACAAAACTTTCAAGAATAGAGGCCGACATGTTCCATGTTTTGGTAGCAGAGAGGCGAATTCCATCCATGAGGTTCTTGGCTTTTACTTTTTCAAAAGAAGCTTCACTAAAGCCTACAAACATCGCGCCTAATTGAAACTTTTTTTCTTTAACTTGTGTAATGGGATTTTCATTTTCAACATATTGAGGTGTGAAAGATCCCTCTTTGAGTTCTCCGTCTCTTACCCATTTCAGATTTAAACTTTGATGAGAAGAGGAAACTTCTTGGAGTCGATTTCTAAATTGACTAAAAGTCCAAAGGGGCTGTTGGTTGAGTTCTTTAAGGATGTCACCTTTTTTGAGGCCAAGCTTATCAGCTGCTGAGCCTTCAAGAATCTGAGTGATCATCAAGTGGGCAGGAACAAAGCCGTAGCTGCTGAGAGTGTCGCTAGAAGGCACACCAATTTCAAGTGTTTCAGCTTCGGCTTCTTTTTCGTTTTGAGCGTCTAAGAAGTGAACAATAAGAGAGAGGTTTTGTTTTTGGTCTTTGTTTTGTTTCCAAGCGTTTTCTAATTGGTAGATTGAATCGATTTCAGTTTTTTGTTCTCCAACTTTCAAAGCTTCTACGATAAAGAAGTTTTTTGAGTATTTTTTTGAAAGCGGTGATTTTTTTTGAACCGCAAAAATAGGAGGGTGTGATTGAAATTCTGCACCTGGAAGAGTGACTGATTCCCTGTCAATTCCAGAAAGAGAATCGCTCATTTTACCCATTTGTCCTTGAAGGCTTAATTCTTGAGTTTTTCCTTCTCGTTCAATCTTTAATTTAAAGAGACTTTCTTTGCTTGTTCTTAAAAATCTTTGAAGATCAGAAAGTTCTCGAATCTCTTGCTGAGCTTGCTCACTTTGAATACTCAGGATTTTGTCTCCAGCAATGATTCCTGCTTGTGCAGCGGGGCTGTTAGGTTGAATAAAATGTATGGTCGCACTGGGTGAAGGAAATCCTTTTGTAAAAAGAAGCCAGAAAACCAAAAAGGTCAGAATAAAATTTGCAGTCGGTCCTGCAATCACCACGGCAAAGCGTTTGAGGAGAGGCATTTTAGAAAAACTGCGATGTTTTTCATTCTCCGGAACGTCTTCTTGGGGATCTTGTCCCATGATATTTACATATCCGCCAAAGGGAATCAGGCTGAGAGCATACTCTGTTTCGCCTCGAGTAAATTTAAAGAGCTTAGGCCCCATTCCGATGGAGAAAGTTTTGACTTTCATTCCACAAAGCTTTGCCACGTAGAAGTGTCCAAATTCGTGAATGAAAACTAAGATTCCGAGCAAAAGCATGATGCCAGCTATGTAGTAAAGCATGTGATTATCCTCTCATATGAATATAGCGTGTCTATTCGTGAAAGTATAAATTAACTTTGAACGAAAATAAAATAAGCGAGAGGAAGAGTAAACGCGAGTCCGTCAATTCGGTCTAAAATTCCGCCGTGACCAGGAATCAGGTCGCCTGAATCTTTCACTCCTGAAACACGTTTGAAAAAACTTTCAAAAAAGTCTCCACCTTGAGCAAGGGGAGCTGCAAAAAGAGTGAAAAAGACTATTTTGCTAAAGGGTATGGGAGCTTGATCGTAGGCGTGCCAGAGAATTGTAAAAATTGCCGCAAAAATCCAAGAACCAGCAAGACCCGCAAGGGCACCTTCGATAGTTTTTTTGGGAGAAACAATGGGCCATAAGGGACGGGTTCCATAGCGGCGACCGATAAAATAAGCACAAACATCGCTTCCAAAGACAATGACAAAAGTGAGTAAGATAACGCCTTTTCCATAGGGGGCTTTTGCATTTTGAAGAAGGGGTCCAAAAAAAGCAGAAAGAAAAAAGATGTAGAGAAGTCCTGCAAAATAAAAAGTTTGCTCGTTAAGAAGTGTTGAGAGGGGTTTGCTTTGAGGTTTTTTTTGAACAATCGAAGTGGAGTCAATGACAAGAAACACAAGCGAAAGAACCCAGAATATGTAAACCCATCGTATGTGAACAGCGTTCGATAAAAAGGAATCAACAATAGAAAGATTGATAGCAACAACTCCTGCAACGCTTTTGAGTGAGCGGGGAGGGAAGTTGAAGATTTTAAGATATTCAAACCACGCAATAAAAGAACAGATACATAAAACTCCCACAAGGATTTTGGGATTCATTCCAAAAAGCATCCAAAGAGCAAGTCCGGCAAGGATGATTCCTACAAGTGTACGTGTTCTCGTTTCTTTAGACATGAGGAGGCGTTTCTTTTTTGGGGTCTTGTAAAGAAGTTGGTTGATTTGTGGTGGTATTCACTCCGCCAAACCGTCTATCTCTATTTGAAAAATATTCGCACGCTTTTCGTAAGTCTTCGCGTTTAAACTCAGGCCAAAGTTTATCAATGACATAAAATTCAGCATAGGCTGATTGCCAAAGCATAAAGTTGGAAATTCTAAATTCACCGCTTGTTCGAATGATCAAATCGGGATCAATCACGTCTTTGGTATAAAGATGCTGAGAGAAAAGTTCTTCTGTAATGTCTTCGGGCTTGATCTTGCCTTCTTGAACAAGAGTGGCTGTTTCTTGAGCGGCCTTTAGAATGTCGAGTCGGCCGCCGTAGCTCACTAAAAAGTTAAGCGAAAGGCCTGTATTGTTTTTGGTAAGTTCAGAAGCAATATCGAGTTGTTTTCTGAGTCTTTCAGGGGCTCGATGGTATTGTCCAAACACACGAATCTTGATGTTGAGTTTGTGCATTCTCTCCATTTGGGATTCCGCAAACTTGTACATCAAATCCATGAGGAAGTTGACTTCATCATCTGGTCGTTTCCAGTTTTCAGTTGAAAAACAAAAAAGAGAAAGCGCTTTGAGATTTAGAGAAATGGCTTCTTCTACAACAGACATAACAAGGTCTGCGCCTTGAATGTGTCCTTGAACTCTCTTCCAGCCACGAGTGTTCGCCCAGCGACCGTTTCCATCCATGATGATGCCCACGTGCTGAGGCCAAAGCGCTTTAGGTGAGCTCAAACTGTGAGCACCTCTTTGCTCTTTGCTTCGATAATGGCATCGACTTGAGTCGTGCATTCGTCAGTTAATTTTTGAATTTGATCTTGGTTTTTCTTTTGAAGATCTTCACCAAGGCTTTTGTCATTTTTGATGATTTCGTTTGCGTCACGACGAGCATTTCGAACGTGAACTTTGCAATCTTCGCCAAGTTTTTTGACCGTTTTCACGATTTCTTTACGTCTGTCTTCGCTCAAAGCAGGAATGTTGAGGCGAATTAACTTGCCGTCTACTTGCGGAGTAAGTCCAATGTTTGCTGCAACGATAGCTTTTTCCACCAAAGGAATAGCGCTCTGATCCCAGCAAGAAATTTGTAATGTTTTAGCGTCGGGTACTGCCACTTGAGCAATTTGTTTGAGGGGAGTGGGCGTGCCGTAATAGTCTACTCGAACGCTATCGACGAGTGAGGGGCTTGCTCTTCCTGTGCGAATTTTAACAAGTTCGTTCTTAAGAGCCTGAACGGACTTATCCATTTTTTCACGGGTATCTTGAATTGTAATTTTAACTGTTTCTTCGCTCATTTTTTTCTCCTCGCCTTTGCAGGCTCTTTTGAGGTTTGTTTTTTGTGAACACTCGAAGAAGCGTTCTTTCCAGTGTAGTCATTTTCGCCATCGAAATCACTCTTGCAGTCGACTGTGATGGTTGTTCCCACTTTTTTGCCTTTTAAAAATTCGGCAATCGCATTGGGAGTGCGAATGTTGAGAACGTGAATGGGAAGTTTGTTATCCATACACAAACTAATCGCCGTACTATCCATAACTTTTAAATTACGATTGAGGACGTCGATGTAATTGATGTTTTTGAGAAGTTTGGCTTTGACGTTTTTTCGTGGATCAGAATCATAAACACCATCGACGTTGGTGGCTTTTACAAGAATATCAGCTTCAACTTCCATGGCTCTCAAAGCAGCCGCAGTGTCTGTTGAAAAGTAAGGATTACCTGTTCCACTTGCAAAAATAACCACACGATCTTTTTCAAGGTGGCGAGTGGCGCGACGACGAATGTACGGCTCTACCACTTGCTCCATGCGAATCGCACTTTGCACGCGCGTATCGATGTTGTGGCGCTCAAGAGCATCTTGCAGAGCAAGAGCGTTGATCACTGTTGCAAGCATTCCCATGTAATCGCCCGTTGAGCGATCCATGCCTTTTTCTGATCCTTGAATTCCGCGAAAGATATTGCCACCGCCGACGACGACGGCGACTTGAATGCCCATCTCTCTTACAGCTCTAATTTGTTCGGCCATAAAATCGAGGGTTGCAGAATCGAGCCCAAACTCTCTTTTGCCTGCTAAGGCTTCACCAGAGAGTTTGAGTAAGATTCGTTTATAAGCTGTTTTCTGAGTCGCAGGTGTCATTACAGACTTTATGCTAATTCAACCCTGCCTGTGCTGCTACCTCTGCTGCAAAATCATTTGATTTTTTCTCAAGGCCTTCACCGAGTTCCCAGCGAACGAAGCGACGCACCTTGATGTTTTCACCGATTTTAGCAACCATTTCTTGGATAATTGTGGATACTTTTTTCTCGGGATCTTTGAGGTAAGCTTGATTCATTAAGCAAACTTCGTCGTAGTACTTGAGGATCTTTCCTTCGACGATTTTTTCTGCCACTGCAGCAGGTTTTCCTGACTGAAGAGCTTGGTCGCGTGCAATTTCTTTTTCTTTTGCAAGAACATCCGCAGGAATTTCTTCAGGAAGAACGTACTGTGGTTTGTTCGCTGCAATGTGAAGAGAAATATCTTTTACGAGACCTTGAAAGATATCGTTTTGAGAAACGAAGTCTGTTTCACAGTTGATTTCTAAAAGAACGCCGATTTTTCCACCCATATGGATGTAAGAACCGATCGCTCCTTCTGTTGCAATACGACCTGCTTTTTTAGCAGCCGCTGAAAGTCCTTTTTTACGAAGAACTTCGACAGCTTTTTCCAGATCGCCCGCACTTTCTTCAAGTGCTTTTTTGCAATCCATCATGCCGGCTCCGGTTTTTTGTCGGAGTTCGTTTACTAATGATGCTGTAATCGCCATGTGTTGTTCCTCTTAGTTGTTTTCGTCTGATGAACGAATGCTGCGACGTTTTTCAACGTTGATTGTGCGGCCTTCGCGGTCAGTTGTTGTTGATTCTTCTGAAGGTTTGCTGATAGCGGGAGCGCTAGGAGCTGCTGCTACAGGAGCGCTTTCACGTTTGTCAGAGAAAGCACGGATTTTTTCTTCGTGGATACGAGCGCCATCAAGGAAAGCGTCTGCAACAGCTGCTGCAAAAAGCTTGATTGATTTAAGAGCGTCGTCGTTACCAGGAATCACGAAACTAACGTCATCTGGATCGCAGTTTGTATCTGTGATCGCGATGATAGGAATTCCCAATTTCTTCGCTTCTTTAACTGCGTTGTGTTCTTTCATTGGATCGATAATGAAAATCGCGCCGGGTTTGTCTTTCATGTGACGAACGCCCCCTAAGTTACGCAAGAGACGCTCATGTTCTTTGTCGAACGCAGAACGCTCTTTCGCGCTCAATTGATCAGCCATTCCTGAGCTGATTTTGTCGTCCATTTGTTGCATTTGATCGAGACATGTTTGAATAGTGGGGAAGTTCGTAAGAGTTCCACCTAACCAACGCTCTGTTACGTAAGGGCAACCTGCGCGTTCTGCTTCTTCTTTCACGACGTCTTTACATTGTGATTTTGTTCCAACGAAAAGGATTTTTTTTCCTTTTGCAGAAAGTTGAGTCACGAATGTTAAAGCTTCGCGAGTTAAGAGAACAGTTTTTTGAAGGTCGATGATGTAAATACCGTTACGATCTCCGAAGATGTAAGGTTTCATTTTTGGGTTCCAGCGGCTCTTTTGGTGACCGAAGTGAACGCCTGCCTCGAGGAGGTCTTTCATTGTGATTTGTGTAGCCATGTTTTTTCCTTTTTTAAGTTCGCTAATGCTTGAGCTTTCGATCTTGCTGCGACTTTGTTTTCTATAATCCGATGTTCCTCCGCTGAGTTTAACGCTTGGGAAGCTTTTGCGGAGGCCCGCTTGGCTTGATCCAAACGCTCGGATTATTTCAATTTTTATCCCAGCGTGTGTTGTGCAAATGAACATAGACTAGCTTCATGGGCGGGTAAAGGGGGAATTGAGGCGGAGGAGGAGAGATAAAAGCCTAAGAAAGCGCGGCTTTAAGGCTTTCGGAACTGTCTGCTAAAAGCGCCTTTTGAAGGATCTTGTGGCAGGATTCCATGTCGAGGGAAAGAATCTGCTTTCGAGTTCGAAGGACAGCGCCTGGAGAAACGCTGAGTTCTTTGAATCCAAGAGCCAAAAGAAGAGGCTGGTAGTCGTATTTTGCAGCCATTTCTCCGCACATTCCCAGCCAACAAGAAGTGTTTTTGACGCCATCAGAAATCAATTTGAGCGTTCTTAAAACAGCAGGGTGATAGGCGTCGTGTAGATCAGCCACGTTGCTATTCATGCGATCTGCTGCACAAAGGTATTGAACAAGATCGTTGGTTCCAATGCTAAAGAAATCAAGATGAGAAGCGAGTTGATCGACAATCATCGCCACAGAGGGAACTTCGATCATGATGCCCGTTTCAGGAGATTTTTCGAGTTTTTTTCCTTCGTTTAAAAGTTCGATTTGAAACTTTTTAAGAAGGTTTTTAAATTCCAAAACTTCTTCTACTTTGGTCACCATCGGAATCATGATTCCGAGATTTCCGTGTTGAGCGGCTCGCAAAAGAGCTCTGATTTGAGTTCTAAAGAGTTCGATGTTTTTAAGACAATAGCGAATTCCTCTGAGGCCGAGAAAGGGATTTTCTTCTTTAGGCAAGTTGAGATAATTCACTTGCTTGTCCCCACCGATATCAAAAGTTCGAATGATCGCTTTGTGAGGAAAGACAGATTCAATGACTTTCCGATAAACTTGGTACTGCTCTTCTTCGCTAGGAGCTGCGCTTCGATCCATCAAAAGAAACTCGGTACGAAAGAGGCCGATTCCTTCGGTGCCTTTTCCGAGAGCAAAATTTAAGTCGTGAGCGCTGTTGAGGTTGGAGGCAACTTCAATGGCCACGCCATCACGAGTAACAGATTTAACAGAGATGTAATTTTTTAATTCTTCTTTTTCAAAAAGGTCTCTTTGTATTTTATCTTGAATGTTTTTCTTTTCGGAGGCGTCTGGATTAATGGTGACGATGCCACTCATTCCACTCACGGCGATTTCGTCGTGAGCGCGAACTTTTTCCATAACCCCATTCACGGTGAGAATGGTAGGGATTTCAAAAGTTCGAGCGAGAATGGTTGTGTGAGAAGTAGGGTTTCCTTTTTGTAAAACCAGTCCTTTAAGTTGAGGACTGTAAAGAGAAAGGAGTTCAGAAGGAAGAAGGTCTTCGGCAACAAGAATATGGTCGCCCGTTATTTTTTCTTCATGAGAATTGGGTTCATCGAGAGCTCGTAAAATTCTTCGCGCAACATCACGTATGTCTTGAGCACGTTGACGAAGATAGGGGTCGTCCAAAGACTCGATCATTTTGGCGAAATCTTCGCTTGCTTTGTTGACCGAGTATTCGCATTGATGTTTTTGACCCATGAAGCTTTCAATATTTGAAATCCATTCTGGATCTTGAGCCATCATGAGGTGGGCCTCAGCGATTTCAGCACTTTCTTGGGGGCCTTTTTGAGAATACTTTTTTTGAAGTTCACTCAGGTCATGAACGACTTGTGAGTGCGCAGCCTTCCAGCGTTTTGATTCGTGGATGTCATCGAATATCTGCTCATGCGAAAATTGAAGATTTGTGTTTTTAAGAATGAAGGCAGGCGCTAACGCAAAACCAGGAGAGGAACCTTTTCCTTTGAGGACTTGCACTTCAACCGACCTATTCAGCAGAGAATTTTTTTGCAAACAGATCTTCAATACATTTTAAAGCGCTGTCGGCATCGTTACCTGTTACGGTAATTTTAAGATCATCTCCGGGAGAAGCTCCGAGAGACATGAGGCTCATGATGGATTTCCCATTCTTTTTTTGTCCACGAAGCTCTACTTCAACAGTGACTTGGTAAGGTGCAAGGCATTTTACAAAAAGGCCTGCAGGTCGAGCGTGGAGTCCGTCTTGAGATTCAAGTTTAAATGTTTTTTCGAGTGTCATATCTTTTAAGTTTTTTTTAAATATTCAATTCTAAGCTGACGATTTCTTGTCCGGCTTGAGCTGTTTCTAATCCTTTTTTGTGAATTTGAAGAACGCGATCCATGTTCGTAATAACGACAGGGCTAATTGTAGAGGTTGCTTGGCTTCGAACTTTTTCGAGGTCAAAGCGAATAAGTTCTTGTCCAGCTTTTACTTTTTGACCGTAAAGGACGAGAGCTTCAAAACCATCGCCGTTCATTTTTACGGTATCGATTCCCACGTGAATGAGAATTTCAACACCTGTTTCTGTTTCGAGTCCCAAAGCGTGGCCAGTTTTGAAAATATTGACAATCGTTCCATCAACAGGAGCGATGACTTTTCCTTCAGTTGGTTCAATGGCAAATCCATCGCCAAGAATTTTTTCAGAAAAAACTTTATCGGGGACTTCTGAAAGAGTGAGGACTTTTCCGCTTATGGGGGAGCCAAGAATAATTTGACGATTGATTTTCACAGTGGGGTTACTCCCTATAAGTTTTTGAATTTCTTCACGAATATGATCTGATTCGGCTCCGAAAATAGATTGAACATTGTTGCCCGCGACGATGACTTCTTCAGCGCCTAAAGATTTGAGAATAGATTCATTTACAAGTTTTGTATCTTGTACGGTCGCTCTGAGGCGTGAAATACAAGCATCGATTTGGGGAAGGTTGGCGGAGCCACCTAATGCCTGAAGAATTTCTTCGTAACGATTATTCATTTTTTGTCCATCCTTCGTATTCTTACGTATTCCTAGTCGGCGCAGCTTAAATACGCGCTGATGAAACTAGCATAGCTCCACGTTAAATGGCTTGCACCAATTAAATAACCGTTGAAACGCGAAAATTGCTCGGTCATTTCTCCGTTTTCTTGATTGATATGACGAGCGCTTCGCTCTAGGAATTTTAATCCTTTTGCATGAAATTCCTCTCTGTTTGAAAGAGGAGCTCCTAGAGTTTTAAGTCTTTTTGAGTATTGGCAATAAAATTCAGCTGCTGCATGAGTTGCAATAAACCAGGGATTGCCTCCTGAGAAGTCGTTTCCATCATAGACGTCTTCCGGATAACGACCAAAAGCTGTTGCAAGTTTTGGGTCTTCCTGGTTGAGCGGATAGAGCTCTTTAAATTTATTTTCCAGGGTTTGAGTCGTTTCTAGAAATTCTTTTTGATAGTCCACAAAAATTTCATCACCTTCAAAAAAAGCATGGCTAAAAAAAGCGTGATTGCTTCCTATAATCACAGCGATATCAAGATTTGATTTTTTATGTCCCCATCCCTCTGTCTGAGAAAGGGTTGCACTTATGGAATGATTGAGAGGTGAGATAAAGGAAATAAGCACTTTTTTGATTTCAGTAGCTTGGCTTTTGTACCAAAGGGCAGCGCCTTGATCGTTCATTCTTTCGGCAAGGATTGAGCCTAAAAGGAGAGCTTTTCTTTGAAGGGCGAGAGTAAAAAAGTGCAATCCTTTGACTTCTTCCCAAAGGTCAAAACAAGGCTCACGCCAGTGCTTGGAAACATATTCAAGATCTTTTTTAAGAAGGCTTTGTGCGGGAAGTTCAGCACGGTAAATTTTTTCTTCAACAAAAGCGTGTTCGTTTTGATCGAGAAAAGAAAGTGCCCATAAACTGAGACTTATCGCTCTTGCGGCAGGACCATCGTTTTGAGGGCGACCCCACGGGTCGACATTCACTCTGCCATCGGTGTGATAGCGTGGTTCTCCTAGAGAGGCCGTTGCTTCTTCTGCGTTTTTTTGGGCTTTTGTTTCAAATTCAATCCAATTGAGAGCGCTTTGTTTGATTTTTTGCTTAAGGGCAGGGTCTTTTGTCTGGGAGTAAACGTGGAAAAGAGCTTGGTGAGTGAGGGCTGCGTCTCGAGTCCAATGAAAAAAATAATTGGGCGCAACTTTGCTTGGAGAGGCAATGACAGCACCTTTTGTAATGTCTTGACGATCAAGATTTTGAAAAAGATTTTTTAAAGAAGATTCGAAAGTTTTTTGAAGAGGATCGTCAGGAGTGATTTGAATGTTTTTTGCATTTGAAGTTTGGAGAAAAGAAATTTGCAAAATAAAAAAGAGATTTAAAAAATTAAGAAAGTTAAAATTCATATGTTTCTGGGAACTGAATCATAGTTAGCGAAGTTTTTTGGAGCAAACAAGTCTCGTTGCGAAGATCTTGAGTGCGTGGCATTCTTGAGCTTATGACTCGGATACTTTTAGATGAGCAAATCGCGGACGCTCCTAAAACTCCGGGTTGCTATATTATGAAGGATGAAGCGGGTGACATCCTTTATGTAGGAAAAGCAAAAAACATTCGCCTTCGAATTCAGAGTTATTTTCGTGGCAAACATGAAAGTGCCAAAACTCATGTGCTCGTTTCAAAAATTAAATCGCTAGAATTTTTGCAAACAGACACAGAAATTGAAGCTCTTTTACTTGAAAATACGCTCATCAAAAAACATCGTCCGCGCTACAACATCCGATTAAAAGACGACAAGACTTATCCCTATCTTTGGATCGATACAAATCATGATTTTCCTCGAGCGTACTATGCTCGAAAAGCTCGTGCTAACTCGGGACTTTATTTTGGCCCTTACCCCAATCCTTATGCACTCAGGCAACTTCTTCAGTTGGCCTCGAAAGCTTTTTTGATTCGTGATTGCAGGGATACTGAGTTTGCCAATCGCTCCAGACCTTGTTTGAGCTATCAGATCGGTCAGTGCACAGCTCCCTGTGTGAGTTATGTCGATAAGGAGAAGTATTCAAAGCAGATTTCTGATTTTATTGCTTTTTTGAAAGGGGAGAATCTCAGTCTCAAGGAAGAGTGGAAAAAAGAAATGGAATTGCTTTCTGAGCAGCTTCATTTTGAAGAGGCTGGAAAAGTTCGGGATCGTTTAAAAGCTCTTGATGATTTGCAAACAGAGCAACGAGCTGTGGATTTAAATGATCAAAAAAGTCGTGATGTATGGGCTTATTGGCCCGCTGATTTCTTTAAAAATCCTCAGGAAAATTCTGATTTAGATTTGATTTTGCTTCAGTTTCGAGAGGGAAAGTGGTGGGGGCGTAAACATTTCCCCATTCTTGCGGAAGAAAGCTTTGTGGACCAAGAGGAGTTTGTGAGCTTGCTTTCGAGCTATTATTTAAAGGCAGAGATTCCATCGGAAGTTGTAATTTCTCCTGAGTTTTCTCAAGAGCAAAGAACTCTGCTTTCTGATTTTTTGAAAAAAACCTCTGAGGAAAAACAGGATCTCCCTTTCGCTTTTGAAAAAATAAACGCTCCAGATAGTGGTGATAAATTGTGGAAGCTATGGGATTTGGCTCTTTCGAACGCTCGATCTGTTGGTGAAGAGCAGCTTCAGCTTCGAGAAAAGCGTCGCGATTCAGTGGAACAATTGAGAAAGTTTTTAAAGTTAGATCATAAGGTTAATCGCATTGAATGTTTGGATATTTCTAATTTTCAAGGAAGTGAAAACGTTGCAGCCGTGGTTGTTTTTGAAGGTGGAAAAAAACAAAGTTCCGAGTATCGAAATTATATAATCAAAGGGATCGAGGGGCAGGATGATTTTGGAAGCTTAAGGGAAGTTGTTCGAAGGCGTTATGGGAAGCCCGATAGTCCTCGTCCTGATTTGCTGATTGTAGACGGGGGAAAAGCTCAACTAGAGAGCGTTCTTTTAGCTATGAAAGAAGTAGGGGTGCATTTTCCAGCTGTAGGGCTTGCAAAAGCACGAACGGAGCGTAGCTTTAAATCTCACAAACTAGAGATTTCAGAGGAGCGTATTTTTTTGCCGGGTGTAAAGCTTCCAAAAGCAGTTAAAAGTCTTGAGGTCTTGCGTTTGGTAACGGAAATTCGTGATGAGGCGCATCGTTTTGCGATTAGCTTTCATCGCAAAAGAAGAGATCAGCTTCCTAAATAATTACAGATAATATTTTCAACATAACTCTACGCGATAGAAAGATTGCTTTGTTATAAGCAGGTTTGAGGTGTGGGGTTATGGGGCTGATCAAACGAGTTAAGCGTGTTTTTTTATATGTTTTTTTGAAGATAGTGGTTTAGATCATTTCAAATTTAGAAAAAGCGGGTTACTAGGATTGAATTTACTAGTATTAGAATTGAAGAAATCACAATCACACTTAATGTTGTCGCGATTCCAAAGACTCTAAATCTAAAGTCTTCTTTAGGTTTGCTCACTCCATATAAATGCGAAATTCTTCCTATTAAAAATGCAAACATTAAGGAGTGTATTAGAAAATGAGGGTAACCCAGCAATTCTACAAAACTTACTAATAGAATTGTAAGGGGAGCGTATTCCGAAAAATTTCCGTGGATTCGAATGGCTCTTTGTAAGACTAAATTGTTTCCGTCTCCAATTGCGATTTTATTTTTTCTTCTTGCCTTTATGGTGAGAAAACTCAAATAGACAAAGAATAATCCAAGAATGGCAGCATAAATAGGAGTCGTTTTGAGTTCCATATTTTAATGATAATCAACTAACTTAGAAAGATCCTAGTAATTATAACAAACTTGTCCCATTGCGGTGAAGTATCCGCCTGTTCGGCTAAGAGCGCCGACCATAATCTCTGCGTCTGGCCAGTATAAAAAGTGATAGCGTACGTCCATTCCCAAAAGAATCTTGCTTTTGTAGACGTCAAAGGCAAAGCCTCCCCCAATATTCACACCAAAAGCTGTTGTGTTAACCACGGCGCCTGGAGCAAATTTTGCTTTGAGGTCTGCATCGGTAAGGGCATCTGTATTTGAGTCATATTTTACGCCTTCACTGCGAAACATAAGCTCGCCTGCAACAGCGACATAGGGATTCATCATTGAAATCCCTCGAGGCAAATTGTCACGGTCAAAAGAATAGCGAAGGCCAAGGCTCATGGGGATCATCACTGTATCAAGGTTGATGTTGAGTTTTGTAAGACCTGTATTGCTTTGATTGTAAAAACTTTTGTGGGAAAAATATCCAGCGCCTAATTCGCCTCCCCATAATTTATCAAAATAAAAAACAAAGCGGACACCGAGGTCAAATCCGGAAGCATTTGATTTAGCAAGGTCGCCTGTAAATAATCCCGCACCTAAAAGAAAATCAGATTCAAAGAAACGCCCAAAGTATCGACTGACTTCTTCGTCAAGTTGCACAGGGTCGCTGTCAAAGGCAGTGTAGTCGTCGTAGAGATTCCCGTTCATGTTTTCTTGTGCATAAAGGGAGAGGGTGTTGAGCAAAGCTCCTGCGAGGAGAAAATATTTTAACTTTCTAAAAGGCCGCATAGGGTTATTATAACCATTCTTGGAAAAGTTTTTTAACTCCCGGCTAGCTGAAAGCATGAATATGTCATGGTAGCCTCGCATTTTATGGACAATCAATTGACACCTTTTCAACAAAGCATCCTCAGTGTTTTAGAGAGTAAACGTTTTTGGACCTTATTTGTGGGTGCTGCACTTCTTGTGATGGCGATCTCTTTTGGGAAATATGTTGTAAAAGAACAGTCTGACAAAACTGAAAAGTTAGCGACTGAAAAGCTTTTTGAAGTTGAAAAAGCAGAGGGCGAAGGACTCAAGTCTAATGCGCGTCTTTTTAGCCAAGAATTTGTAAAGCTTCGAATGGAATGGTCCCAAGATAAAAAAGATAAGATGAGAAAAACCCTCAGCGAGATTGTTGCAGAATTTCCAAAGACGAATGCGGCTCAATCAAGTCGTATACGTCTGGCTTCTCTAGATTTTTTAGAGGCAAAATATGATTCAGCCCTGAAAAACTTTGAAGATGTGATTAAGTTT
This sequence comes from Bacteriovoracaceae bacterium, assembly GCA_947467125.1. Lineage (GTDB taxonomy): Bacteria > Bdellovibrionota > UBA2428 > UBA2428 > UBA2428 > CANIGN01. The sequence goes on along the minus strand of CANIGN010000003.1, from coordinate 3,472 downwards.
GGAAACAATTTGCCTTCTGATGTTTTGACCTTAACGGCGCAACTTGGAAAAGGGTACACCCTTGAGTCCATGAATAAAAAAACAGAAGCTTTAAGTTATTTTGAAGAGCTTTCAAAAAATGAAAAAACGATGATTGCTGCTGAGTCGATTCTTGCAAGAGTGAGGATTTTAAAAGCTCTTTCAAGAGATAAAGAGATTGAGACTCTTGTGAAAAAACTTGAAGTAGATTTTCCGGGAACTTATTACGAGCAAGCCGCTCGAGTTTATGAGGCAGGATTGGTTCGCTAATGAAGAAAGTTTCTTTCCTCTTCGCTTTGCTTTTTACAGGATGCTCTACGCACAAACTGACTGTTCCTAAGAGTGAAAAGCCTCACTCTCTCATTCAGGGGTTAGGAGAAGTTGAGATCGAAAGAGGCGCTTTAAACAATCGCGGAGCAAATTTAGGCTCTTTTGCAGGTCTTGTTCAAGTGTCTCCGACTGACTTCCTTGTGGGAACCATAGGGGGATCTTTTGGTCGTTTTGATACTCAAAACGGCAGTTTTAAATGGAAGAAAACCTATAAAGTCGGTGTCGCTTCTCGGCCCGTTGTTGAAGGCGATCGAGTTTTTGTAGGGGCATTGGATGGTTTTGTTTATTGTTATTCTTTGAACAAAGGCGAAGAACTTTGGCGCAAAAAATTGAGTGCTGAATCTTTGGGGAATCTTGTTTATGGAGCTTCAAAACTTTATGTCGCAACTGCAGATAACGTTTTGTGGGCGTTGAATTCAGAGAGCGGTCAGGAACTTTGGACACTTCGCCGGCCTTCTCCGGCGGCTACTTTTTACTGGTCTCTTCGAGGAAATACTGCAGGTGTTTTAAGTGCAGATGGTTCTAAGTTGTATCTAGGTTTTTCAGACGGGGTACTGTTGGCTCTTAATTCTGCAACGGGTGAAACGATTTGGGAAAGAGCTTTCAATCGCAAGGGTCGTTTTCAAGATGCGGATACTGAGCCCGTTCTTTCTCCAGATGGATCCACTCTTTATGTCGCTTTGCCTGATTTTTCCATTCAAGTTGTAAAAACTTCGGACGGTTCTTCGATTGATAGTTTTCCAGATGCGTCTGGTTTCTTGCCTTTGGTTGATTTTAACGAAGGAAGTATTACTTATTCGACACAAGATGGAAGCGTTCGAAAGTATCAGATTTCGACGAAGAAGCTTCTTTGGGAAATGACTTTAGATCAAAAAGGTTTGGCTGGTGATATTGTGGAACTCAAGAAAGGTGTGGGAATGTTTGTTTCAACACGTTTTGGAGTTCATTTGATTGATCTTAAAAAGGGCACTCTTATTGAAGAAAAGTATTTAGGTGAGGGAATCGTTTCTCGTCCTTTTTCAGATAGCCAGCGCATTTTGATTTTGAGTGGCCGTGGTCGGATGATTTTTTTACGTTACAAGAGCTAAGCTCGTATTCAATTATTTGATTGGGTCTCTCTAGCGCTTGTATAGGACCCGAGTTATTCTGTTAACTGATTCATTATGATCGAAACAGGGGTGGCTTGTGCGGGAAGTTTGGACCTAGATCGTGCAGAATTTCATGCCGGTTGGGGACGAGCAGCAGAAGCGAAAGATATTTTTTTTGATTTAGCCTCTCTTACTAAAGTTATTGTCACGGGTTCTTTGCTTGTTGATTATTGCCTCACAAAATCAATCGACCTTTTAGAGTTTAGAGAAAAAAAACTAGCTTCTTTGCTTCCTCATTTGAAAGCTCCTCTCTCGGAGTTGACGGTTGCTCAGCTCTGGGATCATCGTTCTGGTTTAAAGCCTCACATTGAGCTGAGTACTCACAAAAATCGTAAGTGCTCGCCTTTAAATCGTCAGGAAATGTGGGAAAGCATTTTTAAAAGAATTCATAACGATGGAATTCAGTCCTTACCAGATAAAGAAACAATTTATTCTGACCTCAACTTTTGGGTTTTGGGAGCCTTGTTGGAATTGCTGTCCAAAAAAGATCTCTCACAGTTGTGGGAAGCTTTTAAAGTTAAATATCATCTTCCCAAAAATGATCTTTTCTTTGGTCCGTTAATTCGAAACATTAAAGTTTGCCCAACGGAAAAGCGTCATCAAGAGGGCGAAGTGAACGATGACAATGCCTTGTTTATGCAGCAAGTGGCTCCTCATGCAGGACTTTTTGGAACGTGTGCAGGAGTTTGGAGCTGGCTTGTGTTGATGAAAAATTGGCAGACAAGTGAGCTGCTGAGTTCAAAAGTAAGATATTATTTTTCTCCTCAGCATACACATCGTTTTTGGTGTGGATGGGATCGACCAACCGGTCAGGATACTCAAGCTGGAAAAGGAGCCTCTGCGGAGTCGGTTATAGGCCACTTGGGATATACGGGAACGGCGCTTTGGTGGGATCCTGCTCTAAAGATGGGTGGAACGCTTTTAACGAATCGCATCTATCCTTCTCACCAAGAAGCTTCAATGGAAGAAATTCGTCATTTACGAGTAAAATTCTTCTCTCTTCTCTGGCAAAATAATAGAAGAGAATTATGGAAAACTTTAGCGGATCAAAAATCTTGGACTTAGCATCTATTGGTATTCAAAAAAAATCTGGTGAAGTGCCTTGGGTTCATTTCTTAGCTATTGGCGGAACAGGTATGGGTGCCCTTGCGGGACTTTTTAAAAATTCAGGTGCAAAAGTCACAGGAAGTGATGGACCACTTTATCCTCCGATGAGCACTTTTTTAGAGGCTCAAAAAATTCCTTTGAAGGCAACTTTTGATCCTGAGAATTTAAGCGGATCTAGCTGGGGAATTGAGCAAAAATATCCGGATGTGGTGATCGTAGGAAATGCCATTTCTCGTACAAATTTAGAAGCGCAAGAAATGGAAAAGCTTGTTGTGAAAGGACTCCTCAAGAAAATGAGCTTTCCCGAGGCGATTGGTCATTTTGTCATTGCTCAGCGAGAAAGTTTTGTGGTGGCTGGAACTCACGGAAAAACAACAACAACTTCTTTACTTGCTTGGGCCTTTGAAGTTTTAAGAAAAGACCCAGGGTTTTTCATAGGGGGAATTCCTAAAAACTTTGAATGCGGCTCTCGCTGGGGATCAAGTGTCTTTGTGAGTGAAGGCGACGAGTACGATACAGCTTATTGGGATAAAGAATCTAAGTTTTTACACTATCGTCCGACGTGGGTTGTGGGAACGGGAATTGAATTTGATCATGCAGATATTTTTTCAACTGTTGAACAAATTGAAAATAGTTTCTTGAAGCTGGCTCAGCTAACTTCTCAGGGCTGGTTGCTCGTTGATCAGTTGTCCGCTCCTCGTCCAACAAGTGTTGAAAAAATTGCAGTGAGTTTGAAGGCTCAAAACAAAAAAGTTTTTCGTTATGGAGAAGATCCTGATTCTGATTATTGTCTTTTGAATTGGGAGCGAGCTTCTTTGCCTTGGAATGGAAAAGAGTTTGGTTTAAAATTTGAAATTCGCGCTCAGGGT
>CANIGN010000002.1 GCA_947467125.1 Bacteriovoracaceae bacterium | reverse complement strand
GACAGTGCAGATCGCACAGAAGCCTTTAAGCAAACAGAACACTTTAAAAGCAGGACGTATCAATGACTTTAGCCGATTTATTAAGCGACGGATTTACCGTTTTAACGGGATACATTGCGCCTTCAAGCGTTTTTTCAATTTTATCTGCGGTGATTGTAATCCTTTTGTTTGCGATGCCCGTCGGAGGAGTTTGTACCTATCTTGAGCGTAAAATCAGTGCCGATTTTCAAGAGCGTATTGGACCCAATCGCGTAGGGCCCATTGGCCTTTTGCAGTTTTTTGCAGACGGTATCAAAATGTTTTTGAAGGAAGATATCGCGAATAAAAATGCGGATCTTTTTGTTTACAATATTGCTCCAACTTTGGTGATGGCAGGCAGCTTAGGTGCTTTTGCTGTTATTCCTTTTGCAAAACATGTCATGGGCGCTGATTTAGATATCGGCGTTTTTTATGTGATGGCTGTAAGCTCGCTTGTTTCTCTTGGAATTTTGCTCGGCGCTTGGTCTTCTGAAAATAAATGGTCGCTCTTGGGTGGAGTGCGAGCCGCGGCTCAAATCGTTTCCTACGAAATTCCACTTGGAATTGCTGTTTTAACAGTTGTGATGATTTCGGGAACTATGAACATTGGAAAAATGGTTGAGCTTCAGTCTTGGCCTAATGGAGAAAGCGGGCATTTTTGGTTTATTCTCCATAATCCTTTTGTCTTTATAAATTTCTTTATATATTTCATCGCGTCTCTTGCTGAATGTAACCGAACTCCTTTTGACTTGGCGGAAGCAGAGTCGGAACTTGTTTCAGGATTTAACACTGAGTTTAGCGGAATGCGCTTTGGTCTTTATGCTCTTGCTGAATTTTCGGATGTCATTATGTTCTGTTGTATCGCAACAGCGCTTTTCTTTGGTGGCTGGAATTTGCCTTTTCTTAATTTGGCAGACATTCATTTAGGCTGGAAGCTTTTTGGTGGAAACCTGGATGTTGTTGTTCAGAGTCTTTTCATGATCGGAGTCTTTTTGGCAAAAGTTGCAGTCCTTGTCTTTATTGTGATGTGGTTGCGCTGGACTTTGCCCCGACTTCGCGTCGATCAACTTATGTCTCTTTGCTGGAAATATTTAATCCCTATTGGATTGTTTAATTTGATGGGCGCTGCCATTTGGATGCTCGTCTTTCACGGTCGCGGAATGATTGAAGTTTTGGGTCTTGCAGGAGGCGCGCATTAATTATGAAATTAATTGATATCTTTACACTCCTCATTGGAATCAGCACTGTTCTTACTTCTTCAATCGTCGCGTTTCATCCGAATATTTTATACGCAGCCATTTCTCTTACGTTCACTTTGATTTCAGTTGCGGGTTTTTATGTTGTTCTTGGAGCTGATTTTCTTGCAGCTGTTCAGCTTATTATTTACGTGGGCGGAATTATCGTTGTCATTCTTTTTGCGATCATGATGTCTGAAAATATTTATAGAGCGCGATTCTTAGATCAGGCTCGTAAATATTTAGCGCCCATAGTTTTTTCAACTGCAATTTTTTGGGTTCTTTTTAAATTGATTTCAAAAACTCAATTTTCGCTCGTTGCGGATCCAGTAAGGGTTCCCATTTCAGAATCTGTAGGAGTTGCTTTGACAACATTATACGCTCTTCCTTTTGAATACATTGCTCTTTTCCTTTTGGTTGGGCTTGTGGGTGCGGTGATTGTTGCCCGACCTGATTATAAAGAAATTCATTATAAAGATGAGGGATCAAGCAAATGAGCGGTTTAGCAAATAACTTATCTTTTTATCTTGTTGTGAGTGCCATTATGTTTGTTTTTGGAATTGTGGCAGCTCTTTCTCGTAAAAATACGATTGGTATTTTCATGGGAGTCGAACTTATTTTAAATGCAGCAGCTTTAAATTTTGTAGCGGTTAAACTTTTACAAACAAAAGCGGCCGCTTCTCCCACTCAAGACGGAGCCATCTTTTCTCTCTTTATTATTGTGATGGCCGCAATTGAAGCAGCTGTTGCTTTGGCGATTGTCTTGCGAGTTTTCGGAGTTAAAAGATCGATCGATCCAGATGGAATGGCGAGGCTTAGAGGATAAAAATGACCACCAATATTTCTTTAGCTCTTTTGATTCCTTTGTTTCCGCTACTTGCTTATTTCGTGCAAGTTTTTGTAGGCAAAAGACTTCCTCGAATGGGAGATTGGGTGAGCCTTGGTGCGATCTTTTTATCTTTTGTCGCGGCTTCAAGAATATTTTTATCCATGTTCAATCATTTTGATCCTGCGTGGGTAGAAACGTGGCACTTTACATGGTTCGACCTTGCTTCTCTCAAGACGCCTTTCAAATTAGAAATTGGTGTTCGTATTGATAACATGTCATCGATCATGTTGTTCATGGTCACTCTTTGCTCGACGTTGATTCATTTATTTTCAACGGGCTACATGCGCAATCATCACGGAGAGCCTGAAGATGGATATCGTTACGCAAGTTTCTTTGCTTATTTATCGCTTTTCACTTCAGCGATGCTCGGTCTTATTATTTCAGACAATCTGTTTACTCTCTTTATGTCATGGGAGTTGATGGGTCTTTGCTCTTATCTCCTCATTGGGTTTTATCGACACAAAATTTCTGCTGCAAATGCGAGCCTCAAAGCATTTATGACCACTCGAGTGGGAGATATGGGTCTCTTTACGGGAATGCTCATGCTTTTCACTTTGCCTTTGGCAAACGGACAGGCTCTTGGATCTTTTCGTTTTGACGATATTTATGCGGCTATTCAATCTGGACAGTTCAATTTTACGATTGGTGGCTTTCATGCAGCAGCGGTTATTGGTCTTTTGATTTTTTGCGGAACAGTTGGAAAATCCGCTCAGTTTCCTTTGCAAGTTTGGTTGCCTGATGCAATGGAAGGTCCCACTCCTGTGTCTGCTCTTATTCACGCAGCGACAATGGTTGCAGCGGGCGTTTATTTGATTTTGAGAATGTTCCCTCTTCTTGAAGTGGGAGGAGTGCTGACAATTGTTGCTTATGTAGGTGCGTTCACTGCTCTCTTTGCTGCGATTCTTGCCATTAAGCAAAACGACATTAAAAAAATTCTCGCTTATTCAACTCTTTCTCAGCTGGGATATATGGTCATGGCTGTAGGTTTGGGGGCTTATCAAGCTTCTTTCATGCACCTGATTACACACGCTCTTTTTAAAGCGTGTCTTTTCATGAGTTCTGGAGCGGTGATCTATGCCATGCACCACGAGCAAGATATTCGTCATATGGGTGGATTGCGCAAAAAAATTCCTATCACTTTTGCGTGTATGTTCATCGCTACACTTGCGATTTCTGGAGTCCCAATGTTTAGTGGCTTTGTCTCTAAAGATAAGATTCTTGTAGCAGCATATGCATTTGGAATTCTTGATCACTCACAACATTTCTTTATTCCTTTGGCGGGATTTTTAACGGCAGGATTAACTGCTTTTTATATGTTCCGCTTGATCTTCAAAACATTTTTTGGAGAGCCGCATGATCATCATCATTATGAAGAAGCTCACGAAGTTTCTTTTAATATGTTTGTGCCTCTTGTTGTTTTAGCGGGACTCTCTTTGTCAGTGTTGTTTACCGGAAGTTTAACCGGAGGATTGCTCGGCGAAGGAGATTTTATTCTCAAAGGCGCAAACAATTGGTTTGAAACTCTTGTAACAAATGCGTCTTTTTCAGCAGGTCACGGAGAGGCGTGGCATGAGCACCTACATCATGCTCACATGCCAGGCATGATCCTCTCTTTGGTTGTCGCTTCAATTGGAATTACTTTTAGTTATCTTGTGTTTGGAGCAAAGAAAATTTCTGCTGATAAGTTAGCAGCTCTTTGGCCAAGCTTTGTTCACAAGGCAATTGATAATCTTTATTTCTTCGATTGGTTCTACATCAAGATTTTGATTCAAAAAGTTTTTATGCCTTTCTCTTCTTTTTGTGCAATCTTCGATGACAAAGTTATCGATCAGGGTGCAGTGGATGGAGTGAAAAACGTAACTCAAGCAACCAAGGATGTTGCGGGAATTTTAATAGATGACGTTTTGATCGATGGTCTTTTGGTAGATGGAGTAGGAGGAGCAATGCCTTCAGCTTTAGGATCTACTTTGCGGACCTTACAAAATGGTCGAGTTCAGAGGTATTTATTAGTCGCGGTTGCGGCTTTAGTCGTCGTTCTTATTTGGAGAGGTTTTTAATATGAATTGTGTTCTCAGTTGGATAACGTTTTTTCCGCTCTTAGGAATTCTTGCGATCTTGTTTGTCCCCAAAGGGAAAGACGACATTGTGAAATGGATTTCGGTTGGTGTAACGCTTGTTCCTCTCTTGTTAGCGATTAAGCTCACAACTCTCTTTAATTATTCAGTGGGAGGTTTTCAGTTTGTTGAAAAAGCTCTTTGGATTCCTTCTCTTAACGTTGAATTCCATATGGGAATAGACGGAATGAGTTTCTTGATGGTCTTGCTTGCAACTCTTTTGAGTTTTTTGTGCATCTTTGCAAGTTGGAATATCAAAAAACAAGTCAAAGGATATTTTTCCATGTTCCTTCTTCTCCATGTGGGAATGTTGGGTGTTTTTTGTGCTCTTGATTTCTTCCTCTTTTACGTTTTCTGGGAAGTCATGCTTTTGCCTATGTACTTCCTTGTGGGTATTTGGGGTGGCGAGCGCAAAGAATATGCTGCGATTAAATTCTTTTTGTATACTCTTTTTGGATCTGTGTTGATGCTTGTGGGTCTTTTGGCTCTTTATTTCTACAGCACTGGACCTAATGGGTTAAGTCCTGCGACTTTTGATCTCGCACAACTTTCTAAGATTAACTGGTCACAATATACGCTGAACTTTTTTGGAATGACTCTTCCTTTTGATAAAGCAGTTTGGGTTTTGTTGTTCATGGGTTTTGCAGTGAAAGTTCCGATTGTTCCTTTTCACACGTGGTTGCCTTGGGCTCACGTTCAAGCTCCCACAGCGGTGTCTGTTATTCTTGCAGGCGTTCTTTTGAAAATGGGCATTTACGGATTTTTGAGAATTAACTACTGGCTCTTGCCACAAGCGACTCAGTATTTTGCAACAACTCTTGCAGTAATGGGAGTGATTAACATCGTTTACGGAGCTCTCTGTGCGATGGCGCAAAAAGATTTGAAAAAACTTGTTGCTTACTCCTCAGTCAGTCACATGGGTTATTGTCTTTTGGGAATGGCTGTTTTCACAGCAGCGGGTATGCAAGGTGCTATTCTTCAAATGTTTAACCACGGACTTTCAGCAGCCATGATGTTTATGTTGGTAGGGATTCTTTATGATCGTCTCCATCACCGTGCGATTGTTACGACGGATGGAAAGCTTGGTTTTGGGGGAATCGCTCAAAAATCTCCGATCATTACCGCTGCATGGATGGTCGCTGTTTTTTCAAGCTTAGGTCTTCCTGGTTTGAACGGCTTTATCTCTGAAGCGATGGTTTTCTTGGGAGCCTTCCCAGTTTATAAAACTCTCACTTCTGTTGCTGCTCTTGGAATTCTTCTCACAGCAGCTTACTTGCTATGGATGGTTCAAAGAGTGTTTTTGGGCCCTTATGTGGCTCTTCATAAAGACGAGAGCGGACATTATCATCCTGCAGGTGAAATTCCTCCTATTCGTTGGAACGAGTGGGTTGTGTTGATTCCTCTCGCAGTTCTTTGCTTGTGGATTGGATTATTTCCTCAGCCTTTGATTAACATTTTTAAAGTTTCATCAAACATGATTACGGAGACTCTCCGCTAATGAATTCTGTAGCCGTTGTTTCAAATTTAATGGATAGCTTGAAGTATTTAGGCCCCAATCTTGCCATGGCCATAGGGAGTTTAGTCCTTTTAATGGCTGGACTTTGGATCCGTTCTTCTTGTGTTTTGACAATACTCACAAGTCTTATTCTTGTGACAGCAGCGGCTTTGAATATTCCTAATTTAGGACTTCTTTCGACACAGTATTTTAGTGGCTTAGTTTATCATGATGCCTTCAGTTCTTTTTTTGGATTTATAATTCCCTTCATTATTCTTTTTGCAGTCGTGATGGGACATTATTCAAAAGAACTTCTTGCAGATAGAAAAGCTGAGTATATGAGTTTGCTTCTTGCTTTTGGTTGCGGGTTGCTTTTCATGTCTTCTTCAAACCATTTCTTAATGGCTTATCTAGGAATCGAAATGGTTTCTGTTTTGAGTTACGCGTTGGCGGGCTTTCATCGCGAAAGACAATCTTCGGTCGAAGCTTCGATGAAGTATGTTGTATATGGAGCCCTTGCTACAGGAATCATGATCTTCGGAATGAGTCTTATGTATGCTGTTTCAGGTGAACTGACAATTTCGGGGATGAGAAACTTTGTTCATTCTGTTCCCGCTGATGCTATTCCTTATCTTTTTTGGGTAGGAGTTATTTTTTCATTCGCAGGTTTTGGCTACAAAATCAGTGCGGCTCCTATGCACATGTGGACACCAGACGTATATGAAGGGTCCCCTACTCCAGTTGCTGCACTTTTCTCAGTTGCTCCAAAGGCTGCAGGTTTTGCTCTTTTGATTCGATTTTTTGTAGTGGGACTTTCGCTCCCCGTTGTGGATCAAGATCTTGTGTTGTTGGCCACAAAGAATGCAACTCAGCCAGCTTATTTAGCAGGGGGACTTGTTTCTTGGGCTAAATTTTTTGCAATCTCTTCAGTCTTTACGATGTTCATGGGAAATCTTGCGGCCCTAGGACAGACTTCGGTTAAGCGTATATTGGCTTATTCAAGTATCGCTCATGCAGGATATATGTTGCTTGGACTGACTTCTCAAAACAGAGAAGGTCTTTCTGCGATCATGTTTTACATCGTTGTTTATTGCACGATGAACCTTGGTGCTTTTTGGGTTGCTTCACTCGTTGAAGATCGAATGGGTGGAGATTCATTAAAGGATTTCAAGGGACTTGCTAAAAAAGCGCCTCTTCTTGCGGTTCTGATGGCTATCTTCTTATTTTCTTTAGTTGGATTACCTCCTTTTGTTGGTTTTATCGGAAAGCTTTACCTCTTTATCGCAATCTTGGGCCAAAAAATGTACGGGCTTGCTTTGCTTGCAGGGGTAAATTCCGTCATTTCTCTCTTTTATTACGCTAAAATTTTAAAAGCGATGTTCCTCGAGAAGGTTTCTGAAGAAACACTCAATATTCAGGGGCAAATTCCTAAGTTTATTCTTGTGATGTTGTTTGTTTTGGCTGTTCCTAATTTAGTTTTTGGTCTTTATTGGGAACCCTTAATGTCATGGGCAATGACTTCGCTAGACTTTGCTCGCTAAGCCTTTGTTATTTGTCAGCTTTCCTATTTGATAATTGCCACTCTATGACCTTGGCGCTATGAAATAAGATGGGCTTTTGCCTTTTTTGATGAACACGCCTGATACAAACCTCTTAGGAATTTTTGTCATGTTTGCCTTCGCCTCTGTTGTTGTGGGTGGAGCTTTTTTTGTAGGTCGATTTTTAGGACCCAGAAGATTATTTGGTCCCAAAATTATGTCTTACGAATGTGGAATTACTCCCACGGGCGAAGCGCGTGATCGTTTAAGTGTAAAATATTACCTCGTTGCGATTTTGTTTTTATTGTTCGACCTTGAAGCAGCTTTCTTGCTTCCGGTTGCACTTGCCTGGCCTCAGCTCAAAGCTGTGGGAATTGTGGGCATGCTCACAACTTTATTTTTTCTCGTCTTTTTTGTTTTAAGTATTTGGTACGAATATCGTGCCGGTGCTGTGGAATGGGAGCCTTCATAATGGCAACGCAATTTGAAAGTTTTTTTGAAGAATTAAAAAGTAAATATAATCTCACAATTCGAGAGTCTGCTCCGTCAGAGCCCGAGCTCAAAGCAAGTGTTGAAAACTTCAAAGAACTTTTGAAGGATTTGCAATCACGAGGCTATGTTCACATGGCTGATTTAACAGCTTATGATGAAGCTCCTGCTTCTCCACGCTTTCATGTGGTTTATGAATTAATTTCTTTGCAAAGTAAAAAGCGTTGTTCCGTTGTGGTTCCCGTTGCTGATTTGGATCCTAAAATTTCTACAGTCACTGATATGTGGAAAGGTGCTGATTGGCTCGAGCGAGAAGTTTACGACATGTATGGAATTGTTTTTGAAGGCCATGCGGACATGAGACGTATTCTTTTGCCTCATTCGTTTAAGGGACATCCTTTGAGAAAAGATTTCGTAGTGGATTATCGACAAGAATTTGAAAAGAAAGTTGTCGACGAGGGAATGTTTGATCCCTTTGGAACAACTGTTGTTCGTGGACAAGGAGTAAATTCCTAATGGCTTCCGAAAAGAAATATGAATTCTCTCCTGAAGTTGAAAAAAGATTTCAGTGGTTACTGACTCGTTATCCGACAAAAGATGCTGTGTTGCTGCCCATTTTGCATCTTGTACAAGATGAAAACAAATGGCTCACTCCTGATTCAATTGAATACGTTGCTAAGCGAATGGATCTAAGTCCCGCACGAGTTCGCGAAGTCGCAAGTTTCTACACAATGTTTCGCCTCAATCAAAAAGGGCAGTATGTTTTGCAAGTTTGTCATAACATCAGCTGCTATTTGCGTGGGAGTGATGGCGTGATTGAGCACATTAAAAAGCGGCTCAATATTAAAGAAAACGAAATAACTCCAGATGGTAAATTCAGTCTTGAACGCGTGGAGTGTTTGGCTTCTTGCGGAACAGCGCCTGTTCTTCAGGTGAATGGTTGGGATTATCACGAAGAACTCACGATCGAAAAAGTCGATCGAATTATTGATGACTTATTAAAAGATAAAAATGCTTATCCTGATTATGAAAAACGTATTTCTGAAGGGAGTGTCGCGTGAGCCAAAAGATTCAACCCCTCCACCCAATTGAAAAAAGAGTTTTGATTGCTGGATACGGTGAGGATAAGTCATGGACAATTCAGCATTACGAAAAAAATTATAAAGGTTATGAAGCTGCAAAAAAAGCCGTTTCAATGCCTGCCGATGACATTATCAAAACAGTGAAAGAGTCAGGTTTACGTGGCTTAGGTGGAGCGGGCTTCCCTACGGGAATGAAATGGAGTTTTATTCCTAAAAATCCAACAAAGCCTGTTTATCTTGTTTGTAATGCAGACGAAGGTGAGCCCGGAACTTTTAAAGATCGTCAGATTATGGAGCATTGTCCTCATCGTTTGATTGAGGGAATGATTGCCGCTGCAGTCGCGATTGGATCTAAGACGGGCTACATCTACGTGCGCGGTGAATTGCGTTTGGCCATTAAGCGCTTAGAAGATGCTATTAACGAAGCTTATGCAAAAAATTATCTTGGCCAAAACATTTTTGGATCAGGAAAGGCTTTTGATTTAACAGTGCATCCCGGTGCAGGGGCTTATATTTGTGGTGAAGAAACAGGATTGATCGAATCTCTCGAAGGAGACCGTGGTCAGCCTCGTTTGAAGCCTCCCTTCCCTGCGATTAGCGGAGCCTTTGGTGGACCTACAATTGTAAATAACGTTGCAACTCTTGCGCACGTTCCAGGAATTTTATTGAACGGCGCTGAGTGGTTTATCAAAATGGGGAACGGAACAAATCGTGGAGCAGGAACAACCGTATGGGGAGTTTCTGGAGACGTACAAAAACCAGGATTTTTTGAAGTTCCTGTCGGCACAAAGCTTTCAACAATGTTGAATGAAATTTGTGGTGGCCCATTGCCTGGTAGAAAATTTAAAGCGTGTTTTCCGGGTGGGTCTTCTTCGCCCCTTTTGAAAGCTGAAGAATTTGATGTTCCCATGGACTTCGACAGCCTTGCTGCGAAGGGAACCATGATGGGAAGTTGTGCAATTATCGTTGTTGATGATAGCAGAAGTATTCCAGAAATCTGTATGCGAACAGCGCGCTTTTATGCTCATGAAAGTTGCGGTCAGTGTGTGCCTTGTCGCGAAGGAACAAAGTGGACATACAAAATGCTCCGCCGTGTTTGTAGTGGCCAAGGAACCAAGAGCGATTTGAAAAATGTTCAAAGTGCTTGCGATAACATGGCAGGTAAAACCATTTGCGTTTTGTCAGATGCCTGCGCAATGCCGGTGACGAGCATGTTGAAAAAATTTCCAGAAGAATTTGAAAAACTTTTGATACCTGAAAGTGAATTTACTCCAGAGCTTCCAAAAGTTTCTGGTCAGTTGGGATCTGTATTGGATGCTATTCGAGCGAGGCAGCAGTCATGAGTGCTGAACTGTGGTCAGCCATAGTTGCCATTGCCTTAGGAGCGGCTGTTCTAACAGGCGTTCCATTGATGGTTATTGTTGAACGACGTGGTTCTGCATGGATGCAACGTCGAAGCGGTCCCAATCGCGTAGGACCTTGGGGCTTAATGCAGCCCATGGCGGATGCTGTTAAGTTTGTTTTCAAAGAAGAAAACGTTCCTGCAAAGGCGCATAAAGTTTTGTTCTTACTCGCACCTGCACTTGCTGTGATTCCTCCATTGATTTCCTTTACGGTGGTTCCTTTGGCGGGATCTATCAACTTGGAAGGAATTGAGTTTCCCGTTCAAGTGGCAAATATGAGTGTGGGACTTTTATTTTTGCTTGCAATTAATTCTATGCACGTTTTCTCCGTTCTCACTGCGGGATGGGCATCAAACAATAAGTTTTCTTTGATGGGCGCTCTTCGTGCAAGCTCACAGATGATTAGTTACGAAATTGCGATTGGAATTTGTATCGTCGCTCTTGTCATCACTTATGGAACGCTTGATCTTCGTGAAATTGTAAAGCTTCAAGAGGCAGGGTCTTCTTTGCCTGCTTGGGGAATTTTTATGCAGCCTTTGAGCTTTTTTATTCTTTGGGTATGCGCTTTTGCAGAAACCAATCGATTGCCTTTCGATCTTCCTGAAGGAGAATCAGAACTTGTTGCGGGTTATCACACAGAATATTCCGGAATGAAGTTTGCTCTCTTTTTTATGGGTGAATATGCAGCGATGTTTGTCGCGTCTGCTTTTTTAACGACTCTCTTCTTAGGAGGTTATAACGTCCCTTTTCTCTCAGAAGAAACAATCAGGAATTTTTTCTTAGCAAAAGAGATGACGCTAACGATGGCATCTGCAGCAACATGTGCCCTTCAAGTCGTTTCATTTGCGGTTAAGGTTTTATTTTTCATGTGGTTTTATGTTTGGATTCGATGGACTCTTCCACGCTTTCGTTATGACCAATTGATGCATTTAGGATGGAAGGTTTTACTTCCTCTTGGAGTTCTAAATATTTTTATCACGATGATTGTGAGTTATTTGAGGTCTGTATGAATCAAGCAACTGATTTAATAGCGGGAGCTCCTACAGTTTTCATGTGGGTTGCGAGTTTTTTTGCAATATTTTTTGCGTTGATTGTTTTTGTAAGCAGCAATCCGATTTCATGTGCGGTTGCTCTTATGGGAACTCTTTTTTCAACTGCGGCCCTATACTTCTCACTTGGAAATTTCTTTGTCGGAGCTATACAGATCTTGGTTTACGCCGGAGCGATTGCGGTTCTTTTTGTTTTTATTGTGATGCTTTTAGATTTAAAGCCACAAAAGCTCAAAAACCTACCTGGTCGGTTACCCCATTTTCTTTTTTCAGGATTGGTAGCGGGACTTCTTGCTTTGTTTTTGTTTAGAACAATTGACCTTGTTCCAAAAGCAACTGAGGATTCAAGTGCTTCAATTCTAAGCGCAACACAATACGCTCAATATTTTCTTTCTCAATATCAAGTTCCCTTTCAAGCTGCTGGACTTCTTGTTTTTGGTGCCATTTTAGGAGCGATTGTTTTGGCGAGAGGCCATCTCGGGAAAAAGGAGCATTCATGATCGCAACAGGACAATTAATTTTTTCAGTCGCGATATTTTTATTTTGTTTTGGAGCGCTTACTTTTTTTACAAAAAGAAGTGCTGTTGTGGCTTTGATGGGAATTGAGCTCATGCTTAACGGGGTGAATTTAGTTCTTGTTCAAGCAGGGCAGATTTATAAAAACGCAGAGGGAACTTCACTTGTTCTTTTTGTGACGCTCGTTGCGGCCGCAGAAGCAGCTCTTGCTCTTTCTATATTTGTGATTCTGTATAGAAAATACGGAACACTCACTCTTGAGAATTTTCGTTCTTTGAAGGGCTAAGTGAAGGGTAAAAAAGGATTGAATAAATGACGGATGTTTTAAACATTGTAGAAGCTCCTTTGAGTTGGATTATTTTATTGCCAGCTGCTGGCGCACTTTTAAATGGATTGTTCAGATTGAAGTCTACGCTGAATGGATTGCTTGCAACAGCATTTTGTTTTGCTGCTTTTGTTGTGTCGATTCTTCAATTTTTAAAATTTCCTGAAGCTTCAAAGCTTGCAGATCCAGGCTATCTTTGGTTTCAAGCCGGACATGTAAAAGCTCAGATGGGATTTGAACTGACACCTTTTATGAGTGTTATGTTGCTTATCATCACAGGTGTGGGAACACTCATTCATCTTTATGCAACTTCCTATATGAGCCATGATAAAAGTCAGGCTCGTTTTTTTGCTTATTTAAATTTATTTGTGACTTCTATGTTGGTTCTTGCTCTTTCGAGCGATTTGATTGGAGTCTTTTTAGGATGGGAAGGAGTAGGCGTTTGCTCTTACTTACTCATCGGATTTTGGTTTGAAGAAGATAAAAATGCTCGTGCGGGAATCAAAGCTTTTATGACTAACAGAGTGGGCGACTTAGGATTTTTAGTCGCTCTTTTTGTGGCTTTTGCCTACTTTGGAACATCCTCTGTTTCGGGAATTATGGAATGGATTGCCGATCCAGGTCGTGCAGCAGCTTTGCCTGTGTGGGTCCTTACTGTTTTTGCCCTTGCTATTTTTTGGGCAGCTTGTGGAAAGTCTGCGCAAATTCCTTTGTATATTTGGTTGCCTGATGCGATGGCAGGCCCTACTCCCGTTTCTGCTTTGATCCACGCAGCGACTATGGTTACCTCTGGAATATTAGTGATTGTGCGTTTGTGGCCAATTTTTGCAACACAAACAGAAGTTCTCTCAGTAATTTTTTGGGTAGCGCTTTCAACAGCATTGCTTGCTGCTCTGATGGCTCTTACTCAAAGAGATTTGAAAAAAGTTTTAGCTTATTCAACAGTTTCGCAATTAGGTTTTATGTTTGCAGCTTTGGGAGCGGGAGCTCCAACGGCGGCATTCTTTCATGTCGTGACTCATGCGTGTTTTAAAGCTCTTCTTTTCTTAACGGCAGGTTCTGTGATTCATGGAATGCACGATGAGAAAGATATTTTTAAAATGGGCGGTCTTAGAAAAAAAATGCCTTGGTCCCATGTGGCCTATCTTGTGGGGTGTGTTGCGATTGCGGGCTTTCCCTTTACGTCTGGATTTTTTTCGAAGGATCTTATTTTAACAAAAGTTTTTGAGTCTAGAGGTGTGCTTGGATATGGGCTCTTGCTATTG
Source organism: Bacteriovoracaceae bacterium (assembly GCA_947467125.1). Lineage (GTDB taxonomy): Bacteria > Bdellovibrionota > UBA2428 > UBA2428 > UBA2428 > CANIGN01. The sequence continues at coordinate 31,650 of CANIGN010000002.1, read as the reverse complement.
GCAGCGATGCTCACTTCTTTTTATATGTTCCGCTCTTACTTCCTGACTTTCTCGTCAACTCCTCGAAGTCACGAGGCTGAACATGCTCATGAAAGTTCAGCAATGATGATTGTTCCTCTTATGATTTTAAGTCTGCTTTCTCTATTTGTGGGCTGGCTTGAGATTCCTCATATGTGGGGGCATTTGCAGTATTTTTCTCATTGGGTTGAAAGCTCAGGAGCGAAAGCTGTTGAGGGCCACGAAGTTGAAGCTGCAACAGAGTGGCTTTTGATGGGAATCGCGACAATTGCTTCTCTCGCATCTGCTTTTTTTGCATACGTGAAATACAAAAAAGGACCTGTTACGTCTTCAGAAAATTTTGCGTGGAAGTTATCTTTCAATAAATTTTACGTGGATGAGATTTATGATTCTTTTATCTTAAAGCCCCTTAGAAAAATTGGGACCTGTTTAAGTCTTTGGATTGATGAGTATGGAGTGAATGGAACTTTACATGGAAGTTTTGCTTCTTACAGAATCACAGGACAGCTTGCTTCAATCTTTCATACGGGCTCAGTTCAAAGCTATGCTCTTTTGATGCTCTTGGGTCTTTTGGTTGTGTGGGGAGTTGTAAACGTATGGTAAGCATTCTTTTTTGGCCGCTCTTAAGTATTCTTGTCCTTGTTCCTTTTAGAAAACAAAACTGGGCTCAGTGGGTGAATCTTTTGCTTCATCTTCCTTGGGTGTTTTTTTTGATTGAATTGATAAAAGTGACTCCTTCGGGAGCTCCCTTTGGATTAATGGAAACTTACGGAACTTTTCCGCTTTTTAAAAGTGCATTGGTTTTGGGCGCTGATACGTTAAACGTTTCGCTTATTGCTTTAACTATTTTCTTAAGTTTTTCTTTGAGTTTTTATTTCCTAGGGCATTCCAAAATTTCGCAGAGCTTTTTGATTTTATTTCAGCTTTTAAATTTTGGAACCATTGGATCGCTTTTGGCCGCAGATGCGTTTCTTTTTTATATTTTCTGGGAGTTTATGCTTATTCCTTTATTCTTTCTTATTGGAATATGGGGTTCAGAAAATCGTGTTTATGCAGCTTTGAAGTTTTTTTCCATGACTCTTGCAGGATCGCTGGCTCTTCTTGCGGGGATTTTCTTCATTGTTACAAAAACGGAAGTTCAATCTCTTGCATGGTCTGAGCTTTCACGAAACGCAGAGATGTTAAGTGCTGCTGCTCCCTGGTTAGGCTGGGCTTTTTTATTGGCCTTCTTGGTGAAGGTTCCTGTGTGGCCTTTACATACGTGGTTGCCTGATGCTCACACAGAAGCTCCTACGGGTGTTTCTGTCATGCTCGCTGGTATTTTGTTGAAGCTCGGGGTTTATGGAATGCTTCGCTGGGTTCTTCAGGTGTTCCCAACTCTTTATTGGAACTCTACTGATTTATTATTTGCTGCTTCTGTTATCGGAATTATTTTGGGAAGTTACGGAGCTCTTCGCCAGACAGACATTAAGCGAATGATTGCTTATTCTTCAGTCGCGCATTTGGGTTTTGTTGTTTTAGGTGCAATCTCTACTAATGCAACAGCACAGTCTGGTGCATTTTTTCAAAATTTTGCCCACGGTCTGAGTACAGGACTCTTATTCTTAAGTTTTGGAATGATTTACGATCGTACTCATTCTCGAAAATTAGACGAGTACGGTGGTCTTGCCTCAACAAATCGCTTTTTAGCTTTTACTTTTGTTTTTGCCTCTATGGCGAGCGTTGCTTTGCCAGGGTTACCAGGCTTTGTAGGAGAGTTTTTGATCTTATCGGGAACATTCTTGCAAAAAGGGTGGTGGGTTTTGTTGCCTCTTATGGGAGTTGTTTTGGGTGCCATGTATACGCTTCAACTTGTAAAAGGCTTGGTTTTTGGAAAAGTCTCTCCCCTTGTTGAATCTCATCCTATTTCTTTGAAGTGGAACGAGTATGTTTCCATTTTTCCATTTTTAGTAGGGCTTGCTCTTTTAGGTTTAGCACCACAGTTTTTATTAGCTTGGATCAATGGATCCATTCCCGTGAAGTAAGGATGAATCATGAACGAATTCTTTCAAAGTAAAATTTTTGAAATAACCTCTGAGCAGTTATCAGATCTTTTTCCTTTATTGCTTTTATCTTTTGGATTTGCTCTTTCTGTGATTGGAGCGGGATTAAAATTATCTTCAAAGTTTTTTAAAATAATTGGAATACTTGTTTTTTCTTTAGCGATCACAACTTGGTCTTTTACTTTTTTAGAAGCAGATTCAGTTGTTTTGGGATTACATATCACCCATTTTTCTCGAATTGTGGGAGCTTTGGTTTCTCTCTTTGCTCTTACAAGTTTTGTTTTGTTTGATGTTTCAAAGCGCTATGCAAATCGCCCGGAATGGTTAGCTCTTTTGATATTAGCCGTTATGGGACTTAGTTTGCTCCCTGCTTCTCATAATTGGATTAGCTTTTTTGTGTTTTTAGAATTCTTCTCTATCCCTTCTTATATTTTGGCTGGATATGACACAAATCGAGAACGAAGCTTAGAAGCTTCTTTGAAATATATGCTCACAGGAGCTTTTGCCTCTGCTCTCTTATTGATGGGCATTGCTCTTGTTTATCTTTGCTCAGGAACAGTAGATTACTCTTCTTTGCAGGGCCATTTTCCTTCTCATATTCTTTCGACACTTGCCTTGGCTTTTTTGTTGGTTGGAATTTTTTTCAAAATGACAATTGTTCCTTTTCACTTTTGGGCTCCCGATGTTTATCAAGGAGCTCCCATGGGCGTTGCTGCTTTTTTAGCAGCTGGCACAAAATTGAGTATTTTTGTTTCAGCAGCCTTGGCATTTTCTGAAACGGAATTTTATTTAAGAAATGACTTGATGAATTTTGCAGTCATTGCCGGAACCCTCAGTATTTTAGTGGGAAGTCTCCTTGCTTTTACTCAGCGTTCATTCAGACGCATGCTAGCTTATTCTGGGACTGTGAATGCTGGAGCCCTTGCTCCATTGATGGTGCTTGGAAAAGAGACTCTTTCATCGGGCATCTTTTTTCTTTTTGTTTATGGACTGACGCTCGCTTTGATCTTGAGTGCTTTTTCAAGTCTTTTGAAAAACCGAAATCTTGATGCAAATGGAGACTTAGATCCCGAAGAATTAAATTTAAAGGATAGTCAGCAAAGTAAATTTCAAAGTTTTATTTTAGCAGCAGGGCTTTTTTCTTTAGCAGGTATTCCCCCTTTGCCTGGTTTTTTTGCAAAGTATTGGTTGTTTTCAGACTTGTGGGCTCAAGGTTATCGACCACTCGTGATGTGGGCTCTTTTGGGAACCTTGATGGGTGTAGCTTATTATATTCGTATAGCAGGTAAGCTCTTTTTTGCCGAAAAGCGTAGCGTAATAATCTAAGATCTTTCATCAATCTGACTTAGTTCTCGGTTATCATATTCATGAGGGCAGTGGTAAATCATGGATACAAAATTTGAAGAACGTATTCGTATAAGAGTTTCTTCTGGGAAAATTAAAGGTCCCTATTCTCGTCTTGAAGTTATAAAGCTTATTAGAAAAGGAAGACTTGAAGGCTCGGAAGAAATTTTTTTAGAAAGCGAAGGCCAATGGAAGCCTATAGGATCAGATACAGAGTTCTTTGATTTGATACAAGAAGTTCAGTTTGGCGTAAAAGCAGGAAATACAAAGGTTTCCGATAAGGGATCTTCTAAAAAAGGATGGAGTGATTCGGCCGAAAATAAGGCTGATTCCAATTTCGATTCAACAGAAAGAATTCAGTTGAATAAAGATTCACAAAATACAAGCTCTCGACAGAGAGACGCTTTTAAGGATCCTCAAAGCAATGAATTTTCAATTCCTATATCCAAGAATCAATCTACTCCTCAAGCAGCTCAAAAAGAAAGTGGCTCTAGTGGGATTAAAAGTTTTGAGGATCTCTCAGGTTCAGTACGAAAAGCTCCAAAAAAGTTTCAGGGCTTGTTCTTTGTAATTCTTCTTTTAGTGGGAGCTTATTTTGCTTCCGATTATTTTGGTGGAACACGAGAAAAGAATACTCAAAATACAAATCTCGAATATAAGTTCGATTTTAAAAAAGGGTACTTTAGACCTCTTCTTTTACGTTTACGCTTGTTACCTCAACTGAGTTTTCCTTCTGCAGCCCTTACTTATGATTTTGAAAAATTAAAAACTTTACCTTTGAGCCTGCATGACCTTTTGATGACTGTTGATGAAAATGAAGCAGATGTAAATGCTCAATTAAGTGGAAGTGCTTGGGTTATAAAAGCATGGACTTTTCGAATTGTATCTGACGCTGTTTCCGTTGCGGATCCTCAAAAAGCGACTCAGTTTAAAGAAGCTTCAAAGGCGCTTCTTTCATCAATTGAAAGCAAGATGAAATTGCCAGAGGAGATTAAGCAACTTTTCATGGCGCTTGATTTCTTTTTAGCGGGGGATGTGGATAAGTCTTTGAAAACTGCAGAGGCTATTTCACAAAAAATACTTCCCGTTAAAATTTTCATAAGAGATATTTCATATTGGGCATCTCTTATGCCTGAATTCCGCCAAACAATAAGAGTTCAAACTCCTTTTAAAGATGAGGACCTTGCCAATTTACCATTGAGAGCAGAAAAAGAAGAAAAATTTAGAAAAAGTTTTAATGGAGAAAGTTTCTCAGATGACTTTATCAAAAGAGCAGATGAGCTTTTTTCTTTAGAGGCGCATTCCTTATTAGCGTGGTATTTGATTGCTCAATACAATGTTTTAAAATATCGAGGAAATCCTCAAATCCCCAATCGTTATTTTTTCACAGGGTTTTGTGAATTATCTCTATATCCTCGCGTTTTGCAGGAGTTTTATTGGAAGCAATATGCTCAATTTGTAAAAGATTCCCTATTGGGTGACCCTACTCGAATTGTTGAAACAGTAGAAGTTATTCAGAAGGGATCTTTTGAAGATTCATCTAAAGCGCTTGATTTAGACGATCCTTTTTTCCGTTTTTCTCTTTTATTGGAAAACTATAAAAAAGCTTTTGAGCAAAATGAAATGAACAATATTGAACGCTCCTCTTTTCAAGTTGTTTCAGAAGCTTCTCCCAAAGCCAAAGAGAATTTGATATCTGTCGTGACGGGTCCTCTTCTTGATAAAAATTGGGGACTTGCAGAGAGACAGTTAAGACTTTTGGAAAAGACTTTTCCCTTTGATGTGGAAATTAAAACTTTAAGAATTTGGTTCGAAGGCGAGCGCTTTCGTTTTGAGAATGCCTCCAATATTTTAGGAAAAACTTTTTCAGGATCTTTTAATAATATCAAAAAAGAACAACTTAAAGCAGAGGGAATCCTTTATATGGTCGGTCAAGATTATGAAAAAGGATCGGAAAATTTAAAACTCTTTTTAGAAATGAACCCCCAAGATGGATTGAGCCAGTACTTTATTGCGCGTGGTGCTTTTGAGCTTGAAAAATATACAGAATGCGTTCGTTATTCGCAGTTAGCTCAATACAACAGTTCGGGACCTCTGAAGCTCCGGTCTCAAATCATTAATTATCGATGTCGAGTCAAAGCAAACCTTGCCCTCGATGCCTCTTTGAGAGAATTTGCTCAGTTTGTTGAACGATTTTCGCAAACAGCTATCGCTCGAGAAGAGTATATCAGAGCCTTGCTTGATGCTGATCAAACCCAAGAAGCACTTAAAATTGCAGAAAAAGATGTTGTCGATAATCCACAAAGTCCGAGCTTGAAAATTCTTCTTGGAGAAGTTTATGAGCGAAGGGCTCTCTCAAACGAAGCACTTGTTATGTACAATGAAGCTCGAAAATTAGAGCCACAAAGAGCCCGTTCTTCTATTCATATTGGGGATCTTTATATGAAAGACAAGCGTTATGTGGAGGCTGCTCAAAGCTATATTGATGCCGGAACTCAGGATAATGAGTTTCCTGAGCTTTTTCTCAAGGCTGCACGAGCGTATAAAAAAGCAGGGCAAATCGAAAAAGCAAAAGATATGTATTTTAAAGAGGTCAATGTCAGGCCTGGAGTTATTGAGAGCTTTTTGGAGGCCGCTGAGTTCTTTCTTGAAAGCAATATACCCGCTCAAGTTCCTGCAATATTTAAGCTTTTTAGCCAAGATTTTCAAAGTGATCCTAGGGTTCTTACACGTCTGGCTCAGGCTTATGTCGCTATGGGAGACCCTCCCGGTGCCCTTAGAAATGCGAATTTGGCCGTTAAATTAAATCCAAACGAAGCGGAGCCTTATAGGATTTTGGGCAATATATATGATTCCCAAGGGCAATATCCTTTGGCAAAATTAAATTTTGAGAAATATTTGTATCTTTTGCCTCAGGCAAGCGATGCAGCTGAACTCAAGCAAAAACTCTCTCTTCCCCCATACAGCAGCCGGTAGTAGAGTAGTGCCCTATGATTGATTGGAGAAGAGTTGTTGCGAATCCTGAGTCTTTTCAAAAAGCGCTTTTAGCGCGTGGCTATAGTGATTCTGAAAGCCTAAATATTTGTCAAAAAATTCTTAAGCTTTCTGAAGAAAGAAGTAAGGGGCAGCTTCAGTTAAATGCTTTGCAGGCTGAACGTAACAAAGTTTCAGAAAATGTTGGTCAGCTCATGAAACAAGGCAAAAAAGCAGAGGCTGAAGACCTCAAAGCCAGAGCAAAAGAAGTGGGCGATCAAATGAACGTGATCAACTCTGAATTTGAAAAGATCGATCAATCCTTTAAAGAAACTCTTGAAGTGATTGCAAACTGGATTCACGAGTCTGTTCCTGTTGGAAAATCTGCTCATCAAAATAAAGAAGTAAGAGCGTGGGGAGAAAAAAAGAACTTCAATTTTCAACCGAAAGCTCATGATGAGTTGGGCGAAGCTTTAGGACTTCTTGATTTTGAAAGAGCTGCAAAAATAAGCGGAGCGCGTTTTACATTTATTCGAGGAGCCCTTGCTCAACTTGAGCGAGCTCTTGTGAACTTCATGCTCGATCATCATCGTCGAAAGGGATACGAAGAAATTATTCCGCCTTATATGGTTTCGGCACAAACTTTTTACGGAATTGGGCAGTTTCCAAAATTTAAAGAAGATGTTTTTAAAATTGAAAATGACGATAAGTATTTAATTCCAACTGCGGAAGTTCCTGTGACAAGTCTTTTTGCCGATGAAATGGTGCCCGAAGAAATTCTTCCAAAATATTTTATGGCCTTTTCTCCCTGTTTTCGTTCAGAAGCAGGATCTTATGGAAAAGACACAAAGGGACTCATACGCCAACATCAGTTTCATAAAGTTGAACTTGTAAAATTGGTTGCTCCTGAAGAAAGTCTAAATGAATTAGAGAAAATGACCGCTGATGCAGAAAGTATTTTGCAAGCTTTAAACATTCCTTACAGAGTTATGCTTTTGTGCTCAGGGGATACGGGAAATAATGCTCAAAAAACTTATGACATTGAAGTTTGGCTTCCAGGCTCTCTCTTTGAAGGTTCTCAGCGCGGCTGCTACAGAGAAATTTCTTCATGTTCTGATTGCAGTGACTATCAAGCTCGTCGAAGTAAGATTCGTTATAAATCTAAAGAAAAGGGAACTCGCTTTGTTCATACCTTAAATGGATCGGGACTTGCGGTAGGTCGTACTTTGATTGCAGTTCTTGAAAATTACCAACAAGAAGATGGAAGTATAAAAGTTCCAGAAGTTTTAATTCCTTATATGGGTGGAGTGGACGTTATTCGCAAAAAATAATCCATGACTTTAATTTCTAAAAAAAAATGGAGTCTTGAGCGCGATTGGACTCCTTATATGAAGAGAGCTTTGGAATTGGCCGAAGAGGCTCAACTAAAAGGCGATGTTCCTGTGGGGGCTGTTCTTGTAAACGTTGATGGAAAAATCGTTGCAGAAGCTTTTAATCAAAGAGAAAATTTAAAAGATCCAACTGCTCATGCAGAGGTCTTAGCGCTAAGAGCAGCTTCTCAAATAGAAAAAGCTTGGCGCCTGAAAGGCTATACCCTTGTGGTTACGCTTGAGCCTTGCGTAATGTGTGCAGGGGCTCTTTCTTTGTCTCGACTTGATCGAGTTGTTTATGGATGTCGTGATTTAAGAGCGGGAGCGATGGGATCTCGTTATACGGTTCATGAAGATGCTTGGCTAAATCATGATATTATAAAAATCGAGGGCGTCCTCGAAGAAGAATGTCGACAAATTCTCCAAAACTTTTTCCGTTCAAAAAGACAATAAAAACTACGATTGATCGCGTAAGTCTCTGAGCCTTTTCCAAGCTTCAAAAGAGGGAGCTTTCAAGAAAGGATTCCACCAAAGCTCCATTTCAAGTGAGGTGCTTTCTTGAAGATCTTCGAGCTGAAGAGCTGAATAAAAATTTGGATCAAGTTTTTTTGCAAAATTCAGATTTTTTTCTCGGTAGTCATGGCCTACAAAAATTTCAGTATCAATTGGAAGCTCTTTTAAATGTTGAAGGCTAGCGTAATGTTGTTCATGAGTGCCTTCAAAAACTCTTCCACATCCAAGATTGAATAATAAATCACCCACAAAAAGCTGTTTAGATTTTTTGAAATGGTACGTGTTGAGTGCGCGTGTGTGCCCAGGCATGGTGTAACAAAAAATAGTATTTTCTAAAAGTTGTATTTCTCCTGCTACCTTATCTGTAACAATTTCTGGAGTTTGTTCATTATCTTCAGGTCCCAAGACGGGGATTGAGAATTTTTTTAAAAGTTCAGGGACTCCTGCTATGTGATCTTGGTGGTAATGAGTGAGTAAAATCGCAATAGGAGTTAATTTCAGGGAGCGAATTTTTTTTTCATAAAGATTTGCATCAAGAGGGTCTAAAAGAAGACACTTGTTTTGTGCGTTTCTAAGGATGTAGCCCCAGTTGTCAGTGCCTTGTTTGAAAATCTCTACGTTCACGCCTTTGTTCCTGCTTCTAGGAACAGTTTAAACTATTTTTTTAATATTTCTTTGAGAACACTTTGAAGAACGTCAGGATTTGCGCCCATTTTTAAAAAACGCCCATTCACATAAATAGAGGGCGTTGAGTCCAATCCCAAGCTTTTCCCTAATTCAATTTCATCCGCGATTTCTTGTTTGATTACATTTGAATCAAGGCACTTCTCAAAATCATCTTTTGAAATTCCAGTGGAAAAGACTTTTTCTTGGATACTTTTTTTGTCAAAAAATTCTTGGTTTTCAAAAAGGTAATCTTGAATTTTTTTAAATCCATCGAAACCTTTTTTTTGAAATACACATCGAGCAGCATAAGCTGCTAAGCAAGCTTTGTGATGCATTCCTGCACTATTACAAGCCGGATCAAGAGGATAGTTTTTATATATGATTCGAACGTCTTCCCCAAAACTCTTCGCAACAACGGGTAAATGTTTGTGGTTTTCAGCACAGTGTGGGCACTCAAAGTCACTAAATTCAACAATGGTAACTTTTGCTTTAGGACTTCCTTCAACAGGGCTCTTTTGAGGAGAAATTTCATAGGAATTTCCACTTTCATATTCGCTCATGACTTGTTTTAAAAATTCAGGGGCGATTCCTTCTCCAGAATTAAGAGAGAGGGCATTTCGTGCCGCTGATTCTGAAAGTGGTTGGAAAAGATATTGAGCAGAGATCAAAGAGACTGAAAGGATAAGGAAAGAAGGGCTAAACCTTTCTTTCTTAACTATTGAAGAGGTATCTTTAGATATTTTACGGGTTGAATAAAAAAGGGAGAAGCAAAGGGCATAAACAATTCCACAGACTAAACAAAAGGCTCCAATCACAGTGAGGCTTAAGGTCGCTAATGCTATAGAACTCAAAATTCCCACATAGGATGAAATCATTATAAGTTTTCGCGTAAGGTCGCCCATAAATCCTTGATTGACGGATCGAAGAGTTCTGAGCGCCAAAATTGTGACAATCGTAAAAAAAATCATTCCCAAAAGAGAAACTGAAAAGCCCCCTATTGAAGAAAAAGATGAAAGAGCAATGCTATCGCAATTTACTTTGGAGTTGATGTTGCAAAAGGCCTGACCTAAATCAACTCCCGCTTGAACCTTTGCGCGATGCCAAAGTGTATAAAGAGAAACAATCCAGCCGACTATTCCCGTAAGTAAAAAGGTTTTGATATTCGAAATAAGGCGACGGTTTTCGGCCATAAAAAAAATTTAGCCCATGAAGACTAAAAAAGTCTAATCCTTGATGTGTAAAACGTAGGCGCTAATTGTTAGACTATGATTATGAAAGCTCAAGAAGTTTGGGTCATTTATGGTGGAGAGTCCTCGGAGCGAGAAGTGAGTCTTAAAACCGGAGCGAATCTCCTTGCAGCCCTTCTCTCAAAAGGATTTCAAGCAAAGGGTGTTGAAATTAAGTCGCAAAAGGATCTTTTAGGTCTTTTTCAATCGCACAAGCCCGATTTGGTTGTTTTGGGTCTTCATGGAACTTTTGGAGAAGATGGAAGAGTCCAGGGATTTTTAGAAACCATAGGCGTCCCTTATGTAGGAAGCGGAGTTCTTTCTAGCGCTTTGTGTTTTAACAAGGCCGTCACGCAAAGTTTACTGAAGCAAAATGGAAGTCCCGTTGCGCCCTTTATTATTTGCGAAAGAATAAAATTTTCTTATGATCAACTCCTTAAAGAAAATCCTAAAATTTTAAATAAAAAAAGTTTTATCAAAGCCGCTTGTCAGGGAAGTACGATCGGCGTTTATCGCTATGATCCAAAAGAATTTCCTGAAAATGAAAGAAAATCAGTATTCAGAGATTTGTGTGAAAAAGCTTTTCAATTTGATGATGAATTAATTATTGAAGAGTGGATTGAGGGTCGAGAGTTAACATGTGCTGTGGTCATGGACGAGGCTTATCCGCTTGTTGAAATACGGCCGAATTCAAAATTCTATGATTATACAAGCAAATATACAGCGGGGCAGACGGAGTATCTTTGTCCAGCCCCTCTTGAATTAGAGCTTTCTCAAAAAATCCAAGCAGCATGCTTAAAAGCATTTAAAGTTTTACGTTGCCAGGATTATGCGCGCATAGATGTGATGCTTCGAGATTCGGGTGAATTTTTTATTCTTGAGGCAAATACTTTGCCTGGAATGACTGCCACGTCTCTTGTTCCTAAAGCTGCAAAGGCAAAGGGACTTAGTTTTGAAGATTTTGTAGAGTTTTTGGTTACTCAATCAATCTCCAGACAAAAAGGGTTAAAAAAATAAGTGAAAAAAAAACCTGCACGAATCCTGACTTGGGTTTTCATTCTCACTCTTGGAGTGGTTTGTTTTTTAAGATCTTCTTTTTTTAAAATTCAAAACATTGAGATTGTTTCAAAAAATGTAGCAACTCAGGATTTGATTCGTCCTCAAGTAAAAGAAGTTGTAGGTGAAAACCTTTGGGAAGTTGATTTAGAAAAAATATCTGAAAAGCTTTTGAGTAAGAATAAAATTTTAAAAACTCTGCATTTTCAAAAAAATTGGCCTCATAAGCTTCGTCTTGAGCTTGAAGAAAGAGACGGTGTGGCTCTTATCTTTATTGGACAACAACTTTGGCAAGTGGATAAAGAAGGAATTGCTTTTTCAAAGAGCCCTCGATCTCTTCCTTGTTTTTGGCCTATTCCTTTGGATAAGGATATTTATCTTTCAGTTCTTGATTGGCTCAATCAGGAGCATCCCGAAGAAGTCAATGGATTGACATGGGATAAGGAATTGGGGCTTGTCGTGATTGTAGAGCAAGCAAATTTAAAAAATGCGAAGATTGTTTTGGGGTCTCAAAACTTTTTTGAAAATTGGAAAAAAGCAAAACAGTCGTTAGAGTTTTTGAGTTCACGTGGAATACGTGCGAAAAAAATTGACGCAACATACAATAAACGAGCAGTCGTCAGTTTATAGACACTGTCAACAGTTTGAGAACTCTTGATACTCATTTAAATTAGATATTAGGGCAATACAGAGTCAAGAAAACGCGATGCATGAATTGTGTCGTGAACGATGTATTGACGGGGGGGTCCGTATGAAAACTGACGAAATTGTCGTCGCATTGGATTTTGGTTCCACAAAAATTACAACGGTTGTGGCATCTTTAAATTCTTCAGAAAATAACGAGGGAGGCGCACATTATAAAATATTGGGTGTGGGTACTTCAAAGTCTGCAGGGTTAAAGAAAGGTTTTGTTTCAAACATTGATGAAACAGTAAATGCTTTATCTGAATCTATAGAAGAAGCGGAATCAAATTCAGGAGCGAAAATCACTTCTGCGGTGATTGGAATTTCTGGACCACATATTCAAGGACTCAATTCTTCAGGTGTTGCGGGAATTAAAGGAAGAGAAGTCACTCCGGTTGATGTGAAAAGAGTGATCGATTCTGCAAGCGCACTTGCGATTCCAAACGATCGCATGCCTTTGCATGTGATTCCTCAAGAATACAAAATAGACGGGCAAGACGAAATTCGTGATCCATTGGGAATGGTAGGAACACGTTTAGAAGCAAAAGTTCATATCGTCACAGCTTCACGTTCTGCAATTCAAAATTTAATTCGATGTTGTCATAAAGCAGGAATTCATTCATCTGAAATTGTTCTTCAAAGTCTTGCAACTTCTGGTCTTCTTTTATCTCAAGACGAAAAAGAGTTGGGTGTGGCTGTTATTGATATCGGAGGCGGAACGAGTGATTTTGCTATTTACTCAGCAGGGGCACTTGTTCATACAGGAGGAATTGCATTAGGTGGAACTCACTTAACTCAAGATCTTGCAATCGGACTTCGCACTCCACAAAACGAAGCTGAAAAATTGAAGATTGAAAAAGCTTGTGCTCTTAAGAGCTATATTGATGAAGGCGCAACGCTTGAGATTTTTCCTGTTGGGGGAGGAGCTCCTCGAATCATTCAACAAAAACTTGTAGGCGAAATCGTCGAGCCTCGTCTTGAAGAGATTTTTAACTTTTTGAAAAAAGAAATTCTTCAAAGCGGATACCAAGATAAATTAGGCGCGGGACTTGTTTTAACAGGTGGAGCAACTATGCTCCCCGGAACTCAAGAGCTTGCTGAAAGAGTTTTTGATTTGCCAATTAAGCGATCTTTGCCAACAGCAATGGAAGGTTTAGATGCTCAATTTGTACATCCTTCTTACTCTTCAGTTTTAGGACTTGTTGAGTGGGTAAGTGTTCAAAAGCGCGGATCAAGAATGAAACGTAAAAATACGAACAATGTGATGGAGCCAGTTTTGAATGCAGGTAAGCAAATCAAAAGTTGGTTTACGGATTTAGTTTAAAAAAAACGGGGGGGACGTTATGGGATTTGAGCCAATTGAAGGGGAAGAAAATCAAGGATTCACAAATGAAGAGCATTCATCTTCACAGGAAATTACTGTAGGAGATATGGATGTTTTAGGCGCACAAATTAAAGTTGTGGGCATTGGAGGTGGTGGTTGTAATGCAATCAACGCCATGGTGAAAGCTGGACTTTCAGGAGTGGAATTCATTTCTGGAAATACAGATCGCCAAGCTCTTGCAAAAAGTTTAGCAACTCGTCGTATTCAACTTGGAATGGGACTTACAAAAGGATTAGGTGCAGGTGCAAATCCTGAAGTGGGCCGTCAAGCTGCTGAAGAAAGCCAAGCTGAAATTCGTAAATCTCTCGAAGGTGCTGACATGGTTTTCATCACTGCGGGAATGGGCGGCGGAACAGGAACGGGTGCCGCTCCTGTGATTGCAAGAATTGCAAAAGACATTGGCGCTTTGACTGTAGCTGTTGTGACTAAACCTTTTATCTTTGAAGCACCTAAGCGAACACGTGTTGCTGAAAAAGGTCTTGCGACTCTTAAAGAAAATGTCGATACACTTATTCAAATTCCTAATCAAAGATTGCTTTCAATCATTGATAAGAAAACAAGCGTTTTAGAAGCTTTCTCAAGAGCTGATGAAGTTTTGTTGAACGCTGTTCAAGGTATCAGTGATTTGATCAACATTTCTGGACACATCAACCTCGACTTTGCAGACGTCAAAACTGTTATGCAAAATCGTGGATTAGCTCTTATGGGAACAGGTGTTGCTGAAGGTGAAAATCGTTCTGTGACGGCGGCTCATTTGGCGATTTCAAGTCCTTTGTTGGAAGACATCTCTATTCGTGGAGCAACAGGAATTATCATCAATATCACTGGACCTGAGAACCTCACTCTTCATGAAATCAACGAAGCAGTAACATTGATTACTGAAGAAGCTGATCGTGATGCAGAAGTTATTTTCGGAAGTGTTTTCAATAGCAAAATTGGCGATGCTGTTAAGGTAACTGTAATTGCAACGGGCTTTAATCAAAAAGATAAGAACAATGTTATGGGCGTTACAAGCTCGTATGTTCAGCCAATGGATTCTCAACAACCGGCTGTTCAACAAACATTTCAGCAAGTCGTTCCGCAAGTTGCTCAGCCCGTAGTCGCTCCCATTTCTCAAAATGTTTCTCCAAAAATTGAAACAAAAAATGAAAACGGACCAGAAGCTTTTTTCACAGCGGATTATTCACAAGGAACAACAAGTTTTTCTGTTCCTGTGAGTGCTCCTCATGTTGAAGTAAAAGTTGAAGTGGCTCCTCCTCAGGAAATGACTCAGAGTTTTGAAACTAAGAGCTTTGAAGAGCCCACTCATCAAGCAGCTTCTCTTGAAGAAGAAGTTTTTGTGGAAAGCCCAGTTGTGGAAGCAGCTCCTCAAATTGAGAAAGTAGAAGTTGCACCAGAGCCAGTAGTAGAAGTCAAAGTTTCAAAATCTATGGATATTTTGCAGCAAGCTCGCAAAATTGCTCAAGATCTTGGACTCCACACAAATAGCAATGAAGATCTCGAAATTCCTGCTTTTTTAAGACGTGGAAACGTTGAAAAAGGGAATCAATAGTTTTTAGAAAAGAATCTTTATTTTCTAAACTTGACAGCATGGGGCTCAGATTTAGTCTGGTCCCATGCTTAACTTTTTAAGGGAGCTCGTAGAGCTTTCTTCTGAAACAAATGATTGCATAGGTGTTGAATCCGTCCAAAAAAAACTCATCGAGCGCTTACAACTCTTTCATCCCAAAATTTCTTGGATTGAATCTGAACATCCTGATTATTCTTCTTCTGTTTTAGCTTCATGGGGTGTGAAAGATAAGTCAGCTCTTCGCAAGGGAGTTTGTCTTGTCACTCATGCTGATACTGTTTATTCCACACAAGATTTAAGAGCGTTCGAAATAGATTCATCCAAGGGAATCGCTTTTGGAGGAGGTGTTGCTGATAACAAAGGTGGAATGGTGATCGCTTTGGGAGCCCTTGAAAAACTATTCTCTTCTGGAAAGTTGCACAAGATTCAAAAGCCTCTTTACCTTTTTTCTTCTTCCTGTGAAGAAATGGGTTCGCCTGGATTCCAAAAATTCATCAAAGAATTGAGCTCTCAATTAAGTTTTGTCTTAGGCATGGAACCTGCTTTGCCGGGTGGATGTTTAATTCGAAAGCGCCGAGGAAATCGCTATTACAAATTTACTATTAAGGGTAATTCTGTTCATACGGGCAGAGACGTTCAAGATTCAGCGAATCCCACTTTGGGCTTTGTAAAGCTTTATGAACTTATTCAAAAGTTATCCCTACTTTATCCACATCTTAGTGTGAGTGTGAATGGTGTAGAAAGCACACCTTTTAAATACAACATGAGCGCTGAAAAGATTTTAGTCACCATGGATATGCGCTTTGAGAATTATGACGATGCTCGATCTTTTCATTCAAACTTAGAAGAAGGGCTAAGAAAGCTTCAATTTTTTTCTCCTAACAATAAGAATATGGGTTCTATCAAAATGGAATTGATAGACGATTGCCCTTCTTTTGAAAGTGAAATGACTCAAGAGCTCAAGAAGGCTCAAGAAATTTATTCTAGAATTGAAGGAACTTCGGTACTTTTAGAGGCCGGTCGAGGAGCTTCTGATTGCTGCTATTTTGCTTCAAAAGATTTACAAATCATTGATGGGCTTGGTCCTCGAGGAGGCGCTATTCATTCCAAAGAAGAATTTATTGAAATGAAAAGCATTGAACAAAGAGCGACCGCACTTGCTGATTATTTGGAATATTTGTTGAATTAGTTTGTTGCTAAAACTTCTCTTAAGATGGCATATTGCTTGCTTTAAAAAGCTATGAGGATTTTAAAGCCTCAGCAGGAACGCTTAAAGGTGTTCATGGGAAGAAGATGAAGAAACTTAAAGGGCAGAATTCTTTTACATATCGGGCAATTTTTGTCCTTTTTGCTATAAGTCTCTTTTCTTGCGCCCAAAAAAACGCTCAAACTAAGGAATTAAAAGAGCAGGATCAAGCTCTTGAGCAAACTCCCGTTTTGAAGGCTTCTACAGAGATTATTCCTCGAGTGATCTTATTAAACCCTCCAGCTCCGACTCCCGTAGAAAAAGCTGAAGTTATTGAAGAAACTCCTCCACCAAAGGCCATTCCTGTTCATCCTCAAGAAGTTCGACCAACTCCCGTTGTCCCTGTTGCTCCAGCTCCGGTTGTTCCTGCCCCTATCCCTCCCGCTCCCATCGTTCCTCCTACTCCTATTGTCCCTGCACCAGTTATTCCCACGCCTTCAAAAAATCGCCCTCCGCAATTTATCATGTTTGCTTTTGATAACTGTACGGAAAATGAGCGCTGGAAAGACCTTGCTTCCTTTTCTAAACAGATGCGGGAATTAGATAAAAATATTGAATTCACTTTCTTTTTAAGTGGCGTCAATTTTATTCCTGATCAAAAAAGAAAGTTTTATAAAGGTCCCCTTCACGCACAAGGAGCTTCCAATATTGGCTTTGGTGGATCTTTTGAAGATGTCGAAACAAGAACGGCCTATGTCCATAAATTATATTCTGAGGGGCACGAGCTTGCTTCACATGCCGTTGGACATTTTAGCGGAACTCAGTGGAGCAAAGAAGATTGGGTAGAAGAGCTTCTCAATTTTAAAAAAATATTTACAGATAATTTTTTATCCTTTGGATATAAAGATGCTTCAAAAATTGCATCGAGCATAGTGGGTTTCAGAGCCCCTTATTTAGATAAAAGTGCAGGGCTTTTTCCAGCTCTCAAGAGCTTAGGTTATCGATACGATACAAGTGATTCAGCAGATTATAGACTCTGGCCTAAAAAGAACGCTTATGGATTATGGCAATTTCCTTTATTTGAACTGACCATTGTGGGGAATGGAAATAAGTCTATTTCTATGGATTACAACTTTTTTGTAAATCAAAGCAAAGACAGAAAAAATCCAGAAAATGATCCAGAAAATGAAGACAGATTTGCTGATGAAATGATGCAAACTTACATGAAGTATTTCAAAGCAAATTATTTTGGAAATCGTGCTCCTTTAAGTATTGGACATCATTTTTTTCCTTATCAGCGAGGTGTTTACAATCGTGTTTTGAAACAATTTGCTAAAAGAGTTTGTGGTTTGGCGGAAGTTAAATGTGTGAAATACACGAGTCTTGCAAATTATCTTGATTCTTTACCTTCAGGTTTAAAAGAAGACTATCAAGCAGCTCGCTTTCAAAGGCTTTCCGAATATCCCATTCCTTAATACTAACCGCCCGCAGCTTCTTTTTTGCTCACGTTTGTAGGCATGGGCAAATCAGAATGAGAAAAGGCTGGATGAATATGTTTTGAAAGGCTCATAAACCTTTTAGATAAATCTAAGTAATGAGTTAGTTCTTTTGAGGACATATCGATGGGAGATCCAATCATTTTACGAGACAACTGATCCAGAATAAGTGCAGCTCTAAAGATTTCACGACGAAGAGTTTGAGATTTAACTTCGATCACACTTGCCCAAACTGCAACATGAAAGAAACCAGGGCTTTGAGATCGTGGTCTATTTAAAATTGAATCAAATGAGTCTTTGAGTTTTTTATTCTCTTCTTCACTCAAAATACCAAAAATATTTTCAATTTGCTGAGGATGTTTGAGGAGTGAGCTAAAAAGCGTAAGGCTTTCTTCCCACTCAAGTGAAGCAACGTATTTCCAGTAGTCTTCGGCTTTGCGTGAAAGAGCCCAGAGCTGACTCAGGCAATCTAGTAAGAGTTCTCGTTGTTTGTTGTTCATTTATCTTCCTTTTGTGAAGCGTTCAAGGCCCATGCAGGTTCTCGAATAGCTTTCACCCATTCGCAGAAATGCTCACGAAATCGTCTATCGAATAATAAAGTTTTTTCGAATTTTTCTTTTTCTTCCTCTTTCACTCCTTCGAGGAGCCATCGAATAAGAACGGAATCCATATCGTGGGATTCAAAATCAAGAGTAATTTGTTTGGTCTGTTTCATGCCGACTCCTTGGCCTTGCTGTAGCCTGCGCTTAGAATTTCTTTTGCTGCATGAATAGCTTGATCAATTTTGTTTGCTTGAATTCCCAAAAGTTTAGAAATTTCATGTGGTAATAGACCTTCAAGGTGAAGTTGGTAAGGGAGTTGAAGCGGCTCTGGAAGCGAAAATGTAATAAAAGAAAAGGCTTCTAAAAAAGGCCCGGTGAGAGCGTTTTCAAGAGGAGCTCCCTCCATGTCTAGGAGGCTTTTTTGTCCTGAATAACTCACTTCACCCTTGATGCCCTTGGGATATTCCGCACGTCGAAATCTGTAATAAGATCTAAAGATTTGGAAGGGCAAAGACCATGGGCCTTTGCTTTTTTTAGACCAGGAAGCTTCACATTTTTCCCATTCTCCATGGGTTCTCATCCATTCACAAAATTGCATTGCGATAGGGCGCATTTTTTCAGTAGAAATAGCTACTCCCCACCTATGAGAACGTGAAAAATGGAGGGATCTGAGTGCTGCAAAAACAATCCCTGGGATTTTTTCTAAAATATAACTTGAGGACCATTGATGGTGAGCAAGATCTTTTAGCAAAGATCGATCGTCTCTTTGCATGAATGAATGCCAAGGACTTTGTTTAGAATAAGAGCCCATAATTCATTCTTTCGGCGTAATTAACGATCATTAAAGATGAAAACTTTATTTGGAACCTTAACCCAAAGTTAACAATTGTGAATTCATTCAAAGAGCGCTTGAATAAGGCCTATGTTGTTGAGCCTTTTTTTAATTTTAGGGGGGTGCCTTCTTGGCGCTCTTTTTGCGTATTTTTTAATGAATCAAAAGCATGCAAAATATGTGCTTGAAGCTGAAAAAGAAAAAACTCTTTTAAGTGCTCAAGTTGAATCTATTAAGAGTGAAGCGGCCTTAAAAGAAAAGCTCTTTCAAGAAAAGTTTGAACTTTTTGCAAATGATTTGATGAAAAAAAGTCAGCAAAACTTAGAAGTTTCTTCCTCAAAAAGTTTTGAAAATATTTTAAAACCTCTAAACGAAAAATTAAAAGATTTTGAAAATAAAGTCGAAAGTGTTTATCAAGCAGAAGCTCGTGAAAGATTTAATTTGAAAAAAGAAATTGAACGAATGGCTTTTACAAGTGACAACCTAGGAAAAGCTCTTCGTGGAGATTTTAAAACTCAAGGAATTTGGGGTGAGGTGATTCTTGAAAAGGTTTTGGAAGCTTCAGGTTTACGAGAAGGCCACGAATACTCAACTCAAGGAAGAGATCTTCAGCTTAAGAACGAAGAAGGCGCTCGCTTTAAGCCCGATGTGATTATTCATTTACCTGAGAACAGACATTTGATTATTGATAGCAAGGTGAGTCTTTCTGCTTTTGAAAAATGGGTGAATACAGCGGATCAAAATGAAAAAGCATTAGCTTTAAAAAGTTTTGCTTCGGCAGTTCGAATGCATGTTCAGGGTTTGGGAGATAAGCATTATCAAAATTTAAAAAACCTTCGCTCGCCTGATTTTGTTTTTCTATTCTTTCCAATTGAAACAGCTTTAATTGCTTTGTACGAACATGATCCAAATTTGTTTCAACAAGCTTGGAATCGAAAAGTTGTTTTAGTGGGCCCCTCTACTCTTTTGCCAACTTTAAAAACTGTAGAGTCTATTTGGAAAAACGAAAAACAAAATCAAAATGCTCTAGAGATTGCTCGCAGCGGAGGGCTTCTTTATGACAAGTTTGTTTTGTTTTGTGAAGATCTAATGTCGATTGGAAAGTCTCTTCAGAGCGCTCAAGGATCTTACGATGAGGCGATTAAAAAGCTTCGTGATGGAAAAGGGAATTTGTTGCGCCAATCAGAGCGCTTGAAAGAATTTGGGGTTCGCTCTCAAAAGCAAATTCCTAAAGAGCTTGAAAATTTTGAGCCCTCCATCCAAAAAAACCTTGAGATTGAATAAGGCTTAAGGGATTAAAAGAACTGCATCAATCGGGAGGACTTTGCTGGCTCTTATTCTTTTTTGCACTCGAAAGCCCGTCTTAGCGCAAAGCTGTTCAAGATTAAGCTTCATACTAAAGCCCAACTTATGTGCAAGGGGTTCCATGAGATGCGCAAGATATTCTGCTTTTTGAAAATTATTCACAAGCAAAACGCGTCCTGTTTTTTTCACAACGCGTTTCATCTCTAATATGGCAGGAATGGGGTTGGAGGTGGCGCTTAGAAAATGGGCGCTTATCACTAAATCAAAGCTTTCATCAGGAAAGCTGAGCTTTGAGGCGTCCATTTTGAGCAATTCATAGTTAAGGCCTAGTTTCTTTTCGTTTTTAAGGGCTTGGGCCAGCATCTTTTCTGAAAGATCGACGCCTACGAAGTCAATTTCGGGAGGTAAATGGCGAAAAGTAAGCCCTGTTCCTACCCCTACCTCAAGGACCCTTTCCCCTTTTTGAATGTTGGCAAATTCAATGGCTTTTTTGCGGGCTCCCTCTAAAGAGGGGCCTATAGTCCAATTATAAACGGGTGCTATCTTGTCGTAGAGGCTTTCAAGTATACCTGACATGTTTCTTCTCCCACGTAATCACTCGATATTTTTGCTGCAGGGTTGCAGTTTTTCGTCTATATATTTAATTCGACCAAAAAAAGGCTGCCCCTGAAGGCTCTTTTTTAGTTTACGCATCCATAGCTCAATTGGATAGAGCATCAGACTACGAATCTGAAGGTTGTTGGTTCGATCCCAGCTGGATGCGCCATTTTTAACCCCCGACTCCTCTAATGCATAACAAAATTTAGGCTTTTGAGAGCTTCTTCATAAAAGAGATTCGCAATGAGTTGAGCTTCATTTTTTCCAGGATGGAAGGCATCGTGAGGGCTGAGATCATCGCAAGAGAGTTGGTTGATTTCTTGAGGTTTGTAAGAAAAGCGAATCTCAATGTTGGGAGTAAGTTCACGGTAAGAGTTTAATTCACGAATAGTATTTTCCATGATTTGGTTGGTTTCTTTATTAAGTCGATAAGCGTCTTCGCGATTTTCTTTCAAAACGAGTTTAAAATCTTTTGAAACATTTTCAAAAGAATCAAATAATGAAGAATCAAGTTTTTTTCGAGCTTCGCATTCATCTCGTGCTTTAAAAGCGCTTTCAAAAGAACCGAGTGAAAATACAATGATTGATTTTTTTCTTTTAGATTCTTGAGCGCTTAATGAGAAAACAAGTTTTTGAATTTGTTTTTTAAATTCAGTTCCAAATTCGTGAAGAAGTTTTTCTTCGGAGTATCCTTTTGTGTAGAGGTTCACGTCGTTGTGGCCTAACCACACAAAAGTTAGATCTGGAGGAATTGCTAGAGAGTTTATGATTTCGACTTGTTC
This sequence comes from Bacteriovoracaceae bacterium, assembly GCA_947467125.1. GTDB lineage: Bacteria > Bdellovibrionota > UBA2428 > UBA2428 > UBA2428 > CANIGN01. Next base: position 10,064 of record CANIGN010000002.1, on the reverse strand, counting down.
TCGAAGACTTCGTATTCCAAGAGTCTCATAAAGGAGACTTGGTTTAGGAGGGCTAATGACCATTGAGCCTGGTGCTCCTACGTTCATGGCGAGTGTTGGAGTGATTTTAGAAAATTTCTCAAAGACGCTCTCTATAGAGTGAATCTCGGGATCTATATCTATAAAAGCATGTTTTCTTTCGAGTGTTAGGAATTGTTTAAGCTTACAAGGTAAATCACAGTTATAGAAATTTTGGAGAAGGCTATCTCCGACTGCAATAATTTTTAGAAGCCTATGGGGATCGGTGTATTCGTAGCCGGGGGTTGTTGTGAGCTGATAGTTCATTGTCTTTGGAGGAATAGGAATCGGTTTAAATATGTTTTGAATTGCGAAAGGAGAATCAAAGCTTTTTGAATACAAAACATTTGTGCATATGAAAGCAAAATAGAGAAGTATTTTAAAAACCCAAAGTTTAATGAAATCCTTTTTAACCATCGAATCCCTCAATTAATGGTTTAACGAGCAAGGGTCTTCAAGTCGTCTTTTTTTTACTTAATTCGTATTTTCAAGAAAGTGTTCGTGAAGTGATTGAAGGATTTTTTGATCGGCATCTAGCTTTTTTGTAATGAGAACAAGATAAAGATTTGTCCAATCGTATCCTTCGATTTCAACGCCAAAGCTCATGAGTATTTTTTCTGCTTCTTGAAGCAGTGTCTTTTTTTGGAGAAGGCCTGTTCCAACAAGTGTAAAAGATTGATATCCCGCTTCATTTAAAAGTTTTTTTTCTAAACCCTCTTGTGGGTTTAAGTTTTTCTCGTAAGAATAAAAAAAAGTTTTCAAAGCACCAGCTGGAAACTCAATACGATTTTCAAAATAAGAAGGCATAAAACAGTCCTCTATTTCGAGGGGAATGTCCTTACATGGTAATGCACATTTGTCTGTGGTTAACTTTTTTAAGTCCTTTTTTAGGTTTAATGTAAATACTTGAAATAATTGATTTTTTGCGTCAATGTCCCCTTCTAAAAGGCCCGGACTCCTCTGTGGATTAAATGTGGATAACATTTGAACTTGAAGGTGCTGCTTTGCAGCTATTTTGGCTGCTCGAGAGTGTAAGACCTTGGCTCCAAAGTAAGAAGATAAAAAGCCGATCTCCCAAGGAATTTTTTCATATCTAAGAGCATTTTTCACAACTTTAGGATCCGCAGAATAATACGCATCCACATCTGAATAAATATAGGCCGAAGATGATTGAAGAAAATGTGCAAGAGCAAGCGCGGTTGTATCACTTCCTCCGCGACCTAATGTTGTGATTTCCTTTTCTCGGCTGACACCTTGAAAGCCCGCAACGATTACAACTTTTTTTTCTTCCAAATTTTTTAAAATTCGCTCACCCTTAATTTCAAGAATCTCAGCTTCCCCGTGGCTTTCGGTTGTAATAATTCCACTTTGAGAGCCTGTGAGAGAAACGGCTTCGATGCCCAAATCTCGAATAGCCATGGAGACAAGCGACATGGAGATTCTTTCGCCAACGCTTACGAGCATGTCGACTTCACGTGAATGTTTAAGGGGAGCGTTGGGACTTACTTTTTTTGCAAGTTGGATGAGCTCATCAGTGCTTTTTCCCATTGCGCTCACGACGACGACTACTTTTTTGCATGCGTGGTAATGATCCGCGATGATTTGGGCAACTTTATGAATGAGTTCGGGACTTGCGAGTGAAGATCCACCAAACTTTAAAACTCTTATGTCTGACAAGCACACTCAATCTAGCAAATCTTTTGGGATATTCTCAAAATTATCTGTAAAGAAGATATTTCTTTTGAGTTTTAAGCCAAGACTTTTCGTCTTGCAGCAAGAGTCTTTCTAAATCAGCAGGTTTTGAGGAAGGATCGTCCACCCATTCTCTTACAAGGCTTGTTCCGCAAATAAGGTCAAAAGAAAGGCGATCTCTTTCGTATTCATAATACGAACGATTCCAGATTTCTCTTTCAGGATTCATTTTACGAAGAGCTTTAAGGGCTAAGCAGACAAGGCGAAAGGGTTTAAATTTTTGGGGATTAAAGTTTTGATAATCCGTGTGAATTTGAAAACCTGAGCAAAGTTGTTTGGCGTGCTTTTGAAAAGTGGGTTCAAAGTAACAAGCACGGAGCTGGCATCCTTCCATCCATTTTTTATTTATTTTTTCCATTTCCTTTAAGAGCTTTTCTCCGTCGATATCAGGAGCTCCTATGATTTCAAGGGGACGAGTTGTTCCTCTTCCTTCGGATAAAAGAGTTCCTTCAATCAAAACAGTTCCTGGAAAAGCTCGAACAGAAGAAAGTCTGGGGATATTTGGGCTTGGATTCACCCAGGGAAATTCCAGAGAGGGCCAGCCCCACCCCGGTTTTTGATGGGCTTTGTAATTTTGCATTTTAAAAATTTTGGTTTGAACATTGAAAGAATGTTTTTCCTTAAAATACTGAGTGAGTTCTCCCAAAGTTAATCCGTGTCGAAGAATAAGACCTTCGCTACACCCAACAAAAGAAATCATCTTTGGATCTAAACAAAAACCTTCGATACTTCTTCCGGCGGGATTGGGTCTATCAAGAATCCAAATTTCTTTTTGAGTGTTGTGAAAGGCTTCGAGCATGTAAAAAAGCGTTGTGATGAAAGTATAGATTCTTGTTCCAACGTCTTGGAGGTCGACTAATAAGACGTCAACTTTTTCGATCATTTCTTTTGTGGGTCTGCGAGTTTTTCCGTAAAGACTGAAGACCGGAATGCCAAGTACAGGGTCTATGATGTCTGGGCTTTCTTCCATATTGTCTTGTTTTTCACCGCGAATTCCATGTTGAGGTCCAAAAGCGCAAACTAAATTTTCTTTAAGAATTTTTTTAAAAACAATTGAGGAGTGAACAAGGTTTTTATTGACGCTCGCTGGGTGAGCTAAAAGTGCGACCCGTTTCTTTTTAAGTTCGCTCAGAGCTTTTGAATTTTCAAGAACTTCACTACCAAGTTTCATAACCTAAAGTTTAAATTTGACTGAGCAACTCCACAATATGCTTAGTCAAGAATCTTCATGATTGATCAAATTTGTACAAAAAATATACTGTTCAAGTAAGTCTTGAGTGCCTTGCTTTTTCATTACAATTAAATTTCTAAATTTTTTTTATTTTTTTCTTAATAACACTAAAGTTATTTAGGCTTAGAGACGAAGTGATGTTCACATGAGCGTTTTATCTATGGAAAATTTACTTTTAAGGATGAAGAGGTTTACTTCTGGTACGGCAGTATCTTTTGTTTTGCTCTCTAGTTTGGTGGCTTGTTCTTCAAGGCACGGCGCAGTTGATGCCGCTATTAGTGAAGAAGTCAGCGCAAGGGACTCACAAGAGGATGCAAGTCTTGTTTTGGGCGATGCAAGCGCAGACACTTCTTCACAAGACAATCTAGAAGCAACATCCGATCAAGCAAGTGGATCTGATGTTATGAATTCTCTTCCAGTAAAAAATTCAACATTTCGTCATCGCGCGAAACTTCAAAAAGGTGATCGACAAGCAGTGAAAATTTGGCGTGGCCAACTTCACACTCAATATACTTCTGATATGAAGGAGTGGAAGGTTGCTCGTGGAGAGTCACTCTCTTTGATTGCAGACGGGGTTTTTGGAAAAGCAAACTCATTAAAAAAACTTCTCGAGTTAAATCCTGAAATTGAAGATCCAAACGTATTGGTGGTTGGTCAAATGTTAAGACTTCCAGTTTCTGAGGAATCTGCTCAGGTTGCAGATCTTTCAAAGGGTTCTCCTCAAAAAGAAGAAGATAAAGTAATTGTAGCCCAACCTGCTCCTCAAAAAGAAATACCTGCTGTTGACGCGGGTCTTAGTGTTGTTTCTAATGCTCCTTCTCAGGGAGCAAGCCTTTCAATTGATACAGGATCTAATTCTGCAGATACACAAGCCGGAGCTATGGCAACTATTCCTGTTGCTTCTGCTCCTTCTCTTGATTCAAGTGCTGTTGCGTCAAAAACCCAAGACTCTGCGGGTTCTTCGTCTATAGTCCAGAAGGTGAGTAATGTGAGTAAGAAGGGCAATGTGAGAACCATGCTTCTTTTTGGTGCAGTTGGCTTTTTGATTATGTCAGCAGTGGTATTCATCTTAGGCAGAAAAAAAGCCTAAGCAAATTAGTCAAAATAAATTAAATTGGAATATTAAATTGAGTCCTTAATTGAAGAAAGAATCTTTACTAAAACCTGACAAAAGTCCTCTTGTTTGTCGGCGTGTATCCAGTGGCCAGAGTCTTTAATCTGGTAATGCAATAGTTTACGGGGAAATCTTTTCTCAGTCATTGTTTGAAGAACGGATGGATGAGCGAAAAGTTCGCTTTTTTCTCCTGTTATAAGAAAGCTTTCTCCAGGGTATTCCTGCCATTGATCCCAAAGTGGGCTTGTTTGAGCTTCTCGTAAAAGCGCTTCTAAAAAGGGCCTATCAAACCTCCAATCGTTTATTTCAGGATTCTGCAGGCTTCGAATATTACTTAATAAAAAACGAGCAATTTGTGGAGGATAGTGTTTGTCAAAATATTCGCGAGCAGATTCGCGCGTGCGAAAAGGGGTAGGTGTTGTTTGGAGTATTTTTAAAAGGAACGAACACGATTGAGGGCTCAATTCAGGGGAAGCGTCTTCCACAATAAGTGTAGGAATAAGTTCAGGTCTTTTTTGTGCAAGTAGAAGAAGTGGTCGCAGTCCAAAGGAATGTCCGACAGCAACAACGGGACCTAATCCTTTAATATCTTCAAAGAGTTCCTCGCAAAGAGCCTCATGAGCGCTTGAAAAGTTATTTAAGGGTTTTGAGGATCTTCTTGAAGAGTGCCCCAGTAAATCAACAGCATGGGTTTTAAGTTGAAAGCCTGATTCTTTTGCAAGTGTCTCAATCTTTGATCTAACAGTGCTCCAGTTTAGAGCGGATCCCATAAAGCCATGTACAAAAAGAAGGTTCATAATTTTTGAGCTTTTGAAAAGTCTAATACAGTTTCTTTGTTTGAGGGCCAGTCAAAACGAAGATTTGCAAGGTCTTGAATATCGCTTTCATGGTGAGTCACAAAAACCAGAACTCCTTTATGATCTAAAAGAATTTCATGAAGCCATTTCTTAAACAATCTTCGATTTTCCTCATCTAAATCAGAAAAGGGTTCATCCAAAATAAGTAAGGGAGCCTTAAATATAAGAGAACGCAAAAGAGAAACTCTCTTTTTTTCACCCCCGCTTAAATCAGGAGGAAAACGATTGGCTAGATCACTAAGACCAGCTCGAAGAAGAAGCTTTTGAGCTCTTTGCTTTTTAAGCTCTGAAGAGAGTGGACGGTATTTTTTAAGTGATTCAAGTGGAAGAGCTAGATTTTCAAGGACAGTTAGGTGAGAAAAAAGTGGACTTGATTGAAAGCAAAAGCCCAAGACACCTTCTTTGAGCATTTCTTGGTTAAAGTTTTGATCAAGCCAAGTGGATTCGCCCGAGCGTTTGGGTGAAAGGCCCGCTAAGGCTTTTAGAAAAGTGCTTTTACCGCAACCAGAGGGTCCGAGAATTGCGAGCTTTGTGCCAAATTCAAGCTGACCGTGGGCCTGAAGGGAGCCTTTATGAGGAACGTCAAAATGAAAATTAAACTTTAACATGAGGAGGGCCTCTCGCTTTTTAATATGAGAAAGACAATGAGAAAAGAACCTAAGTAAGCCAATGAAATTCCAAATGACGAAGCGTCAAAATTATAGCGTCTTAAGTTCTCATCAATATAAAGAGGAAGCGATTCGCTTTTTTCAAAAAAAACTTTTGAAAAAGCATATTCTCCAAAAGCCCAAAGACTTGAAACTCCCGCAAGTTTAAAAAGAGTGCTTTTGTGTTGAGGAAAAAGGATTCTTCTAAAATAAGTAAAAGGAGTCATTCCTAGGCTTAGGCAATAAAGACCCCATTCAATGGGAAGTTGATCACGTTGAGTTTTGATCTGACGGTAAAACCATGGAAAAACACTCAGAAAGCTAGCCGTTGAAACTAAAAAAATAGAAGTGAAATGATTTTCTGAACGAAGACCTGTTTCTAACCAAGCAAAAAGAATAAAGGGTGGACTTAAAATATTAGAGTATTGAATTAAAGGGGAATCTTGTTTTGCAACTATACAAAGAAAACCCACAAAAAAACTAAGAAGAAAACAACAAAGGGAAATGAGAAAACTTGTGCTGAGAGGAGTGAGGAGCTCTTGGAAGAAAAATAAAATTTTTGGATTTCCAATAATAGAAATTGTTTGAAGAAGAGTTAGTAAAAAAGGAAAAAGAAAAAAAATAGAAATCAGAATTAAAAAATAGAAAAATTTATTTTTTTGATAGGAATCGATTTTAAGTGAGTACTTGTTAGCGGAGCTTTCTTGAAGTGAAAGGGACTTGCCAAAACTTCGGTTCAAAAAAAAGCCAAGAAAAAGATTTAAAAGTAAAATACAAAAAATTCTTGCTCCACTTCGATCATTAAGAATGGAGTAGTAGAAGAGAATCTCTGGAGTGCTCTGATGAGGGCCTTCAGACAAAAGAAGGACGGGAGCAAAGCTACTAAAGCACCAAAGAAAAATTTGTGGAGCCCATGAGAAGAAATCATTTTTAAAAATTGGCCATAAATAAACATGAATAAATTTTCTTTTCGAAGTTCCAAAGCTTTTTAAGAGAGGAATAAGTTCGTGAGATTGGGATAATTGAAAGCGCTCAAGGCGTTTCGCAAAAAGAAAAGATACAAAAAGAGCATTCATCATAAAATGGCATGCCACAATCCAAGAGAGACCTTGTGCGCTTGAAAGTTTGAAGAAATTGCCAAGATTTAAAAGGCTTAAAGCAGCTATAGTGGGGCTTAATGAAAACAGAAAAAGAGCGATAATGGAAATTGCCTTTTGAGAAGATAAGCTAAATTTGTAAAAAACATTTAAATAACCAAAGGCAAAAGAAAAAGCAGCAATAAGTAAAACACTTAAAGAAGCTTGAAAAATTCCAAATAAAGAAGATCGAGCGAGTAAATAAAAAAAAGATGAAGTGAGTGTTTCAGATGAGATCTGCAAGCTTAGAGAAATGAAGGCATAAATAAGAGGTAGCCAAATAACTGAAACATAAAAAGTGCTGAGAAAGGCGTCTGTCGTTTTTCTGGTTTGAGAGCTTAGAGGCTCCATTCGTCAAGCCATCCAAGTATTTGAGAACTATTATAAAAGCGAAGAGCCTTTGCGTTTCGGGGAATAAAAATATTTTTATAACAAGAAGGAGCTTGAGAATTTGAAGCGGGGAACATCCAGTTTTTTTGCCAAATTTTTTCTTGAACGTCTTTTGAAGAGAGGTATTTAATTGTTTGGACGAGAGTTTCGTTAGGTTTGCCACTTGTAGCTGCAACATAGTTTGTATCAAAAGGATAATTTGGAAGAGGTAGGTTTGCATAATTTTTATCGCTGTTGTGGCAGCGATAATAGGCGAGGCTTGTGGTATAGGTCCAAATCATGGGAGCCATTTCGTTTTCAAAAGCGCCAAAAGAGCTTGACCACTTTGGGAAAACTTTGAGGGGAATTTTTTTTGCTTCAGCAAGACTAAGGTTACTGAGGTCTTTTGCATTCAGGAGCCAAGCAAGACCAATTTCACTTGTGCGCGGATCTTGCACCAGGATTTTTTTAGAAAACTTTTCAGCTAATTCTTTCCAGCTACGAGGCCATTGTTCTTCTTTTAAAAGTTTTTTATTTACTAAGATTGTATATCCACTTTTTTCAAAAGGAACGCCTTGCTCAATAAGCTTTTCTTGAAGAGCGCTTTTGTAATTTATTTCGTTTAATCCCAAAACTAAATCAATTGAGGAAAGTTTATTTTGTCTTTTAAGCTTTCGAAGTTCTCCAAGGATTCCAGAGAAATCTTTAGAGCTTTGAAATTCAATATCGGGTCTTTGCTGTTGAATCCATTCCCCAAGTCCACCTTTATCCATAAAAGATGAGTAAGTGAGAATCTTAATTTTTTCTTTGCCCCAAGAAATTTTTAAATAACTAAAAAGAATAAAAAAAATGAAGATTTTTTTTAAATAAAGAGAACAACTCATTTGGCTTCTATTTCTTTTCTTTTTTTGGATTTTATATAAAGAACAATGCTCACAACAATAAGAACGATCAGAATGCTTAAACTAAAATAGGCTTTTGTTTTCTTGAGATAGTGATCAAGAAGAGAAATGTTTTCCGAAAACTTCATTCCCGCCCAATATCCAAGCCACACAAAAAGAGGTGCTGAAACAAGAGCTGCTAATCCATCCATTAAGAGAAAGCGATGAAAAGGGTATTTCAAAGTTCCGCCTGTAAAAAAGATAGCGGCTCGAAAACCTGGCAGAAATCGTCCAAAGAAATTCACCCATATTCCGTGCTTATGAAAAGCATTGACTGCTTTTTCGAGTCGCTCCGGAGTAAGTATCTTTTGAGCTAACTTGGACTTCATGACTTTGCGACCTAACTTTTGGCCCACAAAAAAAATAAGAGAATCTCCAATGATGATTCCTAAGTACGTGATGATGATCGGAGGGAGAATTTTGCCGTTATTTTGTCCAGCTAGAAATCCTGCAACAACGAGGATGATGTCTTCGGGTACAGGAAGTCCCATCCCACAAGCAAGTAAACCTACAAAAGGTCCCCACAGAGCAATCGTCGGATTATTTAAAAAATAAATGAGCGATTCGAGTGGATGATTAAAAAAATCATGCAGGTTATCTAACACCGGCTGATTTTATAACTCATCCTTCTGAGGAATTGCACGAAGAAAAAAAGACTTGTGAGAAGTCCAAGCGAATTCCCCCCAAAAGGATTATTTGAATCATCATTTGAGCCATGGGCGCTTATAAGTGCAGCACAGCCGCCTCCGCCTCCGTTATTTTGTTCTTTTTGAGTACTGCTTGAAAATCCAGAAACGGGATTGAGCGAACACGATTCAATATTATTTATTTTAAGATGCGGACTTGAAAGTGCATTTTCAAAACTTTTTATGGCGTGGGCATAACCGTCTACTTGGTTTTTATGAGAAAGAATTTTGCTATTTGTATTTAAATCGTAAGGGATTGTTGCGCTTGAGAGAAGAATATCTCTGATGTCATGAGCACTTAGGGTGGGGTTCAGACTTCTCATGACAGCAGTGATTCCCGCAACAAGAGGTGAGGCCATTGACGTTCCACTGAGAGCGATAAATTTATCTCCAAAGGGGTAGCTCCCGCTTGAGCTGAGTAATCCAAAAGTATTGTTATAAACACTGTGTCCTGGAGCTGAAATGTTTACAAATTGCGATGAATAGTTAGAAAAACTAGAAAGGCTCACGCTGTTTTCGTTTTCTCCGGCTGTGGTTATCGAGTTTACAGAAATAAGTCCTGGAAGACAGGGATTAAGAGCTGCGGGAAAAAAGGGGTGATCATCAACGTTTAAGGCGTTATTTCCTGCAGCCGCAACGAGGGTTATGTCGTTTTGATACAGTTCAGTTAAAGTCTCGTAAAGTACTTGTGAATAAGTATCTGAGCCCCAACTCATGTTGATGACTTTAGCTCCTCTTGAAAGTGCATAATCTAAAGCAGCGATTGCTGATGAAACACTTCCGCATATTTGCCCATCTCCTGGGACAACTTCGCACTTATAAAAAAAACGTATGGGAAGAATTTGAATTTTAAGAGCAGCGGAATAGCCGCTTGCGAGAGCATGGTCTCGAATGGTTTTCACGAGTCCACTCACGTGAGTTCCGTGGTATTGGATATCTTTTGCGTCGCCATTTTTATCGACGACACTCACTCCATTCACATCGTCGACATAGCCATTGTGATCGTCATCGATTCCATTTGTGGTCTTATCGATACCATTCGCATCAAGGCCTGTTTCTCCATCATTTGTCGAAACAAAGGGTTTCAAAAATGGGTGTTCAAGATTCATTCCTGTATCAATGACAGCTACGAGAAGAGGTCTGTCGCTAGAATTTAAGGGTGAGAAACTTGCTGAGTACTGAGAGGGGTTGTTTGTTTTAAATCCTAAGATTTTTAAGTAAGGAGAATTGTTTAGTTGTTCTCCGTAATTATCGCTTTGAAGAGTAGCAAGGTG
>CANIGN010000001.1 GCA_947467125.1 Bacteriovoracaceae bacterium | reverse complement strand
GATGTTTGGAAAAGTTTTGGAGAGCGAAAGATTCTAAGCGGTCTTAATCTAGAAATCCCCAAGGGAAAAATTGTGACCATGCTGGGGTTCTCAGGTACGGGAAAGTCTGTCTTATTGAGGCATATCTTGGGTTTGATGAAGCCCGATAAGGGGCATGTTCTTGTTAAAGGCCACGATGTGGTGAATCTAAAAGGTGAGGCCCTTCGTGAAGTCCGTCAAAGTTTTGGAATGCTTTTTCAGGAAGTTGCTCTTTTTGATAGCTTAAATGTTTATGACAATGTGGCTTTTCCTTTGCGTGAGCATCAAGGTTATTTGACGGAAGAGATGATCGAGCGAAAAGTTGAAGATTTATTGACGCTCGTTGAGCTTTCTCGAAATGAATTTTTTAAAATGCCCGATGAACTTTCAGGCGGAATGAAGAAAAGAGTGGGGCTTGCTCGTGCTTTGGCGCTTGATCCGGAGATTCTTCTTTGTGATGAGCCCACAACGGGTTTGGATCCTGTAACCACCTATAAAATTGACGATTTAATTGTCGAAACCTCAAAACGTTTTAAGAGTACAGTTTTTATGATTTCACATGATATTCACGCAGCTTTACGTATTTCAGACTATTTGGCATTTCTTTGGCAGGGAAAGATTATTGAATTTGGAACTCCCGAAGATTTAATGAATTCTCGTCACGATATTGTTCAACAGTTCTTAAGCTCTGCAGGAGTTAGCCGAAAAAGCTTCGAGGGAGCACGTCAGTGAGGCCACAAACGCACGGGTATGACCGTGAATTATTATCAGGTCTTTTTGTATTATTAGGCATCTTTGTCGTGGGTCTTTTTTCCCTAAAAATCACCGACTCACCTGTTTTTCGTCCGGGTACGGAATACACAGTCTTTTTGAATGATGCTACGGGGATATTTAAAAGCTCAAAGGTAAAAATTTCAGGAATCAACGTGGGAGTTGTTAAAAACATCGACCTTGTTGAGGGAAAAGCAAAAGTTTTAATTATTCTTGATCGTGGACATAAGATTGAAAAAGGATCTTATGTTCTTCCTCGTTCTCAGGGAATTTTAGGAGATCGCTTTTTAGAAATCGTGATTCCAGAAAACGATGATGAACGACAAAAGCTTGAGAAAAGTGGATTGAAGCTTTTACCAAAAACAGAGGGCTCTACCAGTTCTTTTAATTTTTTGAATTTGCTTTTGCCTATGGCCGTTGCTGATGAATTGTATCAGTCAGGCGATACGATTCCCTCAAGACAGGGAACAGCATCTGCAGATGATGTTATGAGAAAGCTTGGTGATATCAGCCAAGATGTGAAAGTCCTTGCGAAAGATCTCAAAGAGATAATTCATGATAATAAGGGCGATATCAGCGATGCGGTCAAAGCGATCAGGCGTTCTGCAGATAATTTAGATTTAATTCTTCGAGATATTGGAGAGAAAAATACAAGAACAGATTTAAAAGAAGCGATCCATGGGCTTCATGATGCTGTTCAAAATATTAAAGATGTTTCAGATAAAATAAACAAAGGTGAAGGAACGATTGGAAAGCTCGTCAATGATCCCCAAACTGCGGATCAGTTGGTGCGCGCTCTTAATTCCATCAATGAGTATTTGGATAGAGCAAAACGTACACAGATCACCGTTGATATGAGTACGAACTATTTAACGGGAACTCATAAATCTAAATCCTACTTTGATTTGAAGATGATGCCTCGTAGTTCTTACGGTTATAAGTTTGGATTGGTTCAAGATCCGGGTGGTCGTCTCACAAAAACTGAAAAGAGTGTAAGTGTTAATGGGGGAGCTCCTGTTGTCACAATTGAAGAAAGTTACGATAAGACTGCTTTTAAGTTTAACCTTCAGTTTATTCGTAAAATTTATAGGACAAGTTTAAGAGTGGGTTTGTTTGAAAGCACAGGTGGAGTGGGCTTTGACCAAGAGCTTTGGCGTGATCATCTTTTTTTAACGGCTGAAGCGTTTGATTTTGGAAGAGATAATGAAAATGCTCGAGTGAGAGTCCTCGCAAGATTTCTCTTCTTAGATTCTATTTTTGTGCAAGCAGGTTATGACGATCTTGCTGCTAAAGTGACTTCAAATCGTTCAAAGTCATTTTTTGGCGGAATAGGATTGTCTTTTGATGATAGTGATTTAAAAAACTTTTTCTTTTTACTGTCGGGGCGTTAGAGAAAACGCATGACTAAGAAAAAAGACGAGACCGTGAGCGAAAAAAAAGAGTTCACAAAAACGGATGCGCACACGCAATCGGGTCGGTCTTTACTTCCTATTGAGCAGATCTTGGGAGAGAAGGTCCCAGCAGAAATTGATCAAGGTAAGTTTTTACTCAAATTAAAAACAGGCGCAAGACTCGATAAAATTGTTAGTAAAACAAAGGTTAAAACCAATCTTGAATCTGAATTTAAAGGGGGACTTGTTTTGGGTCCTTTTTCAAAAAGTCAGATTGTTTCTTTATGCGAAGAAAAGCTTCTCACCAAGCGTGATGAGCTTTTGATTCCACAAGGAACATGGAAAGTTGTGAGTGATGTTATTTCTGAAGTTTCATTTGATCAGCTAGCGTCTGAGGATTTTACTGTTACGCATTCCTTAACGGGATCTGTAACTGAAACTCAAACGGCAACGGCTCCTTCATCAGCTGAAGCAGTAAACAAGGAAGATCTGGTTCAGTCTCCTCTTCAAGTTTCTCCTCAGTCGAAGGTTGATGAAAAGCCATCTGTGAATGCTGAGGCTGTAAAGAGAGGAGAAGCGACTGAAACCATCGTTCGTCCAGTTCCACAAGTTCAGAAAAGTCAGGCTTCTCATGCGAGAAAAACGCCTTCGTTTTTAAATGCCGGAGTTTATTTGTGGCTTTTTGTAGGGCTTTCTCTTGTAGGGGTTCTTGTTTATTTAAATTTCGGACCTGCTTCTCAAGAAACTCAAAAGAGTGCTCAAAGGTATACTCCGCAGCCTTATGCCGGAACTCAAAATATACAAAACGAAGAATGGCCTGAGTATCTCAAGGCTAAAAATTTTGAAATTTTAAAAGAAAATCGCTCTCCTCTTTTGATGAAGCTTGATCCGATTTTAGAAGCTTATGAAAAAGGAGCAAAGGTTGTTTCAGAGCCAGATATGAAACTTTTAAGGGTTTTAGCGGGGCCAGGATCTTCTTCGCTTGAAGCTCGTGTTTTGGCCTCTAATATGTTGGCTGCTTTAGCTCTTTCGAAACAACAAACAGATGAGGCTCGAAAAATTTTGGATAAATTATTGGAGATCGTTCCAACGGATTCGACGACTTTAATCAATCGCTCACTGACTTACTTTGCAACTCGTGATTACAAAGAGGCAAAGGATTTTGCTTCGACAGCTTTGCGTTTGTGTAAGGGGCAGAGTTGTTGGGTCTCTCGTGCAATGTTGGGATTGATTGCTGCTGAAGAAGATCGCTGGGCGGATGCAGAAGAAAACTTTAAAGCTGCACTTGAAAATTCAAGAGGTAATTTGTGGGTTCAGGGCTTGAGAATGCGTGCCCTCAAAAATTCTTCCAAGGATTCAGCGAAAGCAAAGCTATCATTGCTTTTAACAGAGTCATTCCTCCTTGACCCAGATGTGATGGTGGATGCTCCGCTGAGAGCGCCGTTAGCTCTTCAGATTTTTTTAAATGAAGTTGTGCGAGGATATCGAAGCGCTCTTGATGGAGCGGCGGATACTTTAACAGAGGGGCAGAGAAAATATGTTGAATGGATACTCTCTCGATTAGAGTTGAATCCGCTTTCTGTTTCCGCAAAAGAAGTTCTTGATAAGTTACAAAATGAATCTGCTGCTTTGTCTCAAATGGCTGCAAGTTATTTGGAAAAAGATGCAGGTCGTTTGGATCGAGCGGCTGATATTGTGACTCGAACACTTTCTCGATTGTCGGGTTCACCGATTAAAAGTTCATGGCCTTGGTCTTTTGCAGGGGATATTCAGCGTGCACGCGGTCTTTATGATCAGGCAATTGTTTTTTATGAGGGAGCCTTAAGTCGTAATCCTCGCGATGTAAATGCAGTGTTTGGTTTAGCTCTTATTTTAAGAGAAAAAAGAGAATATAAAGCCTCCTTTCAAAAGATTGAAGAAGCGCTTTCTCTTGATCCTGATTATATTCCTGCTCAACTTCGTCGAGATCGTTTTGAGTGGGAAAAGTTTTGGTTGGCAAAATAATTTAAAATAACATCTAAAAAGCAACGATATGGCATTCAACAGGAAGCCACATTCGATTCATGCCTAAAGATAAGCAAAGATCATTATATCGTTTAAGGATATGGTCTTTTTGATAGATCATCTCTTGTCGCCAAGTTGAGTCTGGGATTCGAAGTTGAAGTCTTTTACCCTGAGGGCCTTCTACAACTCCTTGAAAAAACACGTGGCTTTGAATGATGGAAGTGGTGCTCAGCTTCCAAGCTCTTATATAAATGAGAATGGGCATGCCTCTCAAAGAACTTTTGATCTTGGTGCTTTCCACGCTCACGATGCTATCTTATACCTGATTGTAGCCAAGAGATGAAAAACAGAATCGAAAAGATCGTGAAATTTCTGCCCACAAGACACCGGGTAGCAAGAACTTGGGGTTTCGCGGGGGCTTTTGTTCTTTTGCTTTCGGCCTGCTCGTATCATGCGGGCGATTCGCGTTCGCCTGAAAGTGAATTGAAGCTCTTTATTCCAGTTATAGAAAATCGCACAGCACGAACTTTTGAGTTGAATGATCTGACGGGCCAGCTACGTGAAATGCTTGCGGGAGTTCGAGGTGTTCGAATTGTTCGTTCGGCTGATGAAAGCCAAGCAGTCATTCTTGCAAAAATTGTAGAGTTTTCAAAGGGTTGGGGGCCTACTGCTTTTAAAGGATCCAGTGAAACAGAGGCAAAGGGAGGTTTGAGGGATAATCTCTTAAGCGCTCAATCTGTGGGTATTACTTTAGGGATCGAAATCACGAAACTGAATCCTGCAAAAGAAAAGGTGTGGACGATTGTCCTTTCGGAAAAAGATTTTTATCAACTTACGGATCGATTAGAGTTGAGTCGGGGATCTGCAGAAGCTCCTCAGATTCACACCTCGCGCGAAGCTTTGCTTGTGAAAAAACTAAGTGAGAAAATCTTTAGAAGAGCAAAAGCTCAGATTGTGGATGATTTTTAAATGCAAATTTTAGATTTTTTTAAAATAAAATTATCAACACAAGCTTCGTGGGTGTCCTTGACCGAAGAGCTTGCAGGCTATGAAAGAGAGATTCTTCGATCTCTTTGTGTGGAGCAAAAAAGACAATTTATAGCTTTAGAAGTGAAAGCAGAAGGACCAGGAGTAGATATCGAAGGAGATTTTTCGGCTCTTGATTTTTTTAGTTCCTCAAAGGTTTTTTATCTTCATCTTAAAACGGATCCTCATAAGTGGCCTGACGAAGCTAAAAGAGTTTGGGAAAGGCTTGTTCAGTTGAGTTCTCCTCAGGGAAATTGGCTTTTTGTTTCGAGTGAGAGCGAAAAGTTTTTAAGTTCTTCTCCTTTGCGCATTTTGAATGGCAGTTCGTGTGCGCATTCTTATGCATGGGCAACTTATTTTAATGAGAGTTTGAGCGCGCCACTAAGTGTTGAGAAAGTTAATTTTCTTCTGACTCAAGAGATTGAAGATATCCTACAGCTTAAACATTGGATGGAATTGTGGGTCTTGGGTGGAGACGAGTGGGCTCGTCATGCTCTTGGTTGGGGTGATTCTGCTGCGGGAGGCACTCGGGTATTTCAAGGTGATCGTAACCTCTCATACGAATGGGTGGATGCGGCTTTGAGTGGAAATCGAAAGGTTTTCTTGCAGCTTTCTCAGCATCTTATTGAAAAAGACGGAGAAGATCCTATTCGTCTCTTAG
This sequence comes from Bacteriovoracaceae bacterium, assembly GCA_947467125.1. Lineage (GTDB taxonomy): Bacteria > Bdellovibrionota > UBA2428 > UBA2428 > UBA2428 > CANIGN01. The sequence goes on along the minus strand of CANIGN010000001.1, from coordinate 39,719 downwards.
CTCTCTTAGGAAAATCGATTAAAATCTCTTCTCAGCTTGCCTTGAATGAAGAAGTTGTTGGAGAGCCGCCTTTTTTAATTACGAAACTCAAGAAATTGAAGTTTAGGCCTGAGGTCTTGGAATGGTGGTGCAAATGTGATTTATCGTTGAAAAGCACTCGAGCCGATGCTCTCGGTCTTTTGGCTCAAATACCCTAAATTGATTAAAGTTATTATTTAGATGTCGCGCGAGTTAAGCGAGAAACGTAACGAGCTGCAGTCTTCTTGTGAAGAACTCCCTTAGAAGCTGCTTTCATGATCTTAGAAACCGCAACTTTAAGAGTATCCGCTCCTGAAGCAGAAGCTTTTGTGTTTTTAGTAGATTTAGCAGCTTTGATAGCAGAACGTACAGACGTTAAAACACCTTTGTTACGAGCTGTTTTACGAATAGTTTGACGTGTACGCTTTTGAGCAGATTTCGTATTTGCCATGCAGATGTTGTAGGTTTCAGAGAGGGGAGTGTCAAGTTTATTGCTGATATTATTGGAGTTTAGTCCTATAAAACAAGGGTGCTCAAAAGGGTGGCAAATCAAAGCTCAAAGATCCAGAAAAAGGCAAAAAAGGCGCCCCTAAGCGTCTTGTTGAGCCAGGCAGAGAGTTTTGCCCCACTAGATTTCCCAAAGGTACCGCTTTCGCAAAAGGCTCTTGAGCGTCTTTTGGGTCTTGTCTTGAAGGAGATTAAGGGCGATCAAAAATATCTTTATTATCTTCAACAAAGGGGCAGGCCTCAAAGCTTAGAACTTCATCTTTGTGAAGATTTGGAAATGCGTTCTTATCAAAAACAATTTCGTAAGCTTGATCGCACAACAGATGTCTTGAGTTTTCCAAGTTTAGAAAGTCCCGAGAATCATCTGGATGGATTCATGGGAACGTTGATTGTTTCTTTGCCCACAGTGCTACGAAATGCCAAGCGCTATAAGAAAGATTTCAAAACGGAATTAACTGAAGTTTTTGTTCATGGAGTTTTGCATCTTTTGGGTTTTGATCACGTGAAAGTAACTCTCAAAGAGCGTCAGCTTATGAGAGCTGTTCAAAAGAAAATCATGAAGATTGTTTCCGGTTCATCACAAGATTGATGTCCCCTTTGCAAGCTGTTACAAATACACTATGGAAACTCTTAGCCTCAAAGAATTAGGACTTAGAGTTGAAGAATTTCGCGAACGCGTGCTTCAACTAGGGAGGTCTCTTTGACGTCACTGGAAAGCGTCGTCGCGTAGAAGAAATTACGCATCTCGAAACATTGCCAACCTTTTGGAATGACAATGCGAAAGCGACTAAAATTCAAAAAGAAAAAAATCAGCTCGAAAGTGTGTTGAATCCCTTTTCTCGAGTTTCAAAAAACGTTGAGGATCTCAAGGCCCTTCAGCAATTATGCGGAGAAATGGGCGAGGTAGATTCTTCTTCTCAAGAAGAATTCGCGAATGGTTTTAAAAGTGCCGAAGAAGAATTGCGCAAGCTTGAATTAAGTCGAATGCTTTCGGGCGAAAATGACGGAGGCAATTGCTATCTTTCGATCAACGCTGGAGCCGGTGGAACAGAAGCCTGTGATTGGGCTGCGATTTTGGCGCGCATGTATCAGCGCTATTCTCAAAAACAAGGATTTAAAGCGGATGTTGTTGATTTTACAGACGGAGATGGAGCGGGTTATCGGTCTGTTACTTTTGAAATTTCGGGAACAAATGCTTATGGGTTTTTAAAGGCCGAGGTGGGAGTTCATCGCTTGGTTCGAATTAGTCCCTTTGATTCAAATGCTCGTCGTCACACAAGCTTTGCGAGCGTGTTTGTTTATCCCATGATTGAAGATGATATTCAGGTGGAAGTGCGCACGGAAGATTTGCGTGTGGATACGTATCGCGCGGGAGGAGCTGGGGGACAGCACGTCAACAAAACAGATTCAGCGGTTCGTATGACTCACTTACCGACAGGCATCGTGGTTCAATGTCAGGCGGAGCGTTCTCAGATTCAAAACCGCGAAAAAGCGATGAAGATGTTGAAGGCTCGCTTGTATGAGTTGGAAATTCAAAAACGCCAGGCAGAAGCAGATAAGGTCAATGCAACCAAGAAATCCATTTCGTGGGGATCGCAAATTCGAAACTATGTCTTGCAACCGTATCAGCTCATCAAAGATACGCGAACTCAACATGAAACGAGTAACGTCGACAAGGTTCTGGATGGAGATATTCAGGATTTTATCGAGATGTATTTGTTAAAAGGTGGGGAAGCTACCGATGTTGTGGATGACGTAGAGTAACTTTAAATACAAATAAATATTAAGATCTTCATTGAGTGAAGGCGAATTAACCAAATCTTCACTCAACTTTTGTTGTGTCAGGTTATGATAAAGATATGCATAATCCTTTAGAAGAATTTTTAAAGAAAACTATTTTTTTAATGGCTCTTGGTTTTTGGATTTCTACGACTGATAGTTTCAAGGTAGCTATGCACTTAATTGAAGAAGATCATAAAGTGCTTCAGGAGACACGAGCGAGTTATGATAAAAGTGATACTTCTGCGAAGAGCGATCTTGTCAAAGTCGATGTGAAGTCTAATACCCGTTAAGAATTTCGAGTATCTCGTTTAAGGCTTCGATCTCTTCGTTCCAATATTGCTGAGTCGTAAACTGAGTAAACATTTTGGGGAATGAGGGATCTTCCCATCTTCTGGCAATCCATGCCGAATAATGAATCATTCTTAAAGCTCGCAAAGGCTCTACGAGGCTGAGTGAGCTTCGATCAAAATCGCGCATCATTTCGTAACCCTGTAAAAAGTCTTCTCTTAAACGGAGATCCTCTTCGCTACGACCTTTGGCGATCATCCATAAATCTTGAACAGGTGGGCCCACGAGCATGTCGTCAAAATCAAGAATAAAGGGGCCCGTCTCGTTCCATAAAACGTTTCCTACGTGGCAATCACCATGGATGCTTTGAGTGTAAACATTTTGCATTCGATCTTGAATGATTTCGAAAAGTTTTAGGCACACATTTTCATAAAAAGGACGAACGTTTTCATGTAAAAAGGGAGAGCTCAAGAGCGTCTCGAGAGATTGTCGTCCGTAGTTTTCGAGACTGAGTTTGTTTCGATACTTTGAAGGAAAGCGAGCTCCCACTGTGTGGATTTGCCCTACGAAGCGTCCAATTTGGCGCAATTCTTCTGGGCGAAGTTCGTCTTTGAGGCGACCTCTGACCTTGGGAAAAAGAACGAAATAAATTCCATCTTCAGTTTTTTGGAGTTTTTGAAGAGGCGCAATGACTGGGATTTCAGCCTCTTTAAGTTCTTGAACGAAACGATGTTCTTCAAGAATTTGTTCTTGGCTCCATCGGCCCGGCCTATAAAATTTTGCGACGATACTTCGTTCACCTTGAATTTCGTCTTCAATTTCTATTTCAAAGACTCGATTTTCGAGGCTATTGAGTGCTGAGCTTTTACCTGTCGTTCTGAAGCCCGGATATTCTTTTTGAAGGGCCTCTTCGACTGAGTTTAGGACGTGGTCCGGGCTAAGGCTAAAAAAAGATTGTCTCAGTTGAGGTTCGCCGCTTGGAGGGGCAATGGGCTTCATCACTTAGCCAATCCTATCAGATATCTGCTTGCAGATATGGGGCTTGAGAGAGATAAACTTTATTTGACCAGTTCTTCGGGCGGTGGGAGAAATAAGTCTGTGAATTTCTGGGCCTTTGTCGATCGTGTTTGGCTTGCATTGGGATCCGTCAAGCTCACGTTTTTTATTTTCTTTGCGCTTCTTTTATTGTCGATTCCTGGAACCGTTATTCTGCAAGAAAATGTGTCGAGTGTCGATCCAGGGCTTCAGTATGATTATGACTTTTGGCAGTTCGGACAATGGTTTCAGCTTTTTCGTTCGTATCATTCCTTTTGGTACGTTTCGTTGTTGGTTTTGCTTTCTGTAAATCTTGTTATTTGTAGTTACGAGCGTTGGCCGCAAATGTGGAAGCTTGCTTTTGCAAAACCCGTTGCCTTAAAGGCACAAGCGATTGAGCTCAAGGAAAAGGAACATCGCTACCATTTTGAAGTGGGTCTTTCTCAATTCGAAAGTATTCAAAAAGATTTTGATAAGTGGGCCCACCGAAAATGGATCAATTATACGATTCTTGAAGACAGTGAAGGTCGCTGGCAAGCTTTTTGGCAAAAAAATCAATTGGCTCGCCTTGCAAATTATTTGGTTCATACTTCGCTCTTATTGATTTTTGCGGGAGCTATTTGGTCGGGGCTTTATGGTTTTGAAGGTACGCTAAACGTTCCTGAAGGTGCGGCAGTCGATACTTTTTTGATGTTCAAAGAGGGAAGTGACGCGGGTTTGGAGCGTCCTCCTGGGAATCAGGGATTGCTCAATGAGCGGATGATGGATTATCGAGTCGAAGCTTCTGCGTTTAATGTTGAGTTTTATAAAGATTTTCCAGGGCGTCCCAAGGAATTTGCAACTCATTTGAATGTGATTGATCGAAGCACGGGCGCAATTGTTAATTCTAAAACGATTCGAGTGAATGATCCGCTCGAGGTGGGCAAATATACCTTTTATCAAGCGAGTTATGGATCTCTAGGTGACTATCGCTTGGATTTGCGTGTGATTCGTAAATCATCGCTTTTGGCTGATGGGACGAATTCTTCTTTTACGGATCAAAAATATATTTCAACAAAACTTGGACAAGTTCAAAAGATAGATCAATTTAAAACCTCCTTTGTTCCTGTGAAGTTTGTGGAAGACATCGAAGGGCGTGGACCCGCTTTACAGGTTCAAGAAGCTCGTGGAGATACTCTTGTAGGAGAACCATTTTGGGTTCTCAAAAATGATCCTGTTTATGATTTTGGTCGAGAGAAAGATTGGGCAATTGTGATGGATGCTTATAAGCCTCTCTACTTTACGGGCTTACAGCTTTCCTATGATCCCGGGGCTCCTGTTTATTGGTTGGGATGTTTGGGAATGGTGCTGGGAACTTTTTACGCACTCTTTTTTCAGCATAAGAAATTTTATTTTATTGTCGAAAAAAACAGCTCTCAAAAATTAGCTGTCACTTTTACAGGCACAACTCATCGCTTGCCCCATAGTTTTGAAGCAGAGCTCAAAAAATTAAGTGAAGAGCTTAGCGAGCATGTTCTTGGTAGGAAAATGAAAGAAGGAGAGGCTTGAAATGAATTCAACTTTTCATGAATGGTCCGTAGGTTTTTTAAATTATTCAGCTTTTATTTATTTGGCTTCGATGTTTTGTCTTTTCATCGGAGTTTTGCGAGATCCTCAAAAAAGCAAATGGGTTTTTATCGGAAAGTATTTAGCTTTCGCAGCTTTGCTTTCTCATACTTCAGGCTTACTCACTCGCTGGTATGAGGGAGGGCTTGAGCGGCCGCCTTGGACTAATCTTTACGAGAGCCTTGTGTTCTTTGCTTGGGGGGCGAGCGTCTTGTTGAATCTGGCGCTCTTTAAGTGGAAGGTGACTTTAGCGGGAGTGGTGCTAACGCCTTTTATCTTCTTACTCATGGGAATGAGTGTGATGACTCCCAATAAAGTAGTGGAACCTTTGATTCCTGCTCTGCAAAGTTATTGGAATCGAATTCACGTTGTTTTTGGAATGCTTTCGTATGGAGCCATTATGTCTTCTGCGAGTTTGGCTTTTTTGCATCTCTTGAAAAATAAGTTTTCGATCAAAAAAATTGGCGGCATGCTTTCGCTTTTGTCGATGATGTTGGTTTTGATGATGGCTGGCAGAGAGTTTTATAAAACAGGACGACTCTATCTTGCGCGTACAGTGGAACAAACTCTTCCGGATGGATCTAAAGCTCACGTAAAAGATCAATATCGTGAATATGAGGGAGGGCCGATAGTTACGCGCTTTGAAGAGGTGCCTCGAGGCAATGTCCCTGTTGTGGTGACTTCTGTGTTGTTTCTTGTTGCAGCAATTGCTTATTTTTCACGTTCTTTTCACAAGATGGGCCATCGTTTATTTGCTGCGGGAATCGTTTCTATGCTCGCTTTTTTAGTGTGGGTGATCTGGGCAACGAAGGTGAATGAGCATCTAACTCTCCAATCAAATCCTTATCTACTCATGAGCTTGCTGACTGCGTTTTTCTTTGATCTTTTTTATTTTGCAGTTTTATGGAAGCAAGAAAAGTTTATGGATTCATTGCCTTCTGCAAATCGATTGGATGAATTGAGCTATAAGAATTTGCTTTTTGCTTTTCCTGCGCAAACGTTACTCCTTATTACGGGAGCTATTTGGGCTTACTATTCTTGGGGAAGAAGCTGGGGTTGGGACCCTAAAGAAACCTGGGCATTTATTACTTACGTAGCGATGCTGATCTATTTGCATGGAAAATTGTTGATGAAGTGGAAGGCAAATTCGCTTTCTATTTTAGCGATTGTGATTATGGCGATTATGATTTTTGCTTTTTTGGGTGTGAATTTACTTTTAAGTGGATTGCATTCTTATGGGGCAGCGTAAAGTGAGGAATTCATGGGTTTAGGCAAAGCAGCGCTCACTTTTACTAAGTTTGCACATGAAGAATGGGAGCTTCCCGAACTTCCAACCTTTATCGTCATGGGACGTTCCAATGTGGGAAAGAGTTCTTTGCTGAATGCATTAATTCATCCACAGCGAATTTTTAGAACAGGAAGCACGCCTGGTGTCACTCGAGGTTTGGTGGGAGCAGAAGTGGCCATGGGTAAAAAGGCTTTGTTTATTCTCGATTTGCCCGGGTGGGGGTATGCAATACGTCCGAGTGCCGAGATTCGTGAGTGGGAAGATTTGGGCAAAAAACTTGTTAAAAAAGTTCAGCAGCCCACGACAAAAGTTTTTTGGTTGCTCGACCCTCGACGTAAGCCCGATGAGATGGATTCCTTGGTTTCGAAGTGGATGATGACTTTTAATCATCATTTTATATTTACAAAAGCAGATCAAATCATTCGTTCCAAAAGAAAAGAAGTCGAAAAAACTTGGGCAAACTTTTTGGGAGAGGGTTTTACGGATTGGAAATGGATGAGTTCCAAAACGGGTGAAGGCTTAGAGGACTTTGCAAAGCTTGCGCGATCTTTTGTTCGAGATGTGTTGACCGCAAACGAATGAATTTAATTCATGAAAAAACAACAGCGCGCAGATTATGTCCTTCAAAAACTAAACGAATTATATCCGACAACACCCATTCCGCTTGATCATAAAGATCCTTATACGCTTTTAGTTTCTGTTCTTCTCTCCGCCCAGTGTACCGACGTTCGCGTAAACAAAACAACGCCTCAGCTTTGGAAGCTAGCGGATAATCCGCAGGATATGGCTCGCCAAGACGCAAAGACAGTGGAAGCGATTGTGCGGCCGTGCGGACTTGGTCCTCAAAAATCAAAAGCAATTGTGGGATTAAGTCGAATTCTGGTGGAAGACTATAAGGGCGTTGTTCCGCAAACCTTTGCGGAATTGGAGTCTTTGCCAGGTGTGGGACACAAAACAGCAAGTGTGGTGATGGCACAAGCCTTTGGGTATCCCGCATTTCCTGTTGATACACATATTCATCGATTGGCAAAAAGATGGAAATTATCAAGTGGGCGTTCGGTCGTGCAAACGGAACGTGATTTAAAAAAATTATTTCCAGACAACACATGGAATAAATTGCATCTTCAAATTATTTTTTATGGTCGCGAATATTGTACAGCTCGAGGATGCCAAGGCAAAAGTTGCATGATTTGCGCAAAGCTTAACGGATAGTTGTTGCCTTCTTTGATTAACGCTAAGCTTTTTGACTTAAGACATGTGGAACTTTCTAAAGCCTCTCATCTTTTCTTTTGATGCTGAAAAAGTTCATGATTTTTCTCTTAAGAGTATTGAAAGCCTGGGTGCTTTTCGTCCACAGGTTTTAGAGTGGATAAGCGGTCAGGCGAAAATCTCTGAACTTTCACAAGATGTTTCTTTTTTGGGTAAAACTTTAAAAAGTCCTGTGGGCTTGGCTGCAGGCTTTGATAAAAATGCAAAAATTTTGCCTTATTTGATTCATTTGGGTTTTTCTTCAGCAGAAATTGGAAGTGTGACTTTGAGGCCTCAAGGTGGAAATCCAAAGCCTCGGCTTTTTCGAGGTGACCAAAGGCTTTTTAATTTTATGGGATTTAATAATGAGGGCGCAGAAGCGGTGGCTCGAAGGTTCTCTGGTTATCAAATTTCCAAAAATTTTTCGGTCGGAATTAATATTGGATTGAATAAAGACACGCCTCATGAAAAAGCTGCAGAAGAATATGCGGAGAGCTTTGATATTTTAAAATCCTTTGGAGATTATTTTGTCGTGAATGTGAGTTCTCCGAATACTCCGGGCCTTCGCTCTCTTCAGCAGTTAAATTCTATTGAGAAAATATTTTCTTCTATGAAGAAAGTTTCTTCCTCTCAGCGGATTTTTTTGAAATTGGCTCCTGAATTAGAAGAAAATGTTTTGAGTGAGTTCTTTTCTCGAGCCTCTGAATTGGGGATTGATGGTTTTGTGTTGACCAATACATTAGGCGGAAATCGTGAGGGACGTAACGGAGGATGGAGTGGGGCGCCTTTATCAGAGCTTTCTTGTTCTCTTTTAGCTTTTGCTCGATCTCGAACCTCTTTGCCTCTTATCTCTGTAGGAGGAATTATGGACGCTGCTGAAGCAGTGAAAAGAAAGAAACTTGGAGCAAATTTGATACAAATTTATACGGGTTGGATTTTTGGCGGACCGCGATTTCCTTTACAACTTGCTCAGGCTTGGAATGAGTTATGAGTACGTACTTGGATATAAGTTTGAAAGAGTTTTCTAAAAACTTTGAAAACACGGAGCTTGCAAAAGTCTTTTACGATCTTGAAAAATATTCTCTTAAAAGAAATCCTTATTGGACTGAGGAAAATTACTTAAGTCATATTCTTTCAAGTGAGGATCGAATTTTTGTTTTTTTAGAAGATAAAAACATCTTAGGTTTTGTTTTTTACCGTTTCATTGATTCTGAAATGGAAGTCACACATTGGAGTGTGCGTGAAAAAGGATTTGGTAAGGGCAATCTGCTTTTCAAAGAATTCTTAAACCAATGCGGAAAAAAAGCTTCAAAAATTATTTTAGAGTGTGGCGAATGGAACAAGGCCGCTGATTCTATTTATAAAAAATTTGCCTTTACCAAAACAGGCTTTCGGCCCAGCTATTACAAAACGGGTGAGGGCGCGTGGGTGATGGAGCGAGACTTAAAGAGTTAAAAGTAGTTCGGATTTTAATTTTGATAGTCATCGCACCAATCAGGAACGTGGGTGTTTTGCAGAAGCCCTGGCAACCAAGCTGGATTGTGGTCGTAAATAGATCTCGTTTTAGAGTCTCTTGCGATTCTGTGAGCTCTGCACAGGTTGAGCATAAAAAAATCGTCAACATCAACCTTTTCATTTTCTTTAAAATTTCGACAGCCGCTAAAGTTATTAAAGTTGTTGCCTGAAGCGCTTGCTGCTAACTGTGCAAATGTGACACCATAATCTTTTTTTAGTCTGTACCTTATGTAAAGACCCCATTTATGTCCGTTAAATAAGCCTTGGGCTGAATTAATAATTTTTTTTATGTATTCCTTGTCACTATAAAAGGGAAGACTTGGGGGATTGTATGCTGAAGATTCTAGATCTTTTTTGATTTTATAACCATGATCGAATTTAGTAAAAGCATCTTTTGGGTTTATGCCATATTGTAAAAGGTAGGCGATATCTCTAAAAGGGTCTGGCTTTAGATTGGTGACATTACTGATCACTTTGATTTTATCAAAAAGGACATTAAATAATATGTTGGGATTAAACGTATTTTCTACAGGTTTTTCTATGCGGGTATCGTGAAGCCAAACCCAACCGTGCTTAGTCATGTCTTTTTTGAATTCTTCGTCGTTAAAACCTAACTTACGATAGTCTCGAATCAGTCTTACCTTTGTTGTTGCCGCTTGTCCGTAGATGTCGCTAAGGATTTTGTTGGTATGGTGACCATCAAAGAAATATTTTATGCCTTCGGGACTTATGACATAGGGGATAAGGTGTTCATTTTTCCAGTCATCGACATTTTTATCACAGTAAATTTTTTTTACAGCGGTTGCTCTTCTGATTTGATTCTCGACATTGCCGTAAGTGATTTGCGTTGGGTGTAAGTCTTTAACATAAAGCTCATCAATGCCAATCTTTTCTACGCGATCGTTTTCTTTTTGAATTAGTGTTTTGATTAAATCGACTTTTCCGCTGGTTGATCCTCCTCCACCTGTTCCTCCTCCACCTGTTCCTCCTCCACCTGTTCCTCTACTGTTCGGTTTATTGAAGGTATACGTTGCTCCATCTCTGCTGCATGTGCCGATTGTGCCATCTGAATCTATAGCGTTAACCCAAAAAGAGTAACTGTCTTCTTTCTGAAGAGGATCAATCTTGATTTCAATGCTTGACTTTTGTGCAGGAACAATTATTTCTTTTGAAGCTTTACGTTTGCAAGTCGAATCACTGTAGACTGTTACTTTATCTCCGGGTGAAATGTTTGTGACGATAAAGCTAGGACTAGCGTTACTGTCTGTTTTTTGATTCCCTTTGAGTTTTATTTGAGGATAGGGTTTTGCTGTATCAAGAGTATATTGAATATCATTACTACAAGATTTATTGCCAGATTTGTCTGTTGATTTAACGGAAAAGGTAAATGTTGAATCTCCAACAAGTGGCTCTCGTTCTGAGGGAGAAGTTATTTCAGAATTAGAGGGTTTTTCAATTCTAAGAGTGTGGATGACTTTTGTTCCTGTGCATTTTGAACTTTTAAAAAGTTCTAATATATCACCTTTGGTAAACGTTCCGCTTACTTTAAATTTAGGATGTGGTTCTGATCCTCTAGATTTTTCTCCGTCGCTCAATCTAAGTTTTAAGTCAGAGGTCGTCGTGTCTAAAGTATACTCAACTCCATTTGTGCATTTTCCTGGGGTGCCATCATCGTCAATGCCACGAGCGTAATATTTGTGGGTTTTTTGGCCACTAATAGGCAAGTTAATTAAAATTTTGTTATCGGTTGCGGAAATCTTCTTAAGAGGTGTTCCTGTGCAGGCAGCATCTTTAAAGATTTCAGCTGAGTAACCTTGCTCAACCCCTAAGATGTAAAATTCTGGTGATGTAACATTATCTTTGGGTACACCGTGGTTTATGTAAAGGGTTACATTTGGTCCGGTGCGAGTAAAGTCAATAATGCTTGATAAGCAGTTGCTAGATCCAGGTTCTGAATTTTTAATTTTTGCAGAAAAATAATATTTTTTACCTGCAGGAATTTCTGTGGGCTCATTGAATATAATATAATTTTCGTTTGTAGTCTTTGTAGCGATAGGCATTCCCTGGCAGGCTTTGTTTTTGTCGGGGCTCTTGTAAAGGGAAACCTCGTTTTGTCCTGTTAGGCGTATCACTTTAAAGGAAGGTCGTTTTGAGTTTTCCCCTGGGTAAAATTCCATAAGAGGTTTCGAGTTGAAGGGTGGGTCTATAACTGGAATTTTTTTAAAAATAGCGTTTGTGCAAGCGGGTGGGTTTGCGTTTATTAAGCCTGCAGAGATGTAAATGTCTCCGCCTGGTTGAAGGTTTGGGCGAATGAAGATAGCTATACCTTTTTCTGCAGTTGAGGTGTCTACAATGCTTCCTTTACAAGGATCGCTTCGTTCGCTTTTGTAAAGATTTATTTCATCTCCATCTTGTAGCTGCGTGACTTTAAATGAAGGTGTATTGGGTGCATTTGCTTCTATGAATTCCTCAATTTTAATTGAGCGTGGTAGAATGTTTGTCTCGGTAAGCGCCTCTCTGTTTGTAATCTTGAAGTTTAAATTGTTGCTGCAATCAGATCCGTTTCTTTTGGAACTCAAGTAATAGGTGTAATTGTCTTGATTGAATATTTTGTTTAAATCTGTATATTTAATATTAAACTCAACTATTTCGCTTGTTGCGGTTTTTTGTTCTATTTCATCACCTATACAGTTTGCTCCCTTAATTAAAGCGACAGAGTCGCCTATTTTGAATCCAGAAATATTGAATTGGGGCTTCTTTTGTTCCTTTGTTTTTGATGCTTCAGAATCAGGGTATTTTAAGGTTATCTGGTTTAAGGTTATCTGGGCTTTCAGTGTTGAGGTGCACGTAATTCCAAAAAAAATTAAAATCAAACACTTAATTTTCTTAATGCGCTTCACTCTTCTTATTTTAAGAGGTTTTAAATTTTAATTGATTAATTTTTAGTTAAGAAAATTTTTTATTATTGGTTAACGGTACTTATTATAGATTTATTAGAGTTAATACTGTTGTTGTAGGTTAAGCACCATGTTGGCGGCTGGTCTGGTAAATCATTGATTGAATTCCATTTGTAACCAGGAAGCCAGTTTGGATTATTTTTGGCAATTTTGTATGTTTCCAAGTCTTGGGTGATTAAATAAGCGCGACAAATGTTTTTCCCAAATTCGCTATTGTAAGTAGGGTTTTTACTGAAAGAATCAAGGGCGAGATTGATCTTTGTGTAATTCATTGTGAAGTCTCTTTGAAGCCTGTACTTTAAATAGAGTGCCCACTTGCTGTCTTGAAAAAGATATTCTGGCTTGCTCGTTAAATTATCTAGATACTCTATAACTTTATTTTCTAGTTCTTCACGATCAGGTGGAAAACTTAAAATTCCAAGTCTATTAAAAGGAGCCATGCTAATATCTTTTTTGGTGGAATCGTAAGGGTTCCTTCCATTTTTAAGATAATAAACAATGCTTAAATAAGGGTCTGGTTTCATGTCTTTCGTTTTCTTGCTGATGATATCGCTAAATGTATTTGTGTATAGTTTTGAAGGGTTGAACGGATCAACGCAGTAAAAGGTTCCCATGCTAGGGTCTGAAGTATCCAAGATTAAATCTTTAACTGACGTGTCGCAAAAATTAACGGTTGAAACAATTTCATAAGCTTTTGCTATATTTGCAGTTGTTGTGCTTGGAGAGTTAGAGTTCGTATAGCTTTTTTGGTTCCGTATAATTACTTGCTCTTGAGTAAGATCATGTAACCAAACAAAACCACTTTTAATCATGTCGTTTTCTATTTCTTGGTCTGTGAGTTTTAATTCAGTATAATCACGAACAATTCGTGAATAAGTTGTTAAACTTTGATAACTTTGAGGATTTTGAGTTTGTAGATTGTATAAGATTCTATTAACTGTGTGTCCCCCGATGCTTATATAAGTGTTATCGTTTTTCTTAACATAAGGCACGAGTTGGTCTGTATCTGTATTGAGCCATGGTTTTGGATCTTTTTTGTACTCGGCACTGTCGAGTGTGTCTCTGATCGCAGCTGTTCTTGCCTCAATTTCTTTTGCGTTATACCCCAACTCCGTTACATAGAAATTTGTGACGACTTGAGATTCTAAATTTAATCCCATTTGTAATATTCTTTTGTTTTCATCATCGATTTTAGTGTCTGGTAGAGGAGGAGTGCCGCCATTTGTGCTTGTGCTGCTTACATAAATAGGATCACTTGCAATGACAGGTGCAGGGGGTTTGTATTCATAAGGCACTCCGTTTGAGCTACATTTAGTGTTTTGAACAGCGTTGCTAAAAACTTTGGCGTAATAAGTGTTTTTTTCTGCCTGATTTAGGGATGTGATTTGTATGTCAATTGTTGTTTGATTTTTGCTAATGGTTTTTTCTTCAGAAGCTATTTTGCTACAGATTTTGTCTTTGTAAATTTCTACTTTGTCTCCAGGGGAGATATTTCCAATTCTAAAGCTTGGATTTGCCAAGGTTTTAGCTGTTGTTTGATCATTGACTAAAAGTTGAATCGTAGGGTCTGGTATTTGAGTAATAAGAGTATACTCTACACTTGTACTACATGAAGAATTCCCCATGGAGTCAATGACTTTTGCAGAGAACATATAGAGCTTGTCGACATTTAAAAAATCTCGCTCTTTAATTCCAATCGATAAAGGAGTTGTTGAGCTATCCACTTTTTTAATGTCTGCCATAGAATTTCCTACACAGTTTGATCCCAAAATAAGATAAGCACTGTTTCCAACTTCAAGATTAGTAATTATGAATTGAGGTGTCCTGTTAAAGCTCTTGGCATTTCCTTCAAGTGTAAGAGTCGCAATAGTTGGGGGGGTTTTGTTGAATGTATAGTTAAGGGGGCCAACGCATTGTCCAGAGCTATCTCCTCTTTTTGCTTGTGCATAAAAACTGTAAGTGGCATTCGGCGATTGATCACCTGAAAGAAGGCTTGCAGTCACAAACAAGCTATTGTCTTCGGCACTAACTTGTTTGATCGAATCTTTTGTGCAGGTAGTATCGTTTTGATAAATCGTAATCACGTCTTTTTTTTGAAGGTTCAGAAGATCAAATTTTATTTGACTTGTGTTCCCAGTGTTTGATCCGTTCATCAAGAATGTAACATTAGGAGCCACAACAGGAACTTTTTTATATTGGATGGAATTTGAGCATGACGAGTTATCCGTCTTTGCAGAGAGGGTGTATGTTTTAATTTCAGAATAATCATTGGCAGATAGGTGAACGTCTTTTGATGATTTGAGGTTGTTGATGGCGACGGTTTTTTTTGTCAATTCAGAACCTGTACAATCAGGAGTAGTGAACACGTGAATTCTTTCTTGAGTGTTGATCATGTTTCGTAATCGTATTGAGGGTACTCCAGGGGTTTCTGCTTCGATCAGTTCAATTTTCAGGGATGAGTCAATGGGGGGGGTGTTTTCAGCGGAGGGTTTGGGGTCTACAAGAGAAGAATAAGAGTTTGTTGTAAAAACTAAAGACTTACTGCATGTTGTTGTTTTATTTAATTGTGTCACATTGTCTTTGGTCGTGATTCCGGCGCTTAAATAATAGAGCTTATTTGCTTCAAAATATCTTTTTGCAATATGAAAATTAAGGGTATCGGTTGGAGTGTTTTCTTGTTTTTCTATTTGATCTCCCGAGCATGAAGATGATTTGAATAAAACGACTGTTTTTCCTTTAAGGGAAAGTGGAAGGTTTTTTTCTGATTTAAGGCTGATTGTAAAGCGGGCTTGTTTTTGAGTGTTAGTTGTTTCAGAGTCTTGGTAGCTGAGACTTAATGTTTCTTGAGTCGTTGTTTGCGCCTGTAGATTAAAAAAGGGTGTAAAAGCAAGCAGTATAAAACACAACAACATGTAATGATTTTAAGCTTTTTTGAGGGACTTGATTGTTAAGTTTTGGTTCACAAAAGATGAAAAAAACATTTTTGTGCTTAGAAAGGGGCTTGGCAGAATGTTGTCGGCGCCTTAATCTCGCCTCCATGATTATCGCAAAAAGAGGGACCCTCCCTACAACTCCTCACACAGAGTTTTATTATATTCCTGGTGTTCTTTCTCTCGAAGAAATTCATGGATCTTTTGGCTTTAGTGGACCGTGGTCTCGAAAAATGCATGTGCGTAAGTATCCGACTGAGGTGAAAGCGGCTCCAAAAGTATCTTCTTTTCACCTTATTCCTCAAGAAAGTGATGATAAAACTCTTCACCCGTATTTGATTCACACAGGCGACATTCCTTATGAAGGAAATGCTCTCTCTGCACGACACTGTTTGATGTGGGGACCTTCTACAAAAATTGGAGTCATCAAGGTTAAAGAAAGTTTTCCTCAAAATAAATTCTTTCGAAATGGAGAGGGACATGAAATCTTTTTCGTTCAAGAAGGTGAAGGGGTACTTTCTTCAGAGTATGGTGAATTACCATTTCGAAAAAATCATTATGTGATTGTCCCTAAGGGAACGACTTATCGGATTGATTTAAAAAGTGAAAAGCTTTGGTTGTTGACCGTAGAGTCTAAGTTTTTAATTGAATGGCCTCCTCACTATATGAACACAAGCGGTCAGGCTTTGATGGTCGCTCCTATTGTTGAAACGGAAGTGTCTTTGCCAGAATTGACTGCGCCCGTTGATCAAGAAGGAGAGTTCTTGGTTTACGTTCAACACAATGGTGGTCATCTTACGGAAATGGTCATGGGACATCATCCCTTTGACGTCTGTGGATGGGAAGGTGCTTTGTATCCCTATACATTCGATATTTCAAAACATCATGGAATTGCTCGAGCGATTCACTCCGCTCCGCCTGCTCACCAAACTTTTCAGTCTGGCCAAGCACCTTATTTTGGATTTTCGATTTGCTCTTTTGTGGGTCAGCCTGAGGGGTGGGATCCTCGCGACGTGGCCGCTCCTTATGCACACTTTAACGTGGACAGTGATGAGATGATGTTTTTTAGCAACGTAAATTATGGCGCACGTAAAAGTGTTTTACGAGAAGGGACAATGACTTTTCATCCTTCTGCTTGCCCTCATTCTCCTCACGGAAATGCTGCAGAAAAATCACTCGCTGATCGCGGTAAGATGAGCGATCGCTTGGCAGTCATGTTGGATACTTTTTTTGAGCCTCTTAAGGTAACTTCTTTTGCTGAAAAGTATGCTGACAAAGGTTATTCAACCAGTTGGTTTAAGGCTCGTGAGGCGCTTACTTTAAGCGCTTAATTTAAGGGTAGCCTTAGAGCCTCTGAAAGTTCGGGATCGAGCAATTCTAATTTTTCACTTAAAATATCTAAGTCGTAGATTGATTTTTTTTCGAGAAGCTCAGGGAGATATTTTCTGACAATTGCTTTGAGGATCTCTCTCTGTCCTTCCTGATTGGATGGTCGTGCTTCCAGGCCTTTGAATCTCATCATGTCTCTATTGTACCCTTCGAGAAAAAAAAGAATTCCTTCTAAGGGGTCGTATGATAAGTCGATCGTATGAGAATGTTTTTGAAATGATTTTTTAATTGCAGGATCATTCGAAAGATTTTGGAATGGAAATTGATGAAGAATTTTGCGAATTCTTTCTTCTTTGCTTTCTTTCTTGCTGCGTTCAGCTTGGTCTTTCTCAGTTTTATCTCTCTGTGTTTTGTTTCTAGCTTCTGAGGTATTTGTTTGGGGCTGAGTCGTTCTGTGTCCACTCTCAGGATTGAGAAGGTCGTAACTACGCCGTTTGTCGGGGTTATTTAACGTTTCGTAGGCTTCGTTTAAATTTCTGTGCTCTAGTCCAGGGTCGTTTCCTGGCGTTTCGTAGCCAGTGTCTCCATGTACTTTTGTGATAAGCAAGCGAAAAGCTTTTTTGACATCTTCTTGTGATGAGTTTTTAGAAAGGCCTAATCTTTTATAAAGGTCTTTGGATAGAAGATTGTTGTTTCTTAAGTGCTGGATGCAGTTTGCTTCATTTAACTGGGATGTAGATTGAGCCAGGAGAGAGTTGTTTGCGCCTTGAGAAAGAATTGCTGCGAGCAAAAGAGCTACTTTCGGAAAAGCTTTTGCCACAAAGATCTTTTCGTTAAAATTTTATAAAACTTTAACGTTTCTAATTCACTTATTTAACGAACGGGATAAATCCAGTTGCTCTCGGGAGCTTTGCTTTTTCCATGTTGGATATCAGTCAGGGTTTTGTATAAAAGCGTAGAAACAGGACCCGCTTCAGAGCTTGATCCAAGATTTAAAGTTTCATTCTTCCAGCCCAGTTGAGAAATGGAAGAAATCGTCGCAGCTGTTCCGCAGGCAAAGGCTTCGGTAATTTTTCCTTGCTTAATTTTATCTGCAACATCGTAGATGGAAAGCTCTTCTTCGCTGCACGGAATATCTAAGGCTTTTGCAAGGCGAAGGATACTGTCACGGGTGATTCCGGCAAGGATTGTATCTCCAAGGGGAGGTGTTTTGAGTTTGCCTTGATCGACAACAAAGAAATTCATTCCACCCAGTTCTTCAATGTTAGATTTTTCACGAGCATCAAGAAAAAGGACGTTTGAAAATCCTTCATTTTTAGCTTCAAGAATGGCTCTGAGGCTCGCTGCATAGTTGCCGCCAGTCTTAGCGCTACCCGTGCCTCCGGGAGCCGCGCGTGTGTATTTATCGCTCACTTTTATTTTCACTGAGACAGGCTTATCTGAAGACACATCTTTGAAATATCCTCCAGCAGGAGAGGCGAGAACAAAAAATTCAAACTCTTCGGAAGTCGCAACACCCAATGATTCACTTGTTCCAATCATAGTGGGGCGAAAATAAAGTGCTCCAGGTTTTGCTGGAACAAGGTGATCGAGTTGTTTAGCCATTTTAGAAATCATTTCCATGAATTCAGCTTCTGGAAAATCGGGCATGGCCATCAAGCGCGCAGAATAGTTAAGGCGTGCCCAGTTTGCATGAGGTCGAAAGAAAGCAACGCTTCCGTCAACTTGGCGAAAAGCTTTCATGCCTTCAAAAATTTCTTGGGCATAATGCAAGACTTTTGCACTTGAGCCGATGCGCATGGTGAGGTCGCTTGAGTATTCTGTGGGACCCCATTTTCCTTTTGAGTAATGAGAGCTTGCCTTGAGAGGCGCAAAGTAAAGGCCAAATCCTAACTCTTCAACGGGGAGCAACTCATTGAGGATTTTCATGATTTTTTAATAGACCAGTCCTTTGCGTGTGTCTAATAGCGCAACGCGCAAAAAACTAAGAAGCAGGATGAAATTCTTTAATCTTTTTTGAAAAATTTGAGAATTAAAAACGCTAAAGAGACAAGAGCAAAGGATTCTCCAATTCGTAGAAGATTGCTATCGACAAATTGAGTGGTTGTTAAGAGGTTTCCGCAGAGGATTACGGAACCAATAAAAATAATGGAAAGAATAAAAGTTCCTTGTTTGGATCTTTCAAGGTTTTCAAACTTATCCCATTCTGAGTTTTTGAGTTTCACTTCGAGTTGCCCTGCTTCAATTTGCCGCATGATTTCAAGTCCAAGGCGGGGAGCTTTTTGCGCAAAACGTTGCACATCTCGTGAGCTTCGAACAAAAGAACGCATCAAGCTTTGGGGTTGAAGCTTATTTCGCAAAACATTTTTTGCAAATTTGAGAGCACTTGCTAAGAGGTCAAAATCCGGGTCGAGTGTGCGTCCGATTCCTTCGAGAGTCATATTGCTTTTGAAAACTGCAATCAAATCTTGTGGAAGTTGAATGTGGTACTTAAAGGCGAGACTTGAAACTTCGAGCATCAATTTTGCGGCAGGAATATTTTTGAGGCTTGTCCCAAAGTAAGGCGCCATAATGTAAGTCGCTTCACGAGTGAGAGCTTCGCGTGCTTCGCTGCTGTGGTTGTTGCCGTTGTGTGGACTAATTTCGAGATACTCGTCAATGAGGGCTTCGTAATCTTCAGAAACAAGAGCTAAAAAAAGATTGATCAAAGAGTTTCGACTACGAGGAGAAAGCCAGCCTACCGATCCAAAGTCCAGCAGTGCGAGGCGTCCATCGTGCATAACAAGCATGTTTCCACCATGAGGATCGGCATGAAAAAGGCCATACACCATAAGGGATTGCATGTGATGATCGAGGCCTTTTTTGAGAACAACTTTGGGATCAATGTTGTAGCGTGCGTACTGATCAACCTCAGTAATTCGAAAACCTTGAATGCGTTCGAGCGTGATTATTTTTTTGCTTGAGTACTCATCGAAAACTCTGGGAATCACAAGAAAGTCAGAAGATGAAAAGTTTTCCCTGTAGCGTTTGATGTTTTGGCTTTCACGTTGAAAATCTATTTCTTGGAGAATCAGTCTTCTGAATTCTTTGACGATATTGACTATGTGAAAAGGGCGAAGTTCTTGAAAAGTTGATTCTGCAAGTTCGGCAATCAAAATTAAGATTTCAAAATCTTTATTAAGGATTCGTTCGACGTCAGGCTTTTGAATTTTAACGATGACATCTTCCCCAGATAAAGTGCGTGCAGTGTGAACCTGAGCGATGCTTGCAGAAGCGAGGGGGAGAGGATCGAAACTTGAGAAAACATCTTCAAGCTTTCTTCGAAAGTTTTCCTCTACGAGGTTTTTAATGATTGGGTAGGGAATGGCTTCCACGCGATCTTGAAGTTTTTCAAGCTCTACAAGAAATTCGGGAGGAATCAGGTCGGGACGGCCCGCTGCGAGTTGACCAATCTTAATGAAGGTTGGCCCAAGGTTTTCGAGAAGCATCCGTAATCGTTCGGGTGCTGAAAGAATATTTATTTGTCCGTCTTCAAGAATTTGTTTTGATCGTGTAATCCCGAGTCGGTTAAAAAGTTCTCCAAAACCGTAACGTGAAACGGCTGCTGAAATTTCACGCATGCGTCCCACGTTTGAAAGCCCGCGGCGAATTTGCAGGGCTCTAGCGATGACGGTCATACATCTAAATTAACACTTTTTTTATTCTTTTTGTCTGAATTTTCTTCTTCCGGCCATCCAAAATTTATTCGACCTTGAATGCAATCCACTTTGTCGAGTCTTAAAATAAGCTCTGACCCAAAAGTGAGTTGTGCGTGTTGCGGTCCACGGTATGCAAGGCTGCCATCAAAAAAGAAAGAGCGTCGAGCAAGAAACTCTGCATCCAAAAGACCATCCACAAA
Source organism: Bacteriovoracaceae bacterium (assembly GCA_947467125.1). Lineage (GTDB taxonomy): Bacteria > Bdellovibrionota > UBA2428 > UBA2428 > UBA2428 > CANIGN01. The sequence continues at coordinate 19,319 of CANIGN010000001.1, read as the reverse complement.
GTGATCTTGAATTTGGCAGAAGAGTCCTTTTTCAGAGAGTCCCGAAACAAAACATTTAAAGACTTCGCCAAGATGTTTTTCCACGTAACGACATTTTTTAATGTCGATGACTTTTCTTTCCATATCAACGGCTTGGCGTTCGCAGTCAGATGTGTGACGAGCAACAGCTTCGAGATCGTCTTCGTGAGGAAGGGCTTTTTTCTCTAAGTGGGCTCTTACAAGTCTATGCACAACAAGGTCGGGGTATCGACGAATAGGAGATGTGAAATGAGTGTAGTCTTTTTCGTTGAGTGCAAAATGACCAAGAGGATCTTTTGAGTATCGAGCTTGAGCTAAGCTTCTCAAAACTTGAGAGTTGAGAGCACGTTTCTTGGAGTCTTCAAGCTCTGTGTCTTTTTTGATCGATTCAATCAAATCAAAAAAATCATTGGTAGTTTCAAGGTTTCCAGGAGGAGGAATTCCGATCAAAGAAATAAATGAGTATAGATCTTCAACTTTTTTTGGATTTGGTTTTTCGTGAACGCGAAAAAGAGCGGGCCCTTGTTTGTGGAGAAAGGATGCTGTTGCTCGGTTGGCTGCCAACATACATTCTTCGATCAAACGATGTGAGTGCAAACGATTGCGGAGCTGAATGTCCCGAACCGTTCCATCTTTATTCATGAAAACTCGGGCTTCTGGAATATCAAGGTCGAGTCCTCCTTGGCGTTTTCTGCGTTCTAAAAACTTTTCTGTGAGTTTTTGAAGACAAGTGAAACTTTTGTTGAGCTTGTCTTCATAGTCTCCACGACTTTTGTTTTCGAGCCAGTCTTCCATCTCTTCATAGGTCATACGTTTGTGGCTAAAAATAATGGCTTCATAAAACTCGTAGCTAAGAGTTTCACCTCTTTGGTCGACGATTATTTTGCAACCCAAAGCCGGTCTTTTTTCTTTCGGGTTCAGCGAACAAATGCCATTCGACAAAACTTCGGGAAGCATCGGAACGACGTGATCGGGAAAGTAAACACTTGTGGAGCGAGCAAAAGCCTCTTCGTCGAGTTGTGTCTTTTGAATCACAAAACGTGAGACGTCTGCAATCGCAACCCAAAGCTCAAAGTTTCCATTGGCTTCTGTTGCATACACAGCATCGTCGAAGTCGCGTGCGTCACTTCCGTCGATGGTGACAAAGGGAATATGGGTGAGGTCTTTGAGTTCTTTTCCAAAACGTTTTTCCCAGTTTTGTGCGGCGTCTTGAGCTTCGCTTTTGGCTTTTTCCGAAAACTCTCGAGGCCATGCTGCTTGAACAACAATCCTAAGTGTATCGTTACTCGCTTTTTCAACATCGTCCACGCTTTGAATGACTTCAACTTTGCCACGACTTTTAGTGGGATAGTCTAGAACTTTGCACAAAACAGTGTGATTGTTTTTGAGCTCTACATTTTTGGCAACGCTTGCAATTTCAAAAGTGAGATGACGATCTCGAGAATCGTAAGGAATGATCCAGCTTCCACCTGCAAAAATACGAATAACTCCAATAAACTCCTCTTGCTGTCTTTTAACAACAGAGACGAGAACTCCCGAAACTTTTCCGTCTTTAAAGCTTCGTGTGATACGTGCTTCGACTTTGTCTCGGTGCATGTATTCACGAAAGTCACTTTGAGGAATGTAGATGTGAGAGATTTCAGGATTGTCAGGAACGACGAACGCAAATCCGTTTGGGTGAATGTCGAGTCTGCCTGTTACGAGGCCTGTGTGTTTGCTACTGGGTGCGTGCCTGCTGCCATGAGAAGGCGCGCTGTGCTGATTTCGTTTTTCATTGTGCGAATGTGACTCCCCTTTCTTAAATGGGAGTGGTTTTTTTGAGTGCTGACCAGAGGCATGAGAGCTGGAGTGTTTGCTTGTTGCGTTTCCGCTTGAAGATTGTCCGCCAGCTGATTGTTCGCGAGGTAATTGTCCGCTCGAGCCTTTTGAATGTTTTTTGTTTTTTTTGTGAGCGTTGATCTTGTCGAGTTCGCGTACAAGATGTGACTTACGTTGCGCTCCACGAGCACCTTTTTTATTTTTACGAGGCATCGCATTTTATCTTAGCTGCCTGCTAGAATCATTCAAGAGATGGAACTGCGCTTTTTATTAGCAAACGATGATGGAGTAGAGAGTCAGGGGTTGACCGCTCTCTCGAACGCTTTAAAGACAATTGGACATGTCACAGTTGTGGCTCCTGAGCGGGAACAATCTACGATGGGGCATGCATTGACTTTGCATAAACCTGTGCGTCTGTATTCAGTTCATCATGAAAAAAATCTCGATGTTTATTGTTTGAGCGGAACTCCTGCAGATTGTGTCTACATGGGTTTGCGTCATGTGATGAAAAAACCTCCTCATGTGATTATTTCTGGAATCAATCGAGGAGTGAATTTAGGAAACGATATTTTTTATTCAGGAACAGTCGCAGCGGCTCGCGAAGGAGCTTTGTTGAATATTCCTTCGATCGCGGCTTCTATGGATTTTCATTTTGAACCGGGAGTGCATAAAGAAGCTCACTTTGAAGATGCCGCTTCTTTTGTTCGAAAAGTTGCGCAGAAGGTTGCGATTGAAGGGCTTCCTCATCGTTGTCTTTTGAATATTAATTTTCCAAATTTGCCTCTCTCAAAAGTCAAAGGAGTCAAAGTCGCGAAGCAAGGTTTTCGAATTTATTCTAAGAAAATTGAAAAGCGCCAAGATCAAAGGAATAAGCCTTATTACTGGTTGGGTGGGGAATACATGGGATTTGAACCCATTGAGAGTTCTGATTGTATGGCTGTTGATCAACAGTATATTTCTGTAACTCCCTTAAGAATCGACATTACTCAGTACGACTTCTTGGGTGAGCTCGAGCAATGGAATTTGGGTAATTTGTTAAAGAAGAATTCAAGTGATACACCCAAAATGAAAGTCAAAAAGAAAAAGACTTTCAAAAAGTAATAGGTTTTTTTAAAAGTGAATAAAATTTTGTCTCAAACATTTGCGATCGTGTGCATGTTTTTTATGTTTTCATGCACAACGAGTTTGAGTCAAAGCGAAGCCACTCGTTCGCGTGAGTCTTTAGATGAAAGTATTCTTGCTGAAAGTTCAAAAGACAAAAAAGACGGTGTTCCAACTCAAACTCTTTCCTTTGTTTGGCCTGTAGAGGGTAAACCTCGTGTGGCTAGTTTTTTTGGATGGAGAAAAAAAGGCGAGCGAAAAAAAGGTGAACGCATGCATGAGGGTCTCGATCTCGGGGGCCGTCATGGAGATAAGATTCACACGTCTTGTGACGGAAAAGTGGTCGATGTCGCTTTTGTAAAAGGCTACGGAAAAACTGTCGTGGTATATCATGGAGGGGGCTGGTCTTCGCTCTATGCTCATTTATCAAAGTACAAAGTTAAACGGGGCCAGGAGCTGAAGGCAGGAGAGGTTTTGGGGTTAATGGGACGAACCGGTCGAGCTCAAGCAAACCACTTGCACTTTGAGATCCGTAAGGGATCAGATCCTTTGGATCCTCTTTTGTTTTTGCCGAGTCGAGAACTAGAAAAATATGTTCCGAATGGATTTTTTCAGGATTAATCAAACACGAAATATAAAAAAATTAATTTAATTGAAGGGTAAAAGTGATTTTGGTTGGTTAAAGCCTTTTTCTGTTTTCTCTAAAGCTTCAAGGAAGGCAACGGTTTTTTCCATGTTTGTCAGAAGTGTGCATCCATTTTGAATGGCTGCATGGCGAATTTCGAGGCCAGCGTTAATTTCAGAGGACTCATAATTTTTAGGAACGTTGATCACAAGGTCAACTTTTCCTTTTTGTATTAAATCGATGACGTTGTTGAGTCCTGATTCATTTGGCCATGTTGCTAAATGTACTTTATGCCCCTTTGAAGATAGATGTGCAGCCGTTCCAGATGTTGCATAAACATTAACACCTAATTTTTCTAAAAAAGGCATTAAGTTAAGGAACTTTTCTTTTTCGATATCTCGTCCTGAGCTAACTAAAATTCCCTTGAGAGGTTTTTTGAAAAATGAAGACTGTAAGGACAGTAGGAGCGCTTCTTCGAGACTTTCTGCAACACAAGCAACTTCACCAGTAGAGACCATTTCGACTCCACTAATCGGGTCTGCTCCTTTAAGTCTTGAAAAACTAAATAATGCTGATTTAACTCCAATTTCATTTCTCTTAGGAGAGCTTTTATTAAGGTCGATTGATTCGGGTGCTAGTATAACTTGGGTTGCTAATTTGGCTAGATTTATTCCGCTGACTTTCGAAATGAAAGGAAAGGAGCGGGAAGCTCTGGCGTTACATTCAATGACCATTGGCTTGTTGTTGCGTAAGAGAAATTGAATATTAAAAGGACCGTTCAGATTCAAGGCTTTGGATATGGATTCTCCAATGGTATTAAATGATGTTTTTTGAGTAGAAGATAAAGATTGAGTTGGGTAAATCAATGTCGCGTCGCCAGAATGAATACCCGCATTTTCTATATGTTCACTTAGAAATGATTTTATAATTTTTCCGTTTTGGGAAACGCCATCCATTTCAATTTCTTTTGCGTCGACCATGAATTCCGAAATCACAACTGGGCAACTTGAAGAAACTTCAGTGGCAGCATCTAGAAATCGATTTAAAGAATCAAAATCATATGCAACTTTCATTGCTGCCCCTGATAAAACGTAACTAGGACGTACTAAAACTGGAAAGCCAACAGATTTTATAAACTGATCAATTTCAAAACGGCTTGTTGCGGAACACCATTGAGGTTGATCGATTTCTAATTCATCAAGAATCTTTGAAAACTTACTTCGGTTTTCTGCTTTTTCAATACTTTCAGCAGAATGTCCAAACATTTGAATTTTTGCATCCGATAGTTTTAAAGCTAAACTGTTTGGGGCTTGTCCACCCATGCATCCAATAACACCGTCTGTTTGATTAATGTCTAAAATATCGAGAAGTCTTTCGATACTCATCTCTTCGAAAAATAAAATATCAGAAGAGTTATAGTCAGTTGATACAGTTTCGGGATTACAATTCACAACTGTTCTACGCCATCCCATTTGACCCATAGTTTTGGAAGACTCGACACCGCACCAATCAAATTCAACACTTGTTCCAATTCTATAAGGACCACAGCCAATAACTAACGCTGATTTTTTTTCTGATGAGCCTAAGATCTCGTCGTTGAAATCTCCATTGTAAGTTAGATAGAAATAATTAGAGGAGGTTGGATATTCCCCCGCTGAGGTATCAATTCTTTTGGCGACAGGTTTTATTCCTGATTTTATTCTTGCTTCACGTATTTTAAGGGAGAGTGCGTATATTTCCGACATGGGCGGATTGTTTCCACTGCTTTTGGTTAAATCGTATTGAAGAGCGTAAGCGGCAATCTGAACATCAGAAAAACCATGTGTTTTCCATCTTTTCCAAGTTCCGGATTCTATTTTTTTAAAATCTAAAGAATTTAGTTTTCTAAAAAAACCTAGAATTTCTTTTTCAACTTCAACTATTTTTTGAAATTCAAAAAGAAACCATTTGTCGATAAATGAGTGGGCATAAATTTCATCGATTTTATAGCCAAAACGAAAAGCGTCTATTACAGAAAAGATGCGGGTTTCAGTGGGGTTTTTTAGGTTGACCTCAAATGAATCGGTTTCCACACGATGTCGAGTGATTCCCATTGCATTTTCGTTAACCATCCTTATGGCTTTTTGAAAAGTTTCTCCTAGGTTTCGTCCAATAGCCATAACTTCACCAACTGATTTCATTGCTGACCCAAGCTGGTGGGATACATTATGAAATTTTTGAAGATCCCATCGGGGAACTTTAATGGCTATGTAATCCATTGAGGGTTCAAAAAGTGCGCAGGTAACTCCTGTTACTGGATTCGTAATGTTGAGGAGCGAGTTACCCAATATAACTTGGGCCGCAATGTAAGCAATAGGATATCCTGTTGCTTTACTTGCGAGCGCGCTTGAACGTGAAAGCCGAGGGTTTACTTCGATAACGTAGAATTCATTCTTTACTGGGTTTAAAGCAAATTGAACATTACATTCACCAATGACTTCAAGGGAGCTTGCAATTTTAAGAGCTGCGTTTCTTAATGTTTGATATTCATCATCAGAAAGCGTTTGGCTTGGAGCGACGACAATAGAGTCTCCCGTATGAATTCCTAGCGGATCAATGTTTTCCATGTTGCAAATTGCGATGGAATTATTGAATTGATCTCGCATGACTTCGTATTCGAGTTCTTTCCAGCCCCAAAGTGATTTTTCAATTAATATTTGATCTGATCGAACAAAAGCTAACTCTGCTAAGTTTTTGAGTTCAGATTGATTGTTTGCAATTCCGCTTCCCAAGCCACCCAATGCGTAGGCTGCGCGAATGATTACCGGATAACCAATCTCTTTTCCAGCATCAACGGCATCTTCAACTTTGGAAACAGCACGGCTAGGTAAAACAGGCATTCCAAGTTTTTCAATATGTTTGGAAAACTCTTCTCTGTTCTCCGCAAGACGTAAACCTTTAAAATCAGTTCCTAAATTTAGAACATTGTGCTTTTTTAGGATTCCAGCTTCTTGGAGTTTGAGGACACAATTTAAAGCAGTTTGCCCCCCAAAACCTGCTACAATTCCATCTGGTTTTTCTTTCTTAATGATATGTTCAACCCATTCGGTTTCAATGGGGTAAAGATAGACAGTCAATCCTTGAGAGGGATTCGTTTGAACTGTTGCGATGTTAGGGTTGATGAGTACAACGTGTATACCGGCCTCTGTAAATGCTTTGATTGCTTGAGTCCCAGAATAGTCAAACTCACCTGCTTGACCTATAGAGAGACCTCCTGAGCCCAATAAAATAATTTTGGGAGGATGTTTAAGATGAGAAAAAATAGGAAATTTTGATGAGTTTATAATAAGTCCCTCACAAATTCATCAATGATCCATCCTGTATCTCTTGGACCACCTGCAGCTTCAGGATGAAATTGAACACTTCGAAAAGAATTTGATTCGTGAATAATACCTTCAATCGAAAAGTCATTGGCATTTTTAAACCAGGGTTTCCACTCTGTCGAAAGAGTCTTTTCTATAACAACATAACCATGATTTTGGCTGGTAAGATATCCTTTACCAGTTTTTAAATCGACAACGGGTTGGTTATGGCTTCGATGGCCAAATCGTAAACGTTCCGTTTGAGCCCCTGCTGCGAGTGCAAGTATTTGATGTCCTAGGCATATACCGAGAATGGGTCTTTTTTGCTTAAGAAGATCTGCAACGTTCTGTTTGAGAGGGCCTGTCTTATCTGGATCACCAGGACCATTGCTAAGTACCCAGGCATTACAATCGACACTCGTGAGATCTGTATCCCAAGGTAAAATTTCTACCTCGCAATTGTTATTGATGAGTTGTCGAACGATGCTCCATTTGACTCCGCAATCTAGCAATCCAATTCTTTTCTTTCCCTGGCCCAATATTTTTCTTTGGGTGGAAGAAACTTTCGGCAATATATTTTCTGCGGAAGGATCAAAAAATGCTCTAGGTTTTTTCAAATCATCATAAGAATTGTTTTGAGGATTAATAGAGGCAAGTAGACCCGGAGTACTTCGTATAATTTGCACCAAGTGACGAGTGTCGACACCAGTCAGAACAGGAATCTTTGATTCATTAAGCCACTTCAGGATCGGTTTTTCACTTCGCCAATGAAAGGCCTCGAGAGAAGGATCGCTTATAATGACACCCGCAACTCTAACTTTTTCGCTTTCAAAACCAAGAGAGAGAAGTTTTGAATTCGATTCTCTTAAACGAGGAACCCCATAATTGCCAATAAGAGGAAAAGTGAAAACAAGAATTTGTCCGTAATAAGACGGGTCTGTTAAAGCTTCGCTGTATCCAACCATTCCGGTAGTGAAGACAAGTTCTCCGCTACAGGTGGATGCAGATCCAGAAATAGATCCCGAAAACTGCATCGAATTTGAAAGAGAAAGTATGCCTTCCTTTAACATTTTAAAATTTAAAAAATTGTATAAATAAAGGGGGCGACCGCTGACCCTTGGCTAAGTACGAGGAGCGTTCCTAACAAGAGAAGGACGATGATGATGGGAAGTAACCAAAATTTCTTTCGTTTTTTTAGGAAAGAAAATAGGTCTTTAAAAAAATCAATCATTAGTAAGGCTCCTCCATTTTTAATCCAGAATTGTTTTCTGTTTTTATTTCACGATAACTTGAGCTCTTAGGTTCGTATTTTCGTTTCATAGGATCTTTTCCAAGAAGCCGTAGAATAAAACTTGCTGGAGTGAAGATAACAAAAAAAACAACAGTAAGAATAATCGTTGTATTGATGAAACCCAAGGTAGCGCCCACTTTCATCCAAAGTCGATAGACTGGAGAAAGTCCCTGAGGCCAAAAAACTGCAGGTAGAAAAAAGCAAAGGGCCAAAATCCAGGGCCACATTGGAATACTGTGTTTTTTCATAAGGGGAAAGATGAGTCCAAAAACAATAGAAAATATTCCTGCCATGAGGAATCCGTAATTTTGTAACTCTTTAGGACTTAGTTTTTTTGGGTCTACAGAACTAGTCAAGCTCATACTCTGATTTCCAATCTGAACTCTCTTCCCATTTAGGCTGAGTCCCTTTAGCTAATATAAAATTCTCAATGATCAGATAATCCATTTCTGTTCTCATGAAGCATCGATAGGCATCTTCAATTGAGCACACGAGGGGTTCTCCGCGAACATTGAATGAGGTGTTTACAAGAACAGGGCAGCCTGTAATCGCTTTGAAATGAGTTAAGAGTTTGAAAAATCGCGAATTTGTTTTTTTATTAACTGTCTGAAGTCTTGCAGAATAATCGACATGTGTAATTGCAGGCATGGAGGAACGAGGAATATTTAACTTTTCGATTCCAAAAAGTTTTTCTTGTTCTTCGGTCATTTTGATCCGAAGGCGCTCTTTTACAGGTGCCACCATAAGCATGTAGGGGCTTCGAGCATTGAATTCAAAGTATTCACTCACTTCTTCTTCGAGAAGCGCAGGAGCAAAGGGACGAAACGACTCTCGATATTTGATTTTAAGATTCATAACCGACTGCATTTTTTGGTTTCTTGGATCACCAATGATGGATCTTGCACCAAGAGCTCGGGGGCCAAATTCCATTCGTCCCTGGAACCATCCGACAACATTTCCATCTGCAAGAACCTGAGCAACTTTATCAAAGAAAATATTTTCATCTTCAACGTGTTCGAAATGAGCTTTTTGTTTTTGAAGAGATTCTTCAATGTCTTTTGTGTCAAAAGATGGGCCCAGATAAGACCCCTTCATGAAATCAAGATCATGGGAATTTAAATTTCGTTCTTTATTGTAATATTGATACCAGGCAGATAGGGCAGCTCCCAAGGCACCTCCAGCATCACCTGCAGCTGGTTGAACCCATATTTCTTTAAATGGACCTTCGCGAAGAAGCCTTCCGTTTGCGACACAATTTAAAGCAACTCCACCAGCCATACATAAGTAATCTTGCTTTGTTTCTTTGTGGATGGAGCGACCAAGACGAAGAACGACTTCTTCTGTTACATGTTGAATAGAGCGCGCAAGGTCCATGTCTTTTTGCGTGAGGGTACCCTCTGCCTTCCGGGGAGGGCCTCCAAACAATTGATCAAATTTTTCATTTGTCATTGTGAGTCCGTTCGCAAAGCTAAAATAACTCATATTGAGTCGAAAGGTTCCGTCTTCTTTAAGGTCAATTAGATTGTCTAATATTTCATTTACGTATGAGGGTTGGCCATAAGGAGCAAGACCCATGAGTTTATATTCCCCAGAGTTTACTTTAAATCCCGTGTAATAAGTGAATGCGGAATAAAGCATTCCAAGGGAATGGGGGAAGTTTATTTCCCAAAGAGGATTTAGTTGATTTTTGTTCCCAAGCCAGACTGAAGAAGTTGCCCATTCACCGACTCCATCTAAACAGAGTACTACCGCTTCCTTAAATGGGCTTGGGTAAAAAGCAGAAGCAGCGTGAGACTGGTGGTGCTCAGTAAAAAGAATTTTGGGAAGATCTCTTTCTTTTAAGTGAGATAATGATGAAAGTTCCTTTTTAATGAGTTTTTTTAAGTAGAGCTTATCTTTTAGCCATACGGGTATGGCTTTTAAAAAAGAAGAAATGCCTGAGGGAGCATAAGAAAGGTAAGTTTCTATAAGCCGTTCAAACTTAATAAAAGGTTTATCATAAAAAACAACAGCACTTACATCGGACAGGCTAATGTTGGCTTCTTTGAGACAATAAAGAATCGCGTTTTCAGGAAAACGGCTATCGTGTTTTTTTCGGGTGAAGCGCTCTTCTTGAACGGCTGCAATAATTTCTCCATTTAAGAGAAGGGCTGCAGCGCTATCATGATAAAAACTGGAAATACCCAAGATGTACATTAATTTCCACCCCTAATGATATTAGCTTAATCTTAAGTTTGAAAATTGGAAGATCAAATACTCTTGAAAACACAAAAGAGCATGGCGAGGTTGAGTCCAACCGCTGTCGGGTGAAGCCATTTGATAGAAGCGCTCTGCGAGAGGAAAGCATCTTTTATAAGCGGAGTGAGTGTTGTGAGGCCCATAAGAGCCAGTGCTAACGCCACTCCGATCCAAATGATTTTCTTTTGATCTTTGAAAAAAGCGTAAAGAAGCATTCCAAGTCCGCAAATAATTCCTACAGAATAATAAAAGGGAAAGAGATGGTTTTGAAGTTTTGCAGCTTCAAAACGTGGAAGGACTTTAAAAATCTGAGGAGCAATAATGAGGGAAAAGAATACAATCGTCCCTAACCAAATACCCGATAAGACTCGATAGGCTTTTTTCACTACACTTCCCATCTCAGAGCACGGCTAAATTGAGGATTGGGAATTGTATCGCTTTCAATAAGTTTTTGGATTTCTTTTTTCTTCTCGAGGAGACGTTTTACGAAAAGAGTCTTCCCAACAGAAGGAACTTTTTCAGAAATAAGATTTGAGATTTTATCAAAGCTTTCTTTGTTCCAAGAAGTTTTCGTTTCATTCCATTCGTTTTTGCTGAGGAGAGCAACGCTAAATTCACGAGAGCAACTTTGTCTAAAGATTCCCGTTGCAAGACGTGTCCATGCCGATTCATTGGATTCCATAGCTTCGTCGTTTAGTTTGAGTGAAGCGCTGAGGGTTTCTCTCAAGAAATGAGCACACACACTCAATGCGCCGACATGGTCAGCTATTCGGTGAATGTTTTCAATCGAGATAAGTGATGGATTTTTTAATTCTAGATCGCGGATCACGTCGGGATGTTTAATCTCAGGGTGACGTCCTTCTAAATCTTGTAAAAGTTGACGATCTACATTTTCAAAAATAGCCGTGTTGTATTCTGAGCGAATTTCTTTGCTTGCGCGTGTGAGATCTTGCAAGAGGCACCATCCCAAACGAGCAATTTCGAAAACAGGCTGAGTACAAAGATGTTCGGCTGCTTGATCGATATTGCCAACAGATAAATAAAGAAGGCCAAGGTCAAGATAAGAGCGAGTGCGGCTTGCAGATTCACGCAAGAAGCTTAGGTCTTGAGAGAGAATATCTTCCGCTGAAAAGACTCCGTTAATCGTTCGAACAAATTCCATTCGTAAGATGTCTTTGAGTTGAGTGTTTTCGATTTTCTCAAGAGCCTTACGAAAAAACCCGTCGTCTTTGACGGCTTTTGAAATAGGTTGGGGCAAGAAATCTTCGCTTCCCAAAATTTCGACAAGAGGAGTTTCTTCTTTAACGTGTTTTTTGAGAGGCTCATTTAACATTTTTGTTTTGAGCTCAGGAGCGCGAATTTGTGAAAAGAATTTGAGAGCTTCTTCTCTTTCGACGAAGCCTAATTCTTCCACTCTTCCTTTTTTAATTTGATAAGCGAATTCTTCGAGGTCGTTTTTTTGTTCCCACTTCAGACTTTCAAGATGTCTTCTCATGAGGTCGAAATCCATTGCGGAGAGTTTGTTTAGCCACTGAAAAATTCGTTCTTTAAGTTCAGGATCTTCTTTTTTAAAGATCAAAGCATATTGGCTTCCGGGCGAAATCAGTAATTGTGATTCAGACACTTCAGGCGGATTCTGAGGATCAAAGTCGAGGACTTCGATTGCATCCATCAAGGATAAAACAATAATTTCGGGATCGAGATCCTTCATGTATTCCAGAAGTCGCTCGGGAGTGGTGTAGGTGATGAATTCAAAATAGCGAAAAAATCTTTCTGGTAAAAACGCATCGCCTTGCCAGCAATCCAGATCAAGTACACCTTGAACTTGGCTCGCGCGAGCATTTTCCATAACCCAAAGAGCGGTCTCAGAATCGGCTTCTTTGAGGGATAAGAAGAGGGTTTCAGCAGGGAGCATCTGCAGGGTTTCGATTTCTCGTTCGATGCTCACAGCGGGTAATTCGGGAAGGACTGATTTGAGGAGGGAATTCAAACTCACGGCCTAGGTAATATCATGACGCAGGTGCTTTGTATAAGCTTATCGTCTTCAAAAACCTCTATTGGCGACGTCTTTTATCCCTTTTGAGGGCCGCTTGGTATCTGTCGGCGATTATTTTAAGAATTTCGGTCTTGAGCTCGGTTTTATTCTCTAGGAGGGGGGAGTTTTCGGCAAAGTAATAGAGGCCCTGAAAAGCCTCGGGGGGGCCGTCGTGCAAGCGAGATCCGTGGCTTTCTCCGCCTGCAGCGTAGTCGCTTCCACCCACAAACTTGCCGTAGTTCACACCAATGCTATTCCACTCCTGAAATCCAGCGGGGACTTTTTTGTATTCAATGATTCGTTCAAGAGTTTTTTGATAAGCCGCTTGCCTTAAACGGTCAATTTTTTCTGTATAAGCATTTGGCTGACCTGACCTTATTTTAAGTTCAAGAATAATCTCTGTTTTTTCTTTTTCTGAGAGAGAGACAAGTCTGTTGCCGCTTTCAATCTTTTCGAGAAGCTTCGAAAAAGCCTCTTCGGGGCTATTGTGTAAGCGTGATCGATAGCTTTCTCCTCCTGAAAAGTAGTCTCCAATTCCTGCGAATTTTCCGTAATTCACACCGAAGTTTGTCATTTCAATGCTTGTAGGGATTTTTTTATGAAGAAGGATGTGTTGAATCACTTCTTCATAAGCCTCTTCTCTAAGGAGATTTATTTTTTCAGCATAAGCACTTTCGTCGCCAGCTCGTATTTTGAGATCAAGAAGGATGTCTGCTTTTTCTTTTTCTGAGAGAGAGACAAGTCTGTTGCCACTTTCGATCTTTTCGAGGAGCTTCGTGAAAGCCTCCTCGGGGCTATTATGGAAGCGTGATCGATGACTTTCTCCGCCTTGGGCATAGTCACCAGATCCTGTGAATTTCCCATAGTTGATACCTAAGTTAGACCAGTCTTTAAAACCTGCAGGAATTTTTTTATGCTCAGAAATCCACTTTATAATTTTGTCATGAACGAGGTCGGCACTGTCTACTTTTTGTTCAGTATGAGAGCTAAGGGTTATGATTTTCTTACATTTTTCGGGATGAGTATCTTCGCTTGAAAAGGAAATGGACAATATCCAGAAGCTTATGAAAAAAGTCTTTTTGGGATTGAGGCTCACAACTATATGCTTTGTCGGAGTTTTTGTTTGGTATATAAAAGTCAAAGAGCTGACGTTTGATCTTTGCTTTAAAAATGTCAAAAACCAAAATGCTTCATTATATTCGCCGAATTTCTTTTCTTTTATCGTTAGGTTTTTTGTCGTTTCTGAATGCGCAATCTTTAGAAAAGCTTGAAGCTGTTACAGCTCGCTATGAAACCTTAAATGATTTTCTTAGCGATCCGTCGGCCATTGAAGAATATCGAATAGTCTTAAAGCTTTATTTAAAAGAAGAAATTGTTTTTGATCCCGTCTTTGATAGATTTTTTGAGCAGATAAAAGATCTTGCAGAAAAAATTCCTGAATTTGCTGAAGTGGCTTGGAAAAAAAATCCAGATTGGCAAAAAGAAATTTATTCCATCAAAGGGGAGCATTCGGGGACTGGCCTAGAAATTAAAAGAGATGCAAGTTTAGGTGCGATTGATCGAATTAAAATTCAAGCTGCCCGAGGAAGTGGATATCTTTTGGGACTCAGTGATGAACAAAGAAACATTGAGATCAAAAAATTTGTTGCTGAATTTGAAAATTTTGAAATCGAGCAAGAGCGAATTCGTGATGTGGCAGGCTTCTTGAGGCCCGAGCAGTTTGCTTCTCTTTCAAGATCCGCAAAGGCTGAATACAAGCAAAAGATGGGTATGAACAGGACAGCTCTTTTGCTTTTAAAAAAGAATGAAGATCATATGCGTAAGAGATTGGCTTTTATGTCTGGGGATCTTGCGTATGACTTAATGAATGATGAGAGAGTGAGCGATAAACTTTTCTCAGGTGATGCGGATATTATTGCGACTGAATTAGAAAAGTTTGGAAATTTTAAAAACTTTCAAAAAATTGGAATTGCCGAAAAATTTAAAATCCCTTCTCGGATGTTGGAGTATCTCAGTTTTGACTCCGAAACTCTTCGTGACTTTGTAAAGTCTTATCAGTCTGGGATTGAAAACATGAAAGAATTTCAAAAAATAGCAGATCCAAGAATGAGTCCTGGTCTTGTAACCAAGATACAAGATCTTCATGCTGCAGGAATTGAGATGTCAGCAATACGTAACCATCTCGACGATACTCATAAAGAAGAGTTGGACGCGTGGGTTTTACAAAGTGAAAAAGTAAGAGAGGGAAAAAAGGACTTTCGAAATCACTTTGAACAATCCAATCGATACTTTTTTTATGAACTTCATGAAGATGCGACTCGAGCAACTTTACGCTTAAAGAATCAAGCAGGAACGGAATTGTTTTTTAAGCCAAGCCCCAGAGCTTTCCATGCCTTTTTCGCAGGTCGCAAAAAAGGTGAATGCGTAGGAGGTGCTACAAGTGGCTCACTGACTCCCAGGAGATGGGCAGTGCATGCGCTTGAAGGAGCTCGAACAATTTTCGTCGAAAATGGCGATGGAAAAATGGAAGGCTATGTGGGACTTACTCCCATTAAAAATGAAAAAACAGGAGAAATTTCGAGTGTGGTGGATATCATGAGCCACGCTATTAAAGGCGATATTATTCTGAAAGATAAAGAAGGAGTCGTTGGTAAAAAATCTTTTTTTGATGAGTTTATCGAAGAAGAATACAGGCGACATCCTCATGATTACTTGGTTATTTCGGATGGAAATTCAGTGAGTATGAATGTGGGGGCTGGACAAGTCGTTCAAGAAGCTCCTGCGTATGTAGAGAACGTTGTGGTGGGTAAGCCTGTTGATTTTTCTCCTGTCGATCCTATGTCCGAGAAAATTGTGGGTTTGTATAGCAGTGGGATGTACGGCGGTGGGATGATTTATGATGGGATGAAAAAAGATGGAACAAAAGTGCTTCGTCTTATCCCGTCTTATGATCAAAAAAAGAAGTCAAAAGCAGAGCTCGAAGAGCAGCTCGTTTTACGCCTCATTAAGAATGAGCTGATCGGTGACAAGGATTCCGTTTGGAAAATAGCTCGAAATAGCGGAGTTCGTCTTAAATCACTTGGCCACTACAGAGTTTTGTCTTTTAATTTCAGGAATTCAGAGGCGAGTTCTGTTGAGCAATTTTCAAAAACGTTCTTGAAATACGCTTCTGAAATTTATGGGCCTGATTTTGATCCATTTTCTTTTCAAAGAAGCGGGCCACTCTTTTTGATCGGAAGAATGAATGCTGCTGATGCTTTTTCTCAAGATCATTTGGTGGAGTCTCTGCTTCTGATGAGAAATGATGTGAAGGGGGCTCTCGAAGAAGAGCGCGCTCCACATTTGGGTTGGGATTTTATTCAGGCCCAAAAAAAACATCTCAATAAAGATCCTGAATGGCGATCTATGTTGGAGGGGTTTTTCCAAGGATACCTTGAAAAAGGCGAGGATGTTCTTGATCTAAAATCAGGGCACATGCAAACTTTTAAGAAATTAATTGATCTCGATGTGGCTTTTTACGAAAGAAACATCAATCCTAAATTTTTAGAGACAGAAATTTTAAAAATTTCGCGTGATCGTCGTCGTATTGAGGATCGCATCGATAATATGGCTCAATTTCCTCAGTTGGCTCTTGAGGCTCATCCTTCTTCAAAAGCATTTTTTGAAATTGAATTGATGAGGCTTGTTGATGAAGCGAAGGATTTAAAAGATCGAGAAGTTTGGACGATACTCAACTTAAAAGACGTTGCGAAGATTTTTAACGAGTATCCGAATGCGCTCTTAAGATTGATAGAGGTTGCAGATCAGAGTGGTGATCTTGGCACTCTTTTTTCGATTGCCAAAAATCAAGATACAGCTCTTGCACGATTTCCACAGGTAAAAGAAGCATTAGGTCTAGCTTTAGATAAATGTATTTCTTCTCAAAAAAAGGATTTTTCTTATCTTGTAAAAGTTGTGAATGGTCGTACAGAGACCGCTGCTTCTTTTAGAAAAGTTTTTTATAAATTTCCAAATGCTCTTTTGAAGTTGATGGAGTTGAACGACATGTTTTTGCATTTTTTGATCGTAAAAAATGAAGTTTTTGAAAAAGATTTAAATTTCAAAAATATGTTTGTGGAAGATTACCTCTTTCAACCAAAGGGCAAGAAAGCTGTTTCGAGGGCACTGGAGTACAATCGTATCCAGTTTGTGGCTCCTTTGATGAAAATAAAGCAAAAAGAGCGCGTAAAAGCCCTATTAAACAAGGCAAAAGACAGTTGTCGCTCTTTATTGCGCTTTGTGAACCCATTTTGAGCTACTCTTGAAGCGTTGTTTTTGATATAATGCGTCAAAACGAGTTTCCCCCTTCATGAATATATTTAAACTGATTTTTTTGCTCCTTCTAAACTTTTTATCTCTTCCAGCGGTATTAGCTGGGGATTCAGTACTCCAAGATTGCTCAAAGATTCTCAGGGCTCATGATGATTCCAACAGTCTTGAAGATCGAAAAATCATTGTTACGGAGTCGCCTCTCGTTCAAAGTTTTAGAAAATCAAAATCCTTAGTCTATGATTCGCAAGCTCCTCGTCCTTTGGGATTGGTGAGGGGTGGTCATATGGTGAGTAATGAGTTTGATATTTTTAAACTCCCCCAAAAGCTTCCTCAAAGAGATGTTTTCTTTGGCATTGGAAACAATGCTTCGTGGGATTTGGCTTTGCGTTCTGATGCAAAAAAACTTGTTCTTTTTGATATTAACTATGAACCACTTATTTTGCAGAGATATTTTTTCAGAGCTTTGTTCGAAGTTTCTGAAAGTCCTGCGGATTTTTACAAGTATTTATTCTTAAAAGCTTCTCAAAAACATTACGAAAAAAATTCACTCAAACTCATTGAGGATTTTGATACATGGGAAGACTTTGCGTGGTTCGAGGGAGAAGTAATTGACCCCAAAGTTCAGCGCCAAGAATTGAGTGAAGAGCTTCTTCGAAGAATCAAAGAAAAATCGACAGATCCAGAAAAAGAAAAGGTTCTCGAGATCGTGAAAGCTTTTCAAGATTCTTATATGAATAATGGTCCTGATTTGTTTCCCAATAGTCGTGGATCTTCCTATGAGGTTGTTTTGACCCTTTTCAAAAATCGTTATTTTCCGACCCAGGCTAAAGGAATCTTTGGACTTTCAGAGCATGAAAAGGAAGCTCTTTACGAAAAGAACGTCACTTTTCTCTCAAGTCCAGAAAACTTTCAAAAGATGAAAGCTCTCATGCTCAATGCGAGTTATGTCGTCGCTTCTGTTGAGAGTTTATTTTGGGAAAACTTTGCGCCTCGACTCAAAGCAAATTCAAATGGAGCAACGATTTACACTTCAAACGTTTTAGAAGTTTATGAAAAAGTCATGAATCGAGAAAAGGTAAAGAAGCAATTTGTGGATGCCTTTAGGTCACTCGAATTACCCGTTTCTTTTATTGAGACTCGAGGCACAAAGTACCATCACGATTTTGAAGTTCAAGAAATGAAAGCTGAATAATAGTTATTTAGCTCTTTGGGGGAGTGTTCACCAAGATCGCAATGTCTCTCATAACCCGGTTAATGTCTTTGGGGCTATTGATGTGCTCGTAGGAGCGAATTCGCCCTAGCTGATCGACCAAAACAAAATGCTCTCCGTGAGCAATCTGAAATCCTGCAGACATATCATCGGGCTTGTCGGAGCTTTCAATGCTCAAAGGCGAAGCAAAAGAACCCACAACTAACTTACGAATGTCCTCTTTAGATCCGGTGATGAAACTCCATGTACTTAAATCTGCAAAATGTTTCTTTGCATAGGCTTTAAGAACCTCGGGAGTGTCGTGCTCAGGGTCAACACTCACAGTTAGAAGTTGCACGCTTTTACCAGTGCCCTTTAAACGCACTTGAACATCAGCCATTGTCTTTGTGAGCATGGGACAAGTACTGGGGCAGGATGTGAAAACAAAATTCACAAGAAGCACCGATCCTGCGATATCTCTGTTTGAAAAGTCTCTACCGTCTTGGTTTTGAAGTTTAAATTCTTGGATCGTTCCCAAAATAGGTTTTTGCTCAATCTTTGGACGCATGAAACTCATGATAAGTGGAAGTGAAAAGAGAACTCCTACGACAAAAAGCCAAAAGGATTTTGATTCAAAAAGTTGCGAGTAATCAGTTTGAATATTTTTATTTGTTGGGGCTTGCGCCGCCTGCGTCGTCGTATCGGTCATATTTTGCTCTTCTTTCGTTTAGGTCGTTCATAAATTTTGTGCGAGCTTCGAGATTGTATTTCAATTTATGAAGATGGTTTACATAATAGGCAACAGCCCATTGGTTGCGTTCAGATTCTTCGGGGTCTGCCTTAGCAGAAAGCATTCCCTTCCATCCCATCATTGCAGATCCCCTTGCTCCTGCATTCAGGAGTAAATAGGTTGTTTCGACTGAGCCACTTGTTTTGATAAAACTTTTTGTGAAGTCGGGGGGCATGTATTTTGTTCCATAATCAGAGTCGAGCAATGTGGATATGTGCGGCCGAGCACGTATGGATTTGACGTCGTTGTTTGTGAGTTCTTTTGAGTACTCGCTAATTTTATCCATCGATTGATAAGTTGGGTGACAAGCCCAGCATTGAGCGAGTCCATGATAAACTTTTTCACCTTGTGCAATCGCTTCTGAGGCACGAGCGACACCCCAAGGATCTTTTGAAATACCGAGCGCCTCACCGGCAACTTTTTCTTTCCAAACAGGAGAAAAAGTTTTGATGTATTGAACAACTGAGTCGAGATCTTTGTCTGATAAATCCCACGGAAGCATTCCTGTTCCACGTAATCCGTAGCGAATTGTATGTTTGAGGTCTTCATCGCGAGGAAGATC